>WRIE01000056.1 GCA_009782875.1 Eubacteriaceae bacterium | reverse complement strand
TTGTATAACTTTTTGACTCCCACCCGCATAGCGGGTGGTTTTTTGTTGATGGCATTTGACACTTCGCATCGATTCGATGCAAAGTGCCCCATGCCATCAACAGGCTAAAGCCTAGGGCAGAAATGCCAAAATCGGAGCCAAGAAACTTGGCTCCGATATAGCCGCAAAGGTGGACAACCATTCAGAAGGCGAAGCTATGCCCTTAATTAAACTGTTGCTGCATGCCGAAACTGATTGTCAGAGCATCGTTAACCAAACTCATTGTTCCATCATCAATATGACCTATTTTTTCTTTAAGCCTCTGTTTATCAATCGTCCGAATTTGCTCTAATAGGACAACCGAATCTTTTGACAGACCCGAAGCAGAATAAATTGGGATGTGTGTCGGCATCTTTGTCTTGTTAGTCTGCGATGTAATGGCAGAAACAATAACGGTCGGGCTATATTTATTACCTACGTCGTTTTGGAGAATTAACACTGGTCTAATGCCTCCTTGCTCACTTCCAACAATTGGGCTCAAATCAGCGTAAAAAACATCTCCTCTCTTTATGATCATAATTTCTCCCCATTATTATTTTGCCGCACCATAAGGCAAAGACAAAATACCCTACTATATTGTATTAGTGCGATTAGTTAATGTGAGTTTATTTGCGTATACTTATTGGTTTTAACCCACTAGCACCGACTCTGCTTTTATGTTTGACTCACTGGCGGCTTATATGTTTACCTTTATGTTTGACCTCCTTACCGAAAATATTCAGGCTTGGCAAGTATTCACAAAAGAAAAAACCAACCAGACTAGCAGCAGCCCCGCTGTTAAGGCAGCTGTATTGCCTGGTTGACAATAATAGACATAAAAACTAATGCTGGTTTAGACTGATGTCGAGGTCAAGGCGCTCAGATCCAGAATCGCCTTCTTCATATCCGAAATCAAAATTGTCTTCCTTTTGGACAGCAAGAGGCAAATGGACTGTAAATACTGTGCCATGGTCAACCTTGCTTCTAACAGTAATCTTTCCGCCATGGCCTTGCACAATGATTTTTGACATGGGAAGGCCAAGCCCATAGCCTCCAGTCGCCTTGGTCCTTGATTCGTCTGCCCGGTAAAACCTGTCAAAAATATTTGGCAGGTCTTTTGGCGATATGCCAAGCCCATAGTCTTTAAAAGAGATGTCAGCAAAACCATTTGGCGCGGTTTTTATCCCAATGAGGACATTTTTCTTGTCAAGGGAGTACTTGAGCGCATTATCTAGGAGTATCCGGAACAATTGCTTTATCCTTAGCTGGTCTGCTTGGATCAGGACATCTTCTTCAATTTCTGTGTCAATTGTGAATTCTTTATTTACAATCTGCGTTTCCTTAATCGTCTCTTTGAGCAGATTGCTTACATTCATTGGAACCAAGTCGAAATTGAGGGTTTCGTTGTCATGCCTGACCAAAAAAAGCAGCTTCTCGATAAGGTCCGTCATGCCTGCCGCTTCATTGATAATGGCTGCAATAGACTCGTCAAGAATTTCATCGTCTTCCTTCCCCCATCGCTGCAACATGTTGCCATAACCCGAAACGACAGACAAGGGCGTCCTTAGCTCATGTGAGACATCAGACACAAAACGCATTTGTTTGTTGTATGAGGCTTGGATCCGGTCCATCATGCTGTTGATCGTCTTAACCAACTCGGCAAGCTCATACTGGGCTTCTGCCTCGTCAATGCGCAATGCCAAGTTATCGCCATTGATTCTCTTTGCAACATCAGTAATCCTGTCGATTGGCGACAGCATCTCGACAGTGCGGGCGCTTCCCGCAAGACTAAAGATTAGAAATCCGAAAAGCATTGAAAGGCCAAGCAGTCGAACTGTCATGGTCAAATCTTCTAACACGCCTTGTATGTCGTAGCGCAAAATCACGATATATCGCCTAAGCCCAGTTTCGGCCACCGTATGGTCCAAGTAGTATCCGTTTGAAATTTGGGAAATTTGGGGAAAGAAGCGGTAAACGATATTGGTGGGATGTGAAAAAGCTTCTATTGGCATATCCGGATCTGTTGTGATAAGGCGCCTGTACTGCTCATTGCATATGGTGATTTCCTTAAATGTGCTGGTAACCCTCTTATTGTGGCACCATGTCCTTATTTCTTCTATGTTTTCGTCAGTGATTATGTCGCCGGACAACCGCAACTGCTTTTTTAAATCACCCGCAAAGCCTTCAGTATATGCCGAATAAACTACCCCCTGGTAGACCCCATAGCCCAAAACGAAAGAAGCCAACATAAACACACAAAGAACCATATAAATCGATGTATATGTCAGCGCAATTCTTTTTCTAATTGAGTTTTTCCGACTTAGCCTTTGCTGGGACAAATTACTCATCTTTAAATTGGTATCCGATGCCCCTTATAGTCTTAATATATGCAGTTCCAAATCTTTCATCGATTTTGCTTCTTAAGTAACGGATATAAACATCTGTGACATTTGTTTCTGCCTCGTATTCATATCCCCATACGTTTTCAACAATTTGCTCTCTTGACAAAACATTGTTTTTATTAGTCAACAAAAAAGCCAAGAGCTCAAACTCTTTTTTCGTCAATGTAATCAGGCTATCATCAAAATATACTTCATACTTGTTGCGGTCTAATGTAAGCTTGCCGCCTCGGAGTATTGGAGCGTCTGAGGCTTTTGTTTGTTTTTTCAGGGCGACACGCATGCGTGCCAGAAGCTCTTCAATTGCAAAAGGTTTTGTCATATAATCATCAGCGCCAACATCAAGACCCATAACCTTGTCAGATACATCATCTTTCGCTGTCAGCATTATAATTGGTGTGGCAATGCCTTCCGCCCTAAGCCTTCTGCATACTTCAATGCCGCTTAGATTTGGCAACATTAAATCTAGCACTATAAGGTCGTACGAGCCGCTTTGTGCCATTTGGTAACCTTCACGCCCGTCTGCAGAGATTTCTGAGCTATACCCTTCATGCTTCAATTCCAATTGCAAGAATCTGCCAATTTTCTGCTCATCCTCTACAATCAAGACTTTTTTCATCAAATCATGGCGCAATTCCCCCCGCCTTTTTATAGCTGCGAAAGAAACACGCCCCTCCTTTTTCGAGAAAATTGCAGGCTTGTATTTAGCTTTCAATAAGCCAAACCACCCACTGCTTTTGTTATTCGATTCTTTTAGTTTATTGCCAGCCAAAGCTGACTTGCTTATTCAACTACGAATTCCGCATATCCGTCACTGTCAACTACTGCTTGGTTTATTGCAATGTCAGGCGACTGGCTGTTTTCATTGCTGATAACAACAGTGCCATCATTTTTCTCGTTGTTTGAAGAAACTTTCTCAGTGCGAAGATCCATATCAAACATAAAGATGAGCAACAGCACTACAGCGACAAGCCAAGACGGCACATTCACAAACATAAGAAAAAGCATTGGCAAAAATGTGGGAAAAGCCATTAACTCCTTTTCGCCATCATAAACACAACATCGCCTTCCACGCTCTCCTATAAAATAAGAAAGAATTTTATCCCATAAAACTTCAATTCGGTTATTCTTTAAGGCGTTTAAAACCTCAAGGGCTTTGTCAAAATCATTGTTGTTATTTTTTAGCACTGCCCTGCACCTTGAGCGGCTAAATCCTGTTTCCTCCCAAAGCGCGTCTTCAGCTTCTTTTGAATCTTTTACATCAATATCCATATTGCCAATATAAGTTTCCTTTCGGATTATAACATAAAAAACAGCGTTTATCAGTAATTGGATGGCGATTAAAAACATGTTAGACTTTTTATCAATCACGCAATTACTATAAAAGTGGTTGGTATAATTCTAGCATAAGTGCACAGCAAATTTTAAATATACTCCAATAATTGTTGAAACACTTCTAACATAGCTTTAGTACAAGCGTTGTATGCTATAATTCAAATTGTAACTGAATCTTGCTAATTTAGCGTCAGTACAGCTGTGAACAATCCAAACGCCGTGTCACTTCCATTATCCAAACAGAAAAGGTGCAAATATGTTTTCTCAAAGCAAGATTGACATCGTCTACATCGCCAATTCAGGCGTTTTGTTAAGCAGCAAAGAAACAAAAATACTAATTGACGGTATACATACGACGAATGTCCAACCGTACTTCTCTGTTGCGCCCAAAACAGTAGAAAAGATTGTGTTGAACAAGGAACCTTATGACAATATCGACCTGATCTTTTTTACACACCACCACGCTGACCATTACGACCCTGCATTCACAAGCGAGTTCTTGGCAAACAACAAGCTTGTCCAAATGGTAGCCACAACCTCGGTATTAAGCCAGCTCAGCTCGGCAGGGGGGGCTTACAACGACAACCTGATCAACCAGATCAGGCCCCTTTCTTTGCCAAGATACAAGTCGCTACATATGAATCTGCGCTCAGTCCCATTTGAAGTTTATTCTATTGCCCATGATGGCGAAACCTACCAAGGCGTCGAGAATTTTGCTTACTTGATCGAATTGCGCGGAAAAACAATTTTACATGTCGGAGACGCGCAACCAACTGTTTTCAATTTTCAATCCGCAGGGCTTTATGGAAAGAAAGTTGATATCTTAATTGCCCCATTCCCATTTATCGGGCTTGTAGCAGGGCGAAAAATAATAAAGTCCATGAACCCCCAACTGGTAATTGTGACACATCTTCCCAACAAAGCGCAAGACGAAGGGAATTGGCTCTACAACACCTATAGAGCGTTCAAAAAGTATGAGAGCCAGATGCCGCAAACAACCTTCTACACCAAACCTGGCCAAAAAGTCAGTATCTAGAATTTACATGCTGGTTTTCTAAATATACGCGCAAGCCATCAACTATGCCTTGTGCGTATTCTTCTTTTTTGCCAATGATCACTTTCAAATTTTCCTCATTATTGACGTAACCAAGCTCAAGCAACAACCCTTCGGCAGTATTTGAGGAACCCCTGAAATCATTCGAGCCGTTGACCCTGTCACGGCCGTCAGCCCAAGCCCCTGTGGTGAGGCCTCCTGGCTCCCTGACTGCAAAATAATAGTTGTCGCCCACCCTAGCAGGATAAGGCTCATATCCCCTGCCAGCAGCTGTTTGTGCAGATTCTTCAACATCAGCCTGGTTGAATCTCCTGTTGTATACACCTTCGCCAATTTTGTTGACTACCATGTTTGAATACTTGTAACCCACTGCTTGAACAATAGCATCGGCAAAAGCAATTGCCAACCCAGGATCCGAGTTGTTGGCGATAAAAATCTCAGTGCCTTGGTATTGGTTGCTAGCAGCTGAATTGAAATGAATGGAAAATGAGTATTTAGCTTTGAGCTCATTGCACAGCACAGTCCGCCCCCCAGAACCATAAGGAAACACATCCCTATCGACATCCCGGACCAGCGCAACTTTCATCCCAGCCTCCCTAAGCTTCTCGGCGACAAGAATTGAAACCTGGAGGTTCAAATCCTTTTCCTTGTACTGGACAGTGCCAAGTTTGCCAATGGCGCCTGAGAAAGGGCCGCCATGCCCAGGGTCAAGCACAATATCATATACTTCCTCAGGCAGGGCTTGCATATTTGCTTTGACAATAAAATATGAAGCATCCTCTTCGCCTTCTAGTTTTAAATTTCCGCCTGCAAGCCGGACCCTTTTTGTAATGTTCATATTAGATATAGAACAATAGTCAATTTCTTGCAATTCGGCATGATTCGCCAAGTTGTAATGTCGCAGCCCCTCCTCGCACTCAAGCTCAATAAAAGCCATGTAATTGCTGACACCGATAGCGTCAAGAAAAATCCCGTTGTTTATCTTGTCTGATAGCCAAAATGAAACTTTGCCGCCTGAGCTGCTGCTAAGCAAAGGGTATCTTGCCACCGAGGCAGGGCCCACAAGCATAAGGTTTATGTTTTCGATGTCCGCATCGCACTCAAGCTCCCCTTCCAAAATCAAGTGGGTTCCATATCGCCCAAGTTTGGTTATGCTCGCATACTCTCCAAACAACGACGATCCGTATTGGCTATTAGAAGCCTTTTTCTGTGTGTTTGAAGACCCTGCTGCCACAAATGCCAAACAAGCAGTGATTAGAATGAATGCAATTTTTGGTTTTGTGCGAATGCCTTTTCCCATATTATCGCCAACTCTTCCAGCGACATCCTAGCATTTGCCGCGCTTGTCGACGGAAGCTTGAATGCCGCAATTTTATGTGAGCTTTGAAAATATTTCCTATACAATTTGTATGATAGAGCCCCATTGCATAGCACTTTGCTGATTGAGGACCCGTCAATAACAGGGGCTAAATCCACTGGCACAATATCCGTGATGCTTGAATCAGAGGAAGCCTTGACACAACACGAAAAAACTACATCCCATAACGCTATGTTGTTTGAATAGAGCAGTTTTTTCTTCTCTTCAATCGTAGTTGGCACTTCCCCGCCAGTTATTTTGCAGATCACTTTCCAAAACCGGTTTGTTGGATGGGCATAATAGAATCCGTCTTTCCTTGATGCTTGCGATGGGAAAGAGCCTAAAACCAAAACCTTTGAGTCAGCATCGTAAACTGGTTTAAAGGGATGTGATTCAATACTCAAGGAATCCATTTAAATGGATTCCAAACCATCAATAATGCGCTCGAATTCAGCAATATCCTCATCACTTGTCGCCCAAGAAGTCACAAAGCGGACGGCTTGCTTGCCATCAGGCAACACTACATCAGCCTCTAAGGCTATTTGGCTTTCTAGCTCGCCCACTTGGCTAATTGTGAATATTGGGAATGACATGTTTGCAGGGCTGTCTGCTAAAAAAGCGAATCCCCTAGATTGCAAAATTTCAACAATTTTTGACATCTGTTTGACCGCATGCATGCCGTTTGCCATAAACAATCCATCTTCAAACAAAGCAAGGAATTGCACTCCCAGCACCCTGCCTTTAGCCAGCATTCCCCCTTGCCTCTTGACCATGTTCCTAAAGCCGCTTTTGTATGCGTCATTGGTTATAACAATGGCTTCTCCAAACAAGATGCCATTTTTTGTGCCGCCAATATAAAAAATATCACACAAACTCGGAAAATCTATGAGCTCCAAATCGCTCGCTGGGCTGGCGACTGCTTGCGCCAACCTTGCGCCGTCAATAAAAAAACACAGGTTGTGTTTACGGCATACATGCGACAGGGATTCGATCTCAGCCTTGGTATACACTGTGCCAAGCTCTGTGGCATTTGAGATATATACCAGAGCAGGCTCAACCATGTGCTCAGAGGTGTTTTCTCTCATTGCAGTCTCCACCATTTCGGCTGTAAGTTTGCCGTCGGCAGAAGGAAATGGGATGATTTTATGGCCGGTTGCTTCTATAGCCCCGCTCTCATGCACATTTATATGCCCGGATGCAACACAAATTACCCCTTGGTAAGGCTTAAGCACAGATGCAATCACCACTGTGTTGGCTATCGTCCCGCCTGTTATAAAATGCACATCAGCATCAGGGCAACCAAATGTTGCTTTGATCACTTCTTCTGCCTTTTGGCAGTATTCATCAAGGCCATATCCTACTGTTTTAACGAAATTTGTCTCTTGAAGCGCCTCAAGCACTTTTGGGTGGGCGCCTTCACTGTAATCGTTCTTTAAAAAAAGCATTTTTTTGACCGACCTTTTCAATTTTTCGAGTTTTATTATAAATTATTTGGCAAAGCCAATCAACACCCGAAAGAGAACTGACGGTTTTTGTGTAGATACATGGTATATTATGTCAAAATTTTATTCCAGACTTCTGATTAAGATAAATTATCCCACTAAAGCACATGGATGGTAACTGCACACATTCCTCAGATAAAACGATTTTTGGATAATATCGCCAATCACCAATCAAGCTGAGCTGGGATAATAAAAAACTTTGCAATGTCATACAATTAATGTATAATCCTCATATCGGAGGCAGTTATGTATGATGTAGATAATGTATATGACTATAGGATAAGAACCGCAGTTTATGTTGGCATCGGTGTTTCAGTTGTTGCCGTCAGTGCGGTAGCTTGCTATATTCTGATTAAAAAGCACAAATCCAAGGATGGAAGGCTTGTTAAAGTAAATTACCAGTTTGCAAAAGAGTTTTAATAATTGCTAGCAAAGTTGTTCAGCTGAAAATGCAGCTTCCAGCTGCATTAGAATGCTGAAGTGGCTCAGTTGGTAGAGCAACTGATTCGTAATCAGTAGGTCGGAGGTTCGAGTCCTCTCTTCAGCACTTTAAAAACCGCATAACAAAGCCGATTTTGGAGCCTGTTGTGTTCGAAGGGCAAGGCTAAAATACTGCATTTACTAGTTTTTTACTACACACTTTTAGAAAAGCCCCCTGTTTGGGGGGCTTTTGTGTTACTGGGTTTCAGTAAAAAAATGTCCTCGCATGGGACACATTGCTGGCTTCATTGCTAGAGGTGCGCAGGGTCCTGTTGGGCTTATTATACAGCATTAATGATTAAGCAACCAAATACTCTAGTGCTTCTAAGTGGTTGCAATCGATTTTTCTGCCGCTACCTTGCCCAGACATGGTTCCCACGACTTTTACTTGTTTTCCTTCTTGGTGGGCTTCGATAGCCGCATAGTAGTTTTGCTTTGGCAAAATTACCGAAGCAGTCGCAGCGCTTTTCTCACAAAAGCCTTGATTTTGCTCCACATCATCTCTATTGGATTGAAGTCTGGGGAATATGGCGGTAAGTATAATAATGTGGCTTCAGCTGCCTTCACAGCATCCTCCACCCCTGCAACCTTGTGGGACGACAGGTTGTCCAGGACCGCTATGTCGCCTGGCGAGAGGGCTCGGGGCAAGGAATTCTTCAACATATTCAAGGAAAATAGCGCCGTCCATCGCGCCCTCGAACATCACGAGGACTGTTTCGAATGTCCCGAACTTGGCCGCGTCGACAATCGTATGCCCTTTCCCCCATCTTGAATCCAGCGCCTCGCAAATGCGCCTCCCGCCGCCAAAAGCCCACCCGTGGAGCGTGCGCATATTGGTTTTGAAGCCGCCTCGTCCAAAAACCATACGTTGGGCAGGTGGAGGCCCTTCATGGATTTCGCCCATTCAACGCGCCCTCCCGCATTTTTGTCAAGAGAGGCCTCCGCTGGGATTGGTGTTATTTTCTTCCGGTTCATGCTTAGGTCCCGTATGCCCTCCCCATTGTCGACATGCTGCAAGCGAGCCCGAGTTTTTTTCGGGCGCCGGCTTGTGTGAGCGTCGGGTTTTTTTCCAATTCATCCCCTTAGCCTCCCAAGCCCCTCTTCGTTGAAATATGGGCTCGGGCCGCGCTGCTGTCTTTTTTTGGGCTCTATCGAGACAGTCCTCCCATATACCCTGAAGATTGACGAAACTGCGCTCACAGAGACTGCAAACACTTGGGCAATCTCCTTTAGCTTCTTTCCTATATTGCGCTGTTGTATAATAAGCTTTCTTATTTCAATAGATATTGGTTTCATAATTCTCTCCTATAATTTTAGACGTATTGATACATTATACTATATTGTTTTAGGAAACAGATGAAACCTGACTATATCACTGCGACCTTAATATCCACACAATAGCCTAAATACTGCAAGAAACGCTGAATGCAAGCCTGTTAATTAGCCATTAACATCGAAGATGCAAGATAAGCACCGAAGGCTGTATCCAACTGATGTACTTGGATAGTTTTTTTTCATTATAAAGGAGCAAAACCAAATCGATATATTCAAGTTTTGCTCCAGTTACGACAACCCAATATTATGCATTTGCGATTGCTATAAGCGGCGAATAGCACCATGCAAGAGCCCTGGCTGTCCTCGGCTTTTTTAGTAACCAGAGGGCAATGAGCCTTCCTGGAGCAAAACGTCATTTGTGTAGATCGTGCCTGTGCTGGCAATAAACACGCTAAACATATGTTAAGCTACCGTCGCTAATAGAACCCGCTCTGTAGCTATTTTTTACACATAATTGTGATCACGTGCGTCTTATGTTGGAGGAGTTTTTTTTTTGCCCCGAGCTCGGCAGTTCCTTTTAGATTTTTTGCTATTGACAAAAAAAATCAGCATGATATTATTACGTTATACGATATATCGTATAACGTAATAATGAGGTGTTTTTGTATGCCATATTCTGGAGGTCCGATGACAGAGGCCATGTATTACGTGTTATTGGCACTAACGCAGCAGGCGCATGGTTATAAGCTAATGCGAGAAATCACAGACCTCACGCACGGGAGGCTAAACATGGGGCCGGGCACGCTTTATGGAGTTCTGGCGCGCATGGAAAAGGATAAATTGATCACAGTTGAAGAAGACGATGGGCGGCGAAAGGTCTACAGCATCACAGATAACGGCAAGGAGGCCTTCCGAAAAGAATACCGCCGCTTGCAGAACATGGTGCGCGACGGCGCAATATTAGGAGGTGACTGAAATGTCTAGAACTGTGCTTAAAATCAGATATATTGATCCTAGGCAGATTGGCGAGTTTGAGAGCTGGCTATCCCACATGTCAAAGCAGGGGCTTCATCTAAAATCACTAGGCTCGATATCAGCCGAGTTTGATCGCGGAGAGGTAGTTGAGCATAAGTACCGTGTTGATTTCAATACTTCTCAATATGAAGTTTTCCCCCAAGAGCAATTGGAAGTTTATAGAGAAAGCGGATGGGAATTCATTGATATGTTTTCCGATATTGGCATATTTCGCGGAGCAAAAAACGCCAAAGCTCCAGAGCTTCATACCGACCCAGACGAGCTTGCTTATGAAATCAGAAAGATAAGCAGGAAAAATACCTCACGAAACATTGTTCCTCCTCTGCTGAGCATTGCTCTGGGTTTGCGGTTTTCTTGGGTATTTGACCAGATGATGCTCAATTTGTTGAATTACGTCAGTAGTTGGATTTCTTTGTGGCACTTTTTTGTATCAACTCCAATTCTAATTGCTATATCAATCTCCAAAACGATAACATTGCAAAAAAATTTGCATGCTTTGCGTGCAGGCACAGCCATCGACCACAATGTTGATTGGAAAAAACCACTTCTGTTCGCAAAATGCGCTTGGATAGCTTATTTCGTGTCTTTACTTGCCATAATTGGGTGTCTTATATACTCGCTCGCTACTGTAAAGACTATGAGCTTGTCAACTGCATACATCGACGAGCATCTAATCCGTCTTGCTGACATCGATAAAAGTCCATTGCTAGAGCGATTCGAAAGCAATCAAGGCTATTCGAGTCGCAGCGTTGACTACGGCAACATGTATAAATGCAGATGGTCGCCTTTTGCGCAGTCAATCATTTCTGTGAGTGAGAGGGGTATTATTCCAGGCAGGAAATGGCTAGGCGGTGAAGCATCAGAGGATAGCACAGCGACTTATAGCCCAGAGCTTTCTTACACAATCTACCAGCTTCGGTTTTCGTGGTCAGAAATTCTCTTGCGGGATATGCTTAAGGAAGAAAAGCGCATTTGCTACTCTGGGGAACAGGGCATCCCGCCTCTCATAAAGCCTGCTGAGCAAGCAGAATACGACCATCTCTACATCAGTGATAACGAGCCAGGATATAGTGTGTTCGCAAGCAATGGCAAAACAGTTGTCAGTTTATACTATCGTGGTGAGGCGAGCCTTGATTTGGTGATCGAAGCAGTAACGGAAATGTTCGCCAGATTGTCGTGAACTCCAAAAACGCCTGAGAACGCCTGCTCGCGTGATGCCGCTAGATATTGCATAAAAACTTGCTCAAAAAAATGAAATCCAACTATGCTCCAAGCATGGCAGCTGGCTCAGTATTGCTGAATCTGAATTGCGTTCGCCTTCACGTCAATGTCTTGGAAACCACCGAATCAGCACTTTTTACGAGCTATACGAAATATTGGCAGCTTGGGAAATTGACAGAAACAAAAAGCAAAAAGGTGTTAATTGGCAATTCACAACCAATGATAAGAACAAAGCTAAACACCTTTATCCTACACAGCTCTTCTTGGTGATTTTGATACAGTTTAGCTTCACAGACCACAGAACGTTAGAAGATCATACAAAGCCACATGATCCCAGACCAATAAAAGGCAAAAAGCCCCATGCTCCATGATGGAGGAGCGCAGGGGGCTTTTTTTAATCCACTGCTAGCGAGCATTGCCGCCAGCCAGGTGCAGAATACGCCTGAGATGAAAGCCACAGCACACTCATAAAGGAGTTCTTGTTGTCGATAAGATTTTGGGCTGGAGCTTGCTCAAGGTCATCGATCTGCTCAACATTGCTCTGTGCTGTCTTTTCGAGGGCTACTAGCCTTTTATCGA
The DNA here is from genome assembly GCA_009782875.1 of Eubacteriaceae bacterium. GTDB lineage: Bacteria > Bacillota > Clostridia > Eubacteriales > Anaerofustaceae > WRIE01. Next base: position 10,437 of record WRIE01000056.1, on the reverse strand, counting down.
TCTTGAGCAATCGCCTCGTGCTTGAATGTACAATGCGAGGTTCGATTCAATCTTGTCGGCTTTTTTCAGGATTGGTCATTGGACTCCATCTGGCACTTCTCGTTCTTGCTATGGCTATGACACTCTCAAGTTTACTTGAATGATACCGATCATCTTGGTCAACTCCTGCAAGTTTGATACAACATACTAGGATACTAAGAGCCGAAAGTCTTGGCTAAAACGTCTGCTATTGCCTTTCTGCGGCAAACATCACAAAGGCGGGAAGCTGGCTCGCCAAGCACTTTAGCGTTTCTATCCAGTTCTTGCGTAGTAGCATAAGGTTTGCCACAAACCTCGCAAGAAACGAGGTCAAAAGCCTTCCCCCATATTTTGCGAAGCGATCCTTGCTCCTCCATTTCAATTGCGCTGGTCGGGCATATTTCTGAACATGCCCCGCAACCCAAGCAAGCCTCTGAAGGCTCATCGTATGGGGTTGAAACATCCTTGTTTATTCCCCTGTTTATTGTAGAAATAGCTCCGGAGCCTATGCTCTCGCATGTTTTAGCGCATAACCCGCAAAGAATGCACTTTTCGCCTTCTTGCTCTATAAACCTTTCATTTCTTGAAGCTCCAAATTTGCTGCACAACAACTCGATTTCTTTACTTGCCGGGGCTCGTGCCCTCATTAGGGAGAGGACCATTGCCCTCTGCCTTTTGATCTTATCGCTGTTTGTGTACACGATGCACTCCTGCTCAACTGGATATATGCAGGAGGCTACAACAGTTTTCCAGCCTTTTATCTCTACCTCAACGATGCATACCCGGCAGCAACCTTGTCCAGGCAATCCGCCATGGTTACACAATGCAGGGATCTCAATTTCACATCGTGTTGCTATATCCCGCAAAAACTCTCCATATTCGCACTCGCATTCTATGCCATCGATAGTAATAACCACAGTTATCACCTCCTTCTGGGTATAGCCACAACTGCGTCAAACCGGCATGCCTGCCGGCAAGCTCCGCAAGTGATGCACACTTTGCTGTCGATAGTATAGATCTCCTTTTGTTTGCCTGACACTGCGCCGACAGGGCATGTCAACTCGCAGAGGGTGCAACCTGTGCATTTAACAGGATCAACAGCAAATGAGGCAAGCTCTGGGCATACTCCTGCTTCACACACTTTATCTCTGATATGTGCTTCATATTCGCTCCTAAAATAGCGGATAGTAGTCAAGACCGGGTTTGGAGCCGACTTGCCTAGCGCGCATAAGGAGGCATCAACAAGAGTAGAGCCAATTTCCTCTAACAACTCAATATCGCCTTCCCTGCCTCGCCCTTCACAAATGTCTGTCAATATCATTAACATTTGGCGAAGGCCTTCCCTGCAGGGAGTGCACCTTCCGCAGCTTTCGTCTGCAAGGAAAGCTGTATAATAGCGCGCAACCTCGACCATGCAATTAGTGCTGTCCATAACTATCATGCCACCGCTGCCCATCATGGCGCCATACTCTGTCAGGGTGTCAAAATCCACTGGCAAATCTAACATATTTTCCGGAATCACGCCTCCTGAAGGGCCGCCAGTTTGAACAGCCTTGAACGGCATATCATCAATGACGCCTCCGCCAATATCAAATATCAAATGGCGCAAGGTCACACCCATTGGAATCTCAACTAAACCAGTCCGTTTTACTTTGCCTACAAGGGCGAACACTTTTGTCCCCTTGGATTTTTCTGTGCCCAATTTGGCAAAGTTTTCTGCGCCATCCCTGATTATCACCGGGATGTTTGCAAATGTCTCCACATTATTGAGAACTGTTGGCAAATCCCATATCCCCCGCTGGACTGAGCGGATATACTTTGCCCTTGGCTCTCCTACCCTTCCCTCGATTGAAGCCATCAAAGCAGTGCTCTCACCGCACACGAAAGCGCCGCCGCCCCTCACTATACTTAGCTTGAGGCTTTTGGAGCTGCCAATGATGCTCTCCCCCAAAAAGCCTGCATCCTCAGCATCTTGGATTGCTTTTTCGATATTTGCCAATGCAAGGCTGTACTCGTCACGAATATACAAAAAACCTGTCGATGATCCAATTGCAATAGCGCAAATTGCCATGCCCTCAATGACCGAGTGGGGATCCCCCTCAAGTATAGAACGGTCCATAAAAGCTCCGGGATCGCCTTCATCTCCATTGGCGATGACATATTTTGGTGTAGGCTCATAGCCTGCGGCATATCTCCACTTTGTCCCTGTTGGGAAACCTGCGCCTCCCCTGCCACGAAGGCCGGATGCTTCAACTTGCGCAATGATATCTTGCGGCTCCATGCCGAGGGCTTGCTTCAATGCCGTATACCCCCCCCGGCTAATATAATCGTTGATGTCAGCCGGGTCGATCTCTCCGATATTCCTAAGCGCGATTTTGATTTGTGGCGAATAAAAGGGGTTTTCCCGCTGGCTTAGCACAGCTTTGCCGCCTGTCCTATATAAAAGCCGGAGAACAGGCTCGTTTGTCTCCAAACTCTTTGCAATTGCGCTTGCGTCTTTGGCTCTAACCTTATAGTAGGATATGTCGTCAGGCATGATCCTCACAATTGGCCCATTCTCGCAAAAACCGTTGCATCCGGTCTTTTTGACAAAGCAGGCATCTTCGACGCCATGGATTATTACATCCGGCGCCAGTTCCTTTTGAAGGGCTTCTGCGACCTCTATGCTTCCGCTAGCCAAACATCCGGTGCCGCAGCAGACCAAAACAGTCCTTCTCATTGGTCTTCCCCCTCCCTGATTTTATTGAATATTCCTGCCAGCTGGCCCATTGACACCTTGCTGTAGTATTTTTCATTAACAACCATAACTGGGGCAAGAGCGCATGATCCAAGGCAGTTAACCAGCTCCAGCGAAAACATCCCATCCTCTGTGGTTTCGCCGGGGGCAATATCCAGCTCCCGGCCAATGCTGCCAATAAGGTTGGCTGAGCCGCGAATATGGCAGGCAGTCCCATCGCATACCTTGATAACATTCTTTCCTTTTGGCTTCAAGCTTAAAGCCCTGTAAAAAGTCGCAAGTGAATACAAGCTCGAAACAGGGCAAGAGAACCTTTCTGCAAGCGCCTCAAGCCCTTCCCGGGGCACATAGTTGTAGATGCGCTGCATATCTTGCATAATCCGTAGCGCATGTCTGCGGTCATTTTCGTACGACTCTATCAAACTCTTAATCTCTTGTTTAGAAATGGCTTCTAAAGCCAAAAAACCACCTCCTCGCCGTGCTTTCGCAAACCATTTGGCTCATCTTGCATTGCATTTATATTTCGATGCCTACCCGCCTGCAACCATTGGAAAAATCGCTACTGTGTCTCCCTCTGATAGCTCAGTCGACTTTCCTTTCAAATGGGCGACATTCATACCATTTACCAGAATAATCGCATCCATGCCGATGTCGCCCCCATCAGGGGTGAAGAGCTTAGCGCGCATTTGCGCGCCATACTCCTCAGCAAGGGCTTGGAGCAAACTCCATACATCGCCTGGTGCGGAAATTTCACGTTCCATGCAATTAGCAATTGTTCGGTATGTAGCAAAAAACTTAAGCTTCATTAGCCAAGCCGAGCTCTTTGTTCTTCAAGTCAGTAGGCACGCCATCAGCATCCCATCCACGCAACTCGTAATACTCTCCTAACATTGCATGCAGCTCTGCGACTTTTCCAGCAGCAGGCCCTGAAGGCAGAGCTTCCCGCAACAGGCGTGGTGGAAGCGTATCTTTCTCCACTCCAGCAGCAATATTGAAGTGTTTCTCGATATTCCATATCCTCTCGCCTTTTAGCAAGATCTCCTCGTCTGTTTCGTCAGTGCCAACTGCATGTTTGTATTGAGCAGCCAACTCTGGAAGCCCAAGACCGAATGTTGTGAAGAGGCATACGCCTAAAGAGTCTATCAAAGCTGTCAAATCCTGGAACAATTTCAGCAAACTTGCTTTTCCTTCAGTTACTAGAGGGTCTACCTTGATTGGCACACCAAGGATTTCGGGGGATGTCATATACCCCCTGACATGGCACCCGCCACGGTTCGAAGTAGCATATTCAAGCGCCATCCCTTGGACAGCCCTGCCGTCATAGGCAGGCATTTCTTGTTTTTTCACGCTCATTGACAGTTCCGGGTGGCCATACATCTCTGCCATTCGGTATGAGCCTAGCGCAAGAGTCTTTCCAAATCCTTCGTTTTTGCCAACCATTTCTGTCAAATTGACGATTGCGTGGGGGTCGCCGAATCGAAGTTTGAAACCAACGTCAGATTCCGGAATTGCTCCCATTTCTGAAAGTTCCATTGCGCAAGCGATTGTCGCGCCAAGTGTAATCGGATCCATTCCGTATTCGTTGCAAAGGAAACTGGCTTTGCATATCGCCGCAAGGTCAGATACCCCGCAATTTGCTCCATATGACCATCCAGCTTCATACTCAGGGCCTTCACCCTCGCTTTTGAATGGCCCATCAGGCACTCTGGTCACACGGGCGCAGTCGATCGAACATCCAAAACATCCCTTGTTCTTAACCAAGTAGTTGTCAGCAAGGCTTTCTCCGCCTGTCGCATCAGCTTCAGGGAAATATCCGCCATCCCGCCAGTTGTGGGTTGGAAGCGCCCCGCTTTCGTTTATTATGTTCACTAGCACTTGTGTGCCAAATACTGCTAAACCGGTTCCGCCCACGGGATGCTCTTTCAGTTTTTGGCGGGCATCAACAAGAGCGTCCATAAACTCTACAGGCCTTGCAACATTCACAGAGCCAGTTCCGCGGACTGCTACAGCTTTAAGTTTTTTCGATCCCATAACCGCTCCCATCCCGCCGCGGCCGGCAGCACGGTGCTTGTCGTTCAACACTCCGCTAAAAAGGCATCCGTTCTCGCCAGTCGGACCAATACATGAAACCTTGAATGACTCTCCACATTCAGCGATTAGCAAATCTGTGGTCTCATATACAGACTTTCCCCATAATCCCCATGCATCACGCAGTTCAACAACATCATCATTGATATATAAATAGACGGGCTTGTCGCTGGCATTTTCAAAGATGATGCCGTCATAGCCAGCATATTTCAATTCGGGCCCAAAATAGCCTCCTGCATTAGCAGCGCCGATAGTGCCTGTCAACGGGGCTTTGGCAACAACCTCAAACCTACCGCCTGAAGCAGCCCCTGTGCCGGTCAAAGGGCCTGTCATGTAAATGAGTTTGTTTTGTGGTGAAAGAGGCTCCACATTCGGGTCTACCTCATCACAAAAGTATTTCGTCGCAAGCCCTCTCGCCCCGACAAAATCATGGGCGTCTTTCATATTCAGAGGTTCTCTCTCAATAGTCTTTGCAGCTAAATCTACTCGAAGAATGACACCTACCCAAGCATTCATACCTAAAGCTCCTCTCCGAAAACATCTTTAAGTTTTTCTGCCATAGCCTTTTTCCGGTCAAGGCTTTCAGCTGGATCCACATATTGAATCGCTCCAGGGGAGCAAAATTTTGCACATTTGGGATCCCCGTTGCATAGGTCGCATTTGAACATTTTCTTCAAAATCGGCGAATAGTTTATGTTGCCTAATGGGCATGCGCTCATGCACATTTTACATACAATGCACTTCTCGTCATTTATAACTACCGCGCCATTTTCGTCCCGCGACAATGCGCCGACCGGGCATACTTTTTCGCAGCATGCATCCTCACATTGCATGCACATAATTGGCACTGATACCAATGCTTCCTCATAGTAAATTACATTGACTGCCGACAACCTGGGGTTGAATGTGCCAGTATGCCCAAAAGAGCACATCAACTCACAAGTACGGCATGAAGCGCAGATTTTTGGATTCACCAAAAGCTGTTTGCTCACAATCCGTCCTCCTTCATATTTTGAACAAGTAAAAAGCCCGCAGTTTAATAGAACTCAAACTGCGGACCCCTTTGCAAACACGGCAGGCTGCGAGGTTGCCCTGGCAGCCCATTGGCCCAACCGACCGAAACGCCCGAGAGGGCTCGGAGTACCTGTTCATGCTTTAATTTTATTATAGCATATTATAAAAAAAAAGCATCATCATCAGGGATGCAATGCTAATATACGTATATTTTGCTAGCTATATCGAATATGTTTAATTACTAAGAAAGCCTGCCTCTATGCCATAGGGAGCTATTATTGGCTATACATGGCATCATTGATGTATAGAATATTGTATATGCCATCTATAATTAGTCTTTCTATTTTAAGCATTATTTGCTAACACATATAAGGTATCACATTCCTGGCAAAAAAAGCTGGCATACCCATATCTTCCCTGTAAACGCTACACAAAGGCTTGTGTTGTCAATACCATAAATAGGTTGAAAACCTCCTAGATGCCATTGCCGCAAATTTGGCATTTTGGATTCCTAGCAGCGGCTATCTTGTCAACCTCCATAAGCTCCCCGTCAAACATTGCAATCGATCCTGCAAATGGATCAGCAATCTCTAGAACATGCCTGATAACCGCAAGCGCCTGTGCAGCGCCGACCCAGCCAGCCATCGCCCCAAGGACAGGGATTTTTCCTTCAGGCTCTTTGGCATTTGCATACACACACTCATAACAAGGTGTTTGAAATGGCACAACTGTCATCAAAGCGCCGGCAAAACCATGTATCGACGCTTCCACATACGGCTTTCCAAGCTCAACAAAAGCCCTGTTAGCTATCTTCCGGGAATCGACAGAGTCAAGGCACAATACGCCTACATCGCACATTTCCACAATGCTTCTCGCATTTTCAGCGCATAGCATTTCGGGTATGGCTTCGATATTCAACTTGCTATTCATCTCAAGCAATCTATTTTTGGCGCAAACAGTTTTTAGTTTGCCGATATCATTATCGCCATAGAGTATCTGCCGGTTCAGGTTTGATATCGAGACTGTGTCTCCATCAACAATATGGATTGTCCCCACTCCGGCTGCCGCCAAGTACATCAAAACTGGAGAGCCTAGCCCGCCTGCGCCAATAACAAGGACATTTGCATTGCCTAGCCTTGCCTGCCCCTCATCACCGACTTGGGGAAGCGCGGTTTGCCGAATATAGCGCGAATTGATATTTTGCATAACACACCTCTAGATAAGCAGCTTGGCACAAGCTGGAGTGTTTATTCATTCCAAGCAACAAAATGGGCAAGGAGTTGTTGGGGAGTGCGCCACTGGAAGCAGGCAAGCTTGCTTCCAGTGGAAAAAGCACGATCTTATGTAAGTGTATCTTCTGCGATCTTTTTATACTGTTTCTCATAACGAAAAAACTGCTGCTGCAATAATTTTCATGGCAAGGATCACCATTTGAATGATGCCGACATTTGAATTGTCATCTAGAGCGCCGCATAGGGAGCTTCCAACCAAAAGGGCTATCCCGTAAGCTGTGTTTCATATCCCATACCCAGCGCCTCTTTTTTGTAGAGGTATTATGTCCGCGATTACTGAGCGCATTATCGTCTCATGCGCCCCCATTACAGCCCAGAAGCATACAAGCCCCAATAACAAGACCGACTGAATTGCTTAGGTACAAAAATAGTATAGCAGCCATCGCAAAAGGGACAGACAAAAGTGCCAGAAGGCTGCTTTGCTTATTTCCGGTATTTTTTTGATCCTGTCGTACAAAATGCCCACAATCAAAGAAACAACTGCGTCTATTGCCATTGTGGCAGAGTAAAGGAAAGTGATTTGTATGTCAGGCAACATTGATTGCGCTCTTAAATGATAACCGATCAACGCGAAATGCGCAAAGCCTAACAACGAAAAGAAAGTAAAAGCATTATAAATCCAAAAGACCGGCTCTAGCTTGTCAGACCCGGTGGACCCTTTTTTCACTTCCATCAAATTGTGTTTTTCCACTGTCTTGTATGCAAAGAAAAGAACCACTGTGAGAACCAGATATGAAAAATCATCGAAAGGTGGGACAACAATCAGCATACCATAGACTGCAAAGAAAAAAGCCAGTACTTTTGGCTCCCGTCGGGCGCTGTGCCTGCGAACAGGCGAAGCGAATAAGCGAGAAATTCGCCAAAACCGGCAACGAAACCTACGTTTGCCGCATTCGCGCCAAGGAGTTGCAGATGTTGCCAGCTGGCGCCTCTGGCGCCTTCATAAACTATGCCGCCAAACAAGCTTAGAAAACCGAAAACGACAATAACTCTTATCGCATTAGAGAACACAAATTTTTCTTTTCTTGCTTTTCTAAATTCGCCATTTATTAGCCCTTTTCATTTCTTGGTACTTACGAGCTATTGCTTTATATTGAATCAAGATAAGCTGAATAGGTTTGAAGCAATCTAATGCTGACCAATTAATATTGGCGTTTAGCTAGGTGGTTGACATTGGTGCTTACATTGCTTTCAAACTGCATTTAGGCCTTTGACATAATTATTGCTCTAATTTATATTAAACTATTGGCTGTCTAATCTTTATGGACTGAATTAGACAATATCACCGCTTTATTTCAAAATCGCATATTGCATAACAACGATAGCCAGGGCATATAGAACCGGATATGAACTAAATACCAGTTTGCCAGTATTATATACTATTTAAATGATTTCTTGTTGATGAGATTAATTAAAGTTATATCTTATATTTTTTTTCTGAAACAATCAAAATAAAATTGAATGCATTTCAATTTTTTTGCCAATAAGCAACATTGATTAGAAAATGCCCACATAACAGAAACCAACTGGAGGAAAGGATAATGAGTAAAGTATCCAAACGCATTATTACAGTGCTTATAGCTCTAGCATTGGTTCTATCCGCTTCGAATGCTGTTTTTGCTAGAGTGCAAAACCATAGGCCACAGCAATACAAAACCTCAACAAAATCAAAAGAAACCGTATCCTTCAAGCCAAAAGCTGCACCGCAAAGCTGCTACATTTGATGTGACTTCAACCTTGAGGGTTCGCTCGCAACCTAACACAAACTCCAAAGTACTATTCCACCTTTATCCTGGGAGATTTGTTACCGAATTGTCAAAGAGCAACGGCTGGTCATATGTAGAGTATGAGAAAGGCAGCTATGGATATGTGTCAAGCCAATATCTGAATTATATATCAAGCGCTGTAGGCACAGTCGCGACACAGTCATCTTCGCTGAATGTAAGAACCGGAAACTCAACAAGCGCACCGAAGATTGGAAGCCTGCCAAATGGCGCCCATGTACCAGTTATTGGGCAAAGAGGTGGATGGTACCTTGTGTTGTATAATGGAGACAAATCAGGTTTCGTTTCCAGCGACTATCTGCAGGTTTCTGGATCCGTTCCGAATTTTAGTTTTGAGACCCTTGCATCTGACCAAGTTTTGCGGGGCACGCCTTCCAGCAAGGGCAACAACATCCAGCACTTGAGAAAAGGCGCGCTAGTAGTTGTGTTCAGACGAGGAGATAGCTGGTGCTATGTAAGCAGCCCGGGATTAGGCCATGCTGGCTATATGCCATCTAAATCGCTAAGACACTAAATTGAGCAAAGGCGTATTGCAATAAATCCAATGCAATACGCCTTTTTTTAGTGCCTACAATTGCTGCAACGCCAGGTATATAGCTATTTAAGCCGTAAAACCGGGCAGGACATTTGCAAGAAAAAATATAGTGGAAAAAAAAATATCGAACTAACCTGCGGTCCAACATGTTGACAGCATTGCAAATATCCCCTCATGCCCTGAAGCTGCCTTCATTGCTTAATTGAAATGCCATAAGCGGCAAGAGAATATGCAGATGAAAACAAGGCACTTTATCCAGTTGGTCCATAGTTCATGGCAAGACGGTCTGGCAGTTACCGCTTCACGGCTAACTGTCAGTTTGGGCGCTCCCGTCAGGGAACGCCACACGGGCGGGGTCGCATTAGAACGATAAACCGCCGCCTCGCCTTTCGTTTCGTATTTTTCGCTTCGTTTGGACGGCCCGCCTGCCGGCTTGCCGTTTATCTTGCACAAAAATCCGCACTTTGGAGCGTTGCCTTTGAGCGGTTTACATGGAGTGGGAATGGCGTGGACATCGGACAAATTGCCATTTTTTATCTTGTTTTCACAGCGTAAATATGCTATGAATATATTTGAATCATTGCCCTAACTTCGGGTCAGGTTGACCTTCGAGATAAAAATAACGGAAAGTTGTGCTAATTCAAATGTGGGAAAAAATCAATAATTTCGTTCGAACGAACACTATTATGTCGGCGTTTTTATTCGTTGTGTTATTTACATTGCTGTTGACGGCTGTCGGTTTACCGACCATGCAAGGCGGTATAGAACTGAATGTCGGAATGCCAATTTTGACCGCTTATCAGTTTATATTAGCAATAATATGCATATTGTTTATGCGGAAACTACGAGTGCTTGACGAGGATGATTTCAAATTCAAAAGGTGATAGTCGGAAATAGTGTTGATTTTATAGGTAAAGCAGTCCGATAGATTCGACTTCTGCGCTAGTCCAGAATGAGTCGTCACATGCA
>WRIE01000055.1 GCA_009782875.1 Eubacteriaceae bacterium | reverse complement strand
CTGACAATTGCCGGAGGCTGTGGAAGGTTTGCGAAAGGCATTTGAGCACATTTTGTCAAATGTTTGTATTGTCATTTATTTCTGTTCTTTTGAGGAGATACTAAACATCCTCTAATGGAATTGTTTTTATTAGAGTTTTTTCAATTCAATTCTAGAAGGTTTGCAAATGCCGGGATAACAAAAAAGCACCTCTGTGAATATCTAAAGCAATGTTTTTCGCGCTCTACCCAACCGAGCTACAAAGGGTAACCCCTTTGGCAGGATTTGAACCTGCGACCACGCAGTTATCAGCTGATGAAATTGCTTTACCGCTACAGAAACGCTAGATGATTGTAGCATACAATAGTGTTGCAGTTCAAGAATCGTTAATAATTTAACGACAAACACAACGGTCAGCAAGTCTCCCCTTTGCATTGGCCAAGCAACAGCGTTGAAGATTTTGGCCTATGACTAAAAAGAGGATTATTTTATATTTGATAGTTATGTTTACAAAACGGGCATTTGGGATAATCCATATCATGGGTATTGCCGCATTCAGGGCATTACTTGTTCAATGATCTCAGGTTCTTTCTCATCCGAATAAAAAACATCCCGATAAAACTCTACTTTTCCGCATTTATAGCAGGTCAAAATCTCGACCTCTAATGCCCCTGCAATTATATTTGGCAAGTTGCCGAATAATCCGGTTTGTCCCAGCTGTATTTTCCGTTTACCCATTGAGGACAACTCGCCGTCACAATTTGAACATCGCTTTTTTGATGCTGTACTCGTAACCGCTTCCCTCCTTTAGTGATGATACACATTTAATTCAATCACTGGCAAGCAAGTTGCTGCTATTGGCCAAACATAGCCAGCCAAGCAAGACTTATACTTATACCTGCTTATTATGCCTGTTTGCTGCCGTATCACTCAAAAAAAGGCAACTGGCTAGCTGCCCTTTTCAAATATTTATGTGCCAAGCTGTGTTATTCCACCAACTTCGCTTTCAAGGCATCAACAACATCCGTGCTGCAGCCGATAATATCCAGGTAGTTTTCCATTGTCCCGTAAGTAGTGTTGAAGAACTCGATCGTGTCTTCAATAGCTTTTTGCGGGTTTTCCATCATTTTCATGCTATCATCCAAACCGCGGTCTTTGAACAATTCCATCATCTTTTTCAAGTCTTCGCGGATGTTCCAATCAGTGGCAAGGTAATCCTCTACAATCCATTCATCAGGCACGCCTGCAAGTTTTAAAAGAAGCATTGCAGTTGTCCCCGTGCGGTCCCTGCCCGCGGTGCAATTGAAGAGCACACAGCCTTCTTCAGCTGCTATCAGTTCAAATATCTGCTTATATCTTTCTTGGGCATCTTGTATCAAACCAATATAAATCTCTGCCATGGTGTCAGGGAGTTTAATGTCGCCTTGGTTTGAATTCATGTTGTCCATCATCATAAAGTTGTAATACTTGACATCTTGGTACCCGTTCAGGTTTGATGGCTGTTGCTCGCACTCAAAATCGCTGCGCAGATCTATGTTCATGCGAACTCCATATGCGTAAAGGTCCTCATTGTCTTTTGGAGTAATCTTGTTTGGATTGTCGCTGCGCAGGAACTGCCCCCATTTGGTGGATTTTCCGTCTTTAGTCGGATACCCGCCTAAATCGCGCACATTGTTGGGCCCTTCCAAGTTCATCGCATAATTTGCTCTTGGCATTACTTTCCTCCAGATTTTTAAATTATTTTGCGATCGATACAAGACGATTGTGCCACAACCCAATATAAACAGCGAGATTAAGTTTGTTGAAACTGGTCAATAACACAAATTATCTGTCTTAAGATTAATATAGCAGCAAAACTGCAGCCAACAAACAATTTTCTGCTTATAATCAAAGCTCCCAAAATACCACTCTATGGCAAAAATCCCTGATAACAGAGCTTTTTAGGGCCATCTAGTCAACGAATGCGGCTTTGCTCTCAGTCACCTGCATCAAAACAAGCCAGAAACCATTGATACCTGATTCCAGGGCCATTTTTCGAAGGCCCTCAGGGCTGGGAAACACAGAAGCCTTGTTTACGCCAACAATCTCAACCCCTCCACTAGTGAACTTGAAATATCCGCTGTCACACTTCACAGCATACAATGTGCTCACTACACTCATTTTTGCACACTTGCCCATTCACGCAGTTTTTCCATAGGCTCCCCTTTTGAAAGGGTTTTTAATGCCCTCTCATAACCAGTGTAAATATCCGGCTCCATTCCCGAGATGTAGAGTACCAAACCCGCATTCAAGCAAGCGATCTCAGAGCGCTGCCGGCTGCCATCCCCTTTAAGGAGCATCTCCATGCTGCCAACCTCTTCATCTACACAATTGCCCATAACAATGTCGGACTCCCCATGGCGGTCTATGCCGAAGCTTTCAGGGCTTATTACATACTCGATGACCGAGCCGTCTTCCTTAAGCTCGCAAATATAGCTCTCCCCAAGGGTTGAGGCCTCATCAATCCCTCCTTCCACCCCCTCTCCCCTAGTCCCATAAACAACAATAGCCCGCAAGTAGCCTATCTCTTTCATAGCCATCGCAGTCGGCAATAAAAGCCCTGGGCAATAGACACCCCTGACTGCGTGTTTCGGGCTGGCTGGGTTGGCAAGGGAGGCAGCGATGTTCAGTGTAGTCCCAAAGCTAATTTGCGACAGTATTTTTCCCAAAGCTACAGGATGGACAAGGGGCGAGTTGCCGTTGAAAACACCTATTCCGGCACGCTCGATGCTGCGGGCAACAACTTCAGGGGTGCATTCCACGTTAATGCCCAACAACTCGAGCATATCAATAGTCCCGCATCTTGAAGTTATTGACCTGGAGCCATGCCTGGCGATCGTTGCCCCTGCCGCTGCGGCAATAATGGACGCAGCAGTGCTGACATTAAATGTCTTGAGCGAATCCATGCCTGTGCCGCAGTTCTCGACTAGGGGCTCCTCAAGGCTCAGCTCCACCTTGACCGTGTCTAGCTCGTATATGGATTGCCAAGCGGCAGCGATTTCACATGCAAGCTCCCCTTTGGCAGCCAGAGCCGCGAGGAAAGCCCCTTGTTGCATCTCGCATTGCTTGTTTCCCAAGATTTCGCGGAAACAAGCTGCTGTCTCTTCCCTTGTCAGGTCTTGCTTTCCTATCAGTTTCGCTATATAAAAACCGAACTCTTTTGATGTCATAAATGTCTCCTTCCAATATGGGGCTAAGGCGTAAAAAAAGCGAAAATATGGCTTTGGGGCTCAAGGGTAGACAGCTCGCCTTCAAGGCTATCCCAAGAAACAAAAGCGGTCTTTATCCCATCCAAGCTTACAGCCCCACTGTGAAGCAGCCCCAGCGCCTCCTTGCAACCTGCGAGAGAGCAGCCATAGGAGCCGACAATTGACAACTCTTTATAGTGGGACTCATTAACGATTTTGTTGTCCAAGGGCCTTCCGGTAAGCCCCGAGTAAAAACCGACAGTTGCGCGCTTTGCGGCGGCAAGTATGCCCATTTCTAAAGCCTCGCTGGCTGGGCAGCAAGAGATCGCCACATCTGCCCCTGACCCGCCTGTAAAGCTGGAAATGCGGCTCAGGGTATTGTCGTCAAAATCCAAAGCCAAGTCGCAGAAGTTGGCAGCGCCATTCCTTCGTCCAATGTCAGGCTCGACGATGATTGTCTTTGCCGCTCCAAAATGCTTTGCCAGCTGGACTGCCAAGATGCCTGATGGGCCTGCCCCGAATATCAGGACGCAGTTTGCGCCGCCATTCCCAAGGCGGCTTTGCAAATTTATGCTGCAAGCCAAGGGCTCTGCCAAAGTGGCAGTGGCACTGTCCAGGCTTTCCGGCAACCGGGAAAGGCACATTTCAGGGGCTGCAACAACTTGGGCATACCCCCCGTCGCGGTGGAACCCGATAATGCTCATTTCCTCGCACAACTGGTCATTTCCAGCAATGCAGCTGCCGCATTTGCCACAAAAAACCCCTGGATGCACGTGGACCCGCTCCCCGACTTTGTACTCCGACCCGGGATTGGCCTTGGCTATGCGCCCAGCGATCTCATGGCCAAGGATCCTTGGCAACTGCAAGTCCCTTTGGCCAGCCAAGTATGATTTGCGGTCTGTGCGGCATATGCCGCAAACCTCAATGGCTACCAGCGCCTCCCCAGCTACGATCATGGGAACTGGTGTATCTACAAATTCCATCAATTGGTTTTTTATTAACACTGCGCTTCTCAAATGGCACTCCTTTTTGAAAAAAAAGCCCACATCAATTAAGATGTGGACTGTCCAATCCATCAACAGAAAGTGACGGCAGGTCTTCTGACTCAGTTCATCGCTGCCCGCGCCTTCCCCATTTTACTAAGTGGCATCTTGCGGTCAGCTCCCTTTCACAGTGCTGGGCGCGTTTGGGATTTCCACCCAATTCCATTCCCTTTCGGGATACCTGTCACCTTATATTCAATTTATAGACCAATTATGGTTTAAAATTATTCTATTGTCAATATCGAATGGAAAATAATTCATTTGATTCCATCAAAATGTTTCACGTGAAAACAAACTACCGGCGCCTTGGCGGGGGGTTGGCGATCAAATCTCCGAACTCTTCCATAACTTTGGGGACATCAATGCTTTGGGGACAAACATTTGCACATTCCCCGCAACGCTCGCAAGCGTCAGGCAACTCGTCTTCTGCAAGATTGCTGACAACATCGCCCACACTCCAAATACCATCGGTTTTTGCTTCATTGTAAATGCTGATCAGTTTTGCAATTTCCAAATTTGCCGGGCACTTCTCAAGGCAATACTCGCAAGCAGTGCATGGAACCATGTCTGTCATATACCCTACAGCAGCATTCAAAAGCAAGCGCTCCCTGTCTGTCACCGGATCATCATTTGAAAGAGTCTGGATGTTTTCGACCAATTGCTCCATATTGCTCATTCCGCTTAAAATGACAGGTATATTGTCGAGGGCTTGCAGGTATCGCAACCCCCACGAAGCTGGTGTATCATTTGGCCTGATAGCTTTTAAAATAGACTCGGCTTCAATTGGCAATGAAGCCAGCCTTCCTCCCCTCACGGGCTCCATCGCTATAACTGGTATCCCATGGGAGGCGATGATTTCATACTTGCTCTTGGCATCTTGCAAGGTCCAGTCGAGGTAATTGATCTGGATCTGGACAAACTCTATATGCTCTTTCCATTTTTCAAGCATCCTTGCGACGGTTTCTGGCCTGCCATGGGTTGAGAAACCGAGATGCTTAATTCGGCCAGCTTTTTTCTGCTCAACAAGATACTCAAAAATGCCTAGCTCCTCATCCTCATAATAGCTTAGGGCGCCTTCGCTCACATTGTGCAACAGGTAAAAATCAAAATAGTCTACACCGCATCGATCAAGCTGTGTTTCAAAAATATGTCCGACAGAATTGTAATACTCGCTAGCCCCTCCGCCATATGACCTGAAGACTAGCTTGTCCTCTTCGATATCAAACATATGGCCGGGAAACTTTGTCGCTAGATACCAAGTGTCCCTGGGATACCTGCTTAGGGCTTTGCCTAGGACAACCTCTGAGTGCCCTCCATGGTATCGAAACGCGGTGTCAAAATAGTTGATCCCATTTTTGTATGCATAGTCAACCATCTGGAAGACTAACTCTTCGTCTATTGGCCCACGATGCTCCGTTGTAGGAAGCCGCATAGCGCCCATGCCTAAAAGCGACAACTGTTTATCGCCAAATTGTCTATAAAGCATATATGACTCCTTTTTATTATTATTATCTGTTTCTAAGAGAGAAAACCCAATTTACATAATAACATTATTAAAACAAAGCAGATACAAAAAATGTATTTTTTGAATAAAAAAAGCACGGTGAATGCTGCCGCTTTTCTATCCACAACAGTTTTTGCATGCAATAGATCTTGATTTAGAATTAGCCGGAAACTGTAGGTAATTGAAAGTTATATTGAACATTGGGGAAATATTGACACTAATAATAAATTATACTATTTCAAAATAACTAAATTTTCGGGTATTGCGAGTAATTTTGGCTAAATGATATACATATGGCATGCGTATGGCGCCTCTTTAGGCTAAAACATTGCAAGCAAAGGGTGGATGCGTGACGATTTATGAAACTATAACAGCAATTCTCGCGCGTACGACTCTTGTTGTTGCTATTGCCACATACTTCGAAAATAAGAGAAATAAATAAGCCTCACTCTTTTACATAATCGGCTTATCCTGGAACTGGCTAAACTAAGTTGAACTTTCAATGAATTTGCTAAGGTTCCAGCTGACGCTAGCGATTGCTGACTTGGCTAGGTGTTCACAGCATCTAGCCTAATTTTGTTTATGATAAAACATGAGCCGACAAATGTCAACATTTGCTGTAATCTTCAATACTAACTCACCCCAAAGAGTCGCCCCAAAGGTGAATTGCAAAAGTAGATTTTAAACTTGTTTAAATCATATCGAAGATGATGTTTTCGATTGCACAGTCCAGATTGGCAGATTTGTCCAATATGGAGAAATCGCTTTCTTTGGGGAACGGCAGGCGATGGCTATATGCTTTTTCTCACCACCGGAAAGTTCTGCCCCTGCTTCTTCGAGGTATATATAGTACTGCAACGGTGGTTTGAGGATACAGCTATGTGCATCCGCCTCTCTTGCAGCTTCCTTGGCTTCATCAAGCGTAGAGTTCGTTTTGGTTTCGCAAATATTATCTTGAAGGGCAAGTCGGCACTCCCCAAAACCTTCCCCAAAACACCCACCCTGATAACTGCAGGTGGCGATTTAAACGACAATATAGATTTTCTACAGCAATGTCACCATTCCCGCCACTCATAAGTTATATCATCATCTGGCAATGTTTTAACTTCCAAACCTGCTGTCTTTGCAGCTTCTATAATAAATGGCACAAGGTACTCTCTTTGGTCTGTCTCAATCAAGGGCGAATTCTCAGTAAGCTTGTTGAGCGCTAAGACTACATTTCTGACGCTTTCCATAATTTTGCCTGCACTTGGATTGCTGCTTAGCGCAATCAATTCATCAATATAGTTATCTAGAATTCTACAGCACTCATCAATATCTGCTTGAGTGTAACCGCAATCAAAATCTTCTTCTTCATCCTCGTCATCATAGTTCATATAATCAACCATAGAACTGATTATATTTTCATATTTTTTTGCTTTAAATTCGTTTAATTCCATGCCGTTTCCTCTCCTGATATAAATACTCTGTATCTTAGCCATGTAAAAAAGCAAGCAAGAGCGTATAAACCCCCGATAAATATAGCATAAAAATGAGTTGATGCCCAAAGCAAGATCCACAGTGAAAAGTGTTGATCTTCAGTTATATTCAGAATCCGGCTTATATTGCCTTCTTCCCATTTGAACACACCTTACACACTTTCGTTGGTTCTATTCTTGCGCATTCTAACCAAATCAATTGTTGTATAAACAGGAACCATCATTAAAAAAGTATCCATACCATAAGCAAGAGTAATTCCAAATACTTCGCATAGTATAAAACTAATAATACAAACAGCAATAGCGGCTATTCTTAAAGCATTTGGGTTAGAAGACTTGCTAAAAATTTTCTTATCCACGGTGTCATAGATAGGATATAACACGCATAGCAACCAGTTATTTCTTATAGATTTTATAATACTGCTAATAGCCTTTATAATAAAACTCATTTCTAACTGTCTCCATTCAAATTAAAGGGGCGACCCATGAGTCTCTATGAGAAATAGCTCATTCCAACAAAATAGATAACTGCTCCAGACAGCATATGTAACATTGTAATTGGAAATACAGTAGTGAGCCAATTAGATGATACCACTCGCTACATCCACACCGAAGAAAAATATAGTAGCAAAATATAATGGTCTGTAGAACTGGACACAAAAATCGATTTTCTTAATTTAGTGATGCAGGTATAATTCAGTGAGAGAGGAAACATCATGGCAAAGAGAAGAGAGTACAGTCCAGAATACAAGGCAAAGCTCGTGATAGAGGTTTTGCGTGAAGAGACTACAATGAGCGAGATAGCATCAAGGGAAAACATCAGCCTCAACCAGTTGAGCAATTGGAAATCTGAGTTTTTGGAGAACTCGCCAAGGGCGTTCAGCAGAAGCCGGGACGAGAAGGCGTCAGCCCGCCGGATTGGTGAAATGGAGGAGCTTGAGAAGGAGTACCAAGCGAAAGCCGGCTAGCTCACTCTGGAGAATGATTTTTTAAAATCGGTGTATAAGAAGCTTAGCGGGCATGAATGGGCGCCTATGGCTGGTGTCAAGAAATGAGGAGCTGCCAATCAAGCGCCAATGCGAGCTGCTTGGAGTCAGCCGCAGCAGCTTCTACTATGAGCCCAGGGAGCCATCGAGCGAAGAGCGGGAGCTGGAAGAGCTAATCAAGAGAAGGATCGACTATTGGCACACAAAGTATTGCTGGATGGGGGCCAGGAAGCTGGTGGACAAGCTAAGGGCTGATGACGGGATCTTGGGTATCGGCCGCCAGCTTGCGCGAAGGTATATGCGGGAAATGGGCATATATGCGGTTTACCCAAAGCCCAGGACTTCAATTCTAGACAAGGGCCACAAGAAGTTCCCCTACCTTTTGCGGGGGATGGACATATGGCTGCCCAACCAGGTTTGGGCCATAGACATAACCTACATCCCGGTCAAGCACGGGCACATGTACCTGGCAGCGATAATTGACTGGCACAGCAGATACTTGATAGGATGGGAGCTCAGCAGCACCCTGGAAACCGCACCTGTATTGGAGGCGGTAAGGAGCGCGCTTAAAAAGCACGGCACGCCGGCAATCATCAACTCGGATCAAGGGAGCCAGTTCACAAGCAGCGAGTATTAAACTTTTTTATCTCAATAGGAATATCCATTCCACTATATTTTTTATTCAGTCCAGCTAAGTTTTTATCTCTTATTTGTCTGCTATCAAGTATGTACTTTAAATACATAGTGGACTATAAATACACATCCTATTTTTATCTGAAAATAGATGGAGCGAATTAAAGTTTATGTTTTAAAATCGTTTGCTTTGAAATTCCCCAATGAATAAAAAAACGGCATAGACATCCATCTACGCCGCCAAAAAAATCCCGTTAGGCAAATACCTCATCCACCCCTAAAATCACAGGCTGCTTTTGCTTGCCTTCCATGGCAAACTCAAGAGTTTCCTTGATCATCTCCATATTTGACTGCAAGGAATTAGCCTTCACTGTATGGCCGTCTTGGCCAAATGGGACGAAAAAGATATTTTTTGTGTTTAGCAGTTTTCCAATATTCTGGCCGTTGGCTCCCAACCCGTCATTAGTGGCTATAGCAAGCACCACTGGGTTGCCGTTTCTCATAGCCGCTTTTGCAGCCATCAACACCGGCGTGTCAGTGATCCCGTTGGCCAGCTTAGCCAAGGTGTTGCCTGTCGCAGGCGCGATTACAACCGCGTCAAGGAGCACTTGGGGACCGATAGGCTCCGCTTTTACAATTGAGTCAACCAATGGTTTTCCAGTAATCTCTTCCAGTTTCGCATAAAGATCCTTGATTGTAATGAACCTAGTCTCAAGCTCTGCTGCATGGTATGACAATATTGCTGTCGCATCAGCGCCAGCTTCGACTATCTGTTCAAATTGGCCAAAAATAAGGTCAAAAGTGCAATATGACCCAGTTAATGCCAAACCAATATTCTTATTTTTCAAATCCATTTTCTATGGTTCTCCCCTCTAGCGCCAAATTCAAAGAGCAATCCATTATCGCCTTTGCAGCGCTTGCTTGCGCATACTTTCCTGGCAGCCCCAAAGCCTCAAGATATTTTAAGCCAAGCAAGCCAGCATCCAAGCTGTCAAAGCCGGGATAGCTCGCAAGCTCCACCACTAAAGCGCCTTTAGAAAGCACCTCCAGGTCGTCGTGATCAATCACTTTGACTGGAACAGTGTTAAACATCACATGAGCCCCTTTGAAAGCGTTCTTTGCAGGGAACGGATAGCTTTTCGCCCCATGCAATTCAGCTTCAGCACGCTCTGCCGGGTTTCTGGCAACCAGCCTTATCTCTCCTGTTGACAACCCGGAAAGCTTGATCACAAGCAGTTTTGCAATCCGGCCTCCGCCAACTATCGATATTATCGAGTCTGACAAAGCAGCTTTCGTTTCAACAATGGCTAATCCAATAGCTACCTCTGCTGTCAAAGACGCATTCACAAGGGTAAACCTTTCATTGTCTAAAAGCTCAATGACAGTTATTCCTTTGGATGAAGCCAAGGCCAAATCTCCTTGGCTGGCTTTTCCACAAACTATAAAGCCGCCATGGGCGCAAAGCTCAACAGCTTCTATAATAGTTTTTGACAGCAAGGGCATGTACACTATCCAATACCCTGGATTGATTGGAAGAGCGCTGCCTTCTTTGGCGTATACAGTTTCGTGCCCATTCCTTTTTAAGAGCGTGTACAGCTCAAATTGGCGGGCATCGCCTTCAAATACCAGGATTTTTACCTCTTGGTTGGTCTTTGTTTTCCTATACATAATGTGTTCTTTTAAGCCTCCGAACAATTTACCACTCTATCATTAATTGTATGCAGATGTCGAAGCAGCGTGAGTAAAACCAGCTTGTTTTCTCATCAATGGAAAGGAGGCGATTGCATAAATAATTAGCCTAGCCGGCTGGGCGTGGTATAATATTGCTGAAATATGCACTCTGACTTGGAGCGGGAGCCAGAAAACCTAGAGCTTATTGCAGGAAACGGATTGGCCACATGGGCTTTCGACTTATCAATCAACCATCCAATATTGACAAAACGGGTGCGCACTGAGTTCGACACCCAAAACAACACCATCAAGATTTGTGACACAGACACCAAGCCAGAGCTTTACACCCATATGTTCAAGAATATGCAAGGCATTAACCATTCCGCAATCTTGAAATACCAAGAGATCCTGGATGACGAAGAGTACCATCCACTTGACAGAAAAGAGACTCCAAACTTCCTAAAACAGCTTGCCAACGAATTGACATCGAAGAGCAGATTCCTTGAACCAGATTCGCACACTTCCCTCTTTGCCCAAGACGAGTTGCTCCATATCAAGGACGAGCCTGTGTTTTTCTTGAGAAAGCGGATTGACGGGGCGCTTCGGGCTATCGAATCAATACTCGACAATCTCGAAAATACAGGCGCCATACCAAAAACCATTGTTGATTTGATCAGCGGAGGGATAGTTGATGTCGCCCCACCTCCTGCCCAATCAACTATCGAAAGCCAATTGGCAGCGCTAGGCGGTGAAAGTGTTGGCATCCTGCTCTCAAAAGTGGCTAACAGGGAGCAATTGGAGATAGCCGAGCGCAGCGGGAATTACAACACAGTGTTGGTGCAAGGTCCTCCCGGAACAGGAAAAACACATACCGTCGCTAATCGTCTCGGCCATTTTTTAGCCCAAGGCAAGAGTGTGCTGGTCACATCCCACACAAGGAAAGCTCTTTCGGTTTTGAAAAGCCAAGTGCCTGAAGAATTGCAAGACTTGTGTGTCTCAATCCTGGACGACACTAACAGGGATTTGGTGAGCGCGGTTGAAGGGATCTCCGAAAAACTATCCACCTTGTCATCTTCAGATCTGGCGAAACAAATCGTTAGGGCAAGAAATGGAGGGAAGCAATTATCGGCAGTCTCGCGGAGGCAAGGAGGGCTATCTTTACTATCATGAACAGCGAGTTCGAGCCAATAGTGCTGGATGGGGAAGGTTATTCCCCTGCCCAGGCTGCAAGGTTTGTCCTCGAAAATACTGGAGAATTGTCCTATACCAGGAAGGGTGGCGCCGTACCATCACCTGCCTTTGAGCATAACCTTGGCCGGAATGAGGGAAAACCTTGGGCGCCAATGGGATGGGCTGATGGCCCTTGGCGGCGGGATTGATTTCAAAAGTTTGGGAGAGGAGCCTGAGCAGATCTGCAAGCGCAGGATTCCGGCTATCGCCCGCTATCTCGATTGGCAGGGCAATGAGTACAAAGAGCTTGTGTCCTTAGTTGAAAAAGCAGGGCTCAACCTGACTTTGGAGTTCGCGCAAACAGAGCTCGACTCAGATGTGGCAAGGATACAAAAATCTTTGGCTCGCTTTTGGACACCATCCCGAAACATGTCCAAATTGCCCAAGCCTTTTTAGAGTTGCTAGGCCTTGAGGCGCAGGTGAATAATTGCATCCGGATGCTTTCCGGCCAAGCCTTGGCAACCTCTGAATTCTGCCTGGGCATGCAAAATGCGCTTGCAGCCAGCAATGGGGAGGAATATGCCAAGCTCTACAAGGCTTACTGCGATCTATACACAAAAGGCAAATTGAGGGACAATCGCTCAGTGCTGCTCGACAAACTGCGCCCGGCTGCCCCGGATTGGGCAACGGCTATAGGAAACCGGGAAGGAATCCATGGCACGCGATATGCCCCGAAACCATTGTGGATGCTTGGAAATGGAAACAGATGGGCGCCATCCTGGCCCAGTTGCATTCCAAGGCTTAGGATAGACTCCAACGCGAGCAAGTGCAGTAGGGGATGGATATGCGGGCAAAGACCGGAGAGCTGTCGTCTTTGATGGCGTGGCACTCATTGGCGTTACGCACGGAAACAAACCTTAATATGAAACAAGCCTTGATGGACTGGAAGATCACTGTAAAGAAAATTGGAAAAGGGACAGGAAAGCAAGCCCCGGCATTGAAAAAACAAGCCCGGGAGCAAATGGCAAAATGCCAAATGGCTGTGCCCGCATGGATTATGCCGATCAACAGCGTGTTTGACAACTTGGATGCCGCAAAGAACAGGTTTGATTTGGTGATAGTTGATGAAGCTAGCCAGTCTGATATATCTGCCCTTGCAGTTTTATATATGGCAGACAAGGCTATTATTGTGGGTGACGACAAACAAGTCAGCCCGCTGGCAATCGGCACCGATTCCAGCGCAATCTCGGCTCTGCAAAAAATGCATATTGCAGATATATTGCCCAATTGGCATCTTTACGACGCTAAAACCTCCCTATATGATATTATCGGCACAACTTACCCTTCATTGATGCTCAAAGAGCATTTCAGGTGTTTGCCCGAAATAATCGGCTTCAGCAACAAGCTCTCGTATGATTTGAAGATAAAGCCGTTGAGGGAAGCGACTGACAGGACAGCGCCGTCCCCCCTGCTGTAGTCTCATTTCGGGTTCCTGGGGGCCGCAGGGCGGGCAAACGGAAAACCAACCAAGAAGAGGCAGTCCAGATTGCCGCATTGATGCTCGCTTGCATTGAACAGCCAGAATATGCGGGAGCCACATTTGGGGCTATTTCACTGCTAGGCAAGGAGCAAGCGGATCTAATGCGCAATATCGTTTTGAACGCATTGACCCTGTGGAAAGGGAAAAGCGCAGAATACTGTGTGGAGACGCAACCCATTTCCAAGGGGACGAGCGGGATGTCATTTTCTTGTCAATGGTTGCCAACAATGAGGGTGACGGACTATTGTCACTCAGGGGCGATGGGGCAGGCCAATCCATAAAGCAGCGCTACTATGTTGCGGCAAGCAGGGCAAGAAACCAGCTTTGGGTAGTGCACTCCCTTGAATATGGGCGGGACTTGAAATCTGGGGATTTAAGGAAAGAGTTGCTTGAGTTTGCGCAAAACCCCCAAACTTATCTGAAAACGGCAAACATTGTCGAGGCAAAAGCGGAGTCGCAATTCGAGGAAGCGGTAGGCAAAGCCCTTATTGGGGAAGGATATAATATTGTGCCCCAGTGGGAAGCCGGCTCTTATAGGATCGATTTGGTAGCCATATACAAGGAATTGAGGATTGCAATTGAATGCGATGGGTGAGGTACCACAACACTGATGAGCAAGTGCGTTATGACATGGAACGCCAAACAATACTTGAAGGAGTAAAGTGTTAAGGAGGGTTGTCGTCAATCCTCCAAAAACACAGGCAGTTCAGTCATTTGCGGCACAAATGGATGGACACAATTTGCGAATATATCGAAATATTTTCAAGAGGACCCAGCATACTTGCTTACAGTTCATGGTATAAAAACCAAGGGAAAACATAATATTGGCGGAGGAAATACACGCCAAATGTAAACACTCTGTGAACATCTGCATTTTTGTACGAATCGTACGCTCGTTTTTGGCATTTCCCACGGCTATATAGTAGAGGGGTATTCTAGTGATCATCCGAGGTGGAAAATGTACTTCTCAAATATTATGAAGGAGTCGGTCAAAAGTAGTAAACCAAGCGTGTGAACAGAGCGCGGCTAGGGGACACAAAGAAACCACCTCCGACGAACCGCAAACTATCACAAAACAGATTGGTTCCACGAGTTACATCGTGTCAGTCCATTTCAGCGAAACCAGCAGGGAAACACTGGAGGATAAAGTCCTCCGCCTGATTGAGCGGGAGGTGAATGACATTGCCTGATGCGCTATGTGCCGCAGCCGATGACTGCCGGAAAGAGGCAGACATGAACATGGAAAAGGTCACGATCCTGTACGAGCGCCTCAGCCGTGACGACGGCGAGGACAGCGTATCGAACTCGATTCAGAATCAGCGTCAATTACTTGAGGATTACGCGGAGCGAAATAACCTGAAACCCTACCGCCATATCCAGGACGACGGATGGTCGGGCACGGTCTGGAACCGCCCCGGCTGGCAGGAGCTGATCACAGAAGTGGAAGCCGGGCGCGTACAAAACATAGTGGTCAAAAATCTTGACCGCATGGGGCGCGACTATCTCCGTGTCGGGCTGTACATGGAGCAGTTCCGTGACAGCGGCGTGAGACTGATCGCTGTGAATGACGCCATTGACACAGATTTAGGCGAGGATGATTTTACACCCTTTCGGGCGATTCTCGCGGAATGGTACGCACGGGATACATCGAAAAAGATACGGGCGGTTTTCAACTCGCGTATGGAAGCAGGTTATCACTGCTCCGGCAGCATACCATACGGTTATCTGCATGACCCAGATGACCGGCAGCAGTGGATTATCAACGAACCCGCCGCGGAAGTTGTGCGCAGGATTTTTCAACTTGTCATAGAAGGCAAGGGCGTATACCAGATAGCCAATATTCTCGCCGAGGACAAAGTGCTTATACCTACCGCGCACCATCAGGCCATGGGAAACACGAAGCTGTACGCCGTGTAGTTACCGATCCATATAACTGGCGCGGAGGTGTGGTCAGCAGAATACTGGAGCGCCGCGATTACACGGGTGTGAAGATTCTCAAAAAAACGTATTCCGAGAGCTACAAACAGAAAAAGCGGAAGCAAACGCCGGAGGGCGATCAGCTTGTGTTTGAGGGTGCCATTCCACAAATCGTGGACGAGGAAACTTGGCACAACGCCCAGCGTCTGCGGCGCACTGTCCGCCGCCCCGCAAAAGACGGCAGACCACCGTCGCCGCTGACGGGCCTGCTTGTTTGCGCCGACTGCGGGAAAAAGCTCACCCATGCCAGGAGAGCTATAATTATCAAAGGGGTAAGCCCAGTGACGAGTATGTATGCGGTAATTACCGCAAGGGAACGAGAAACTGCACCATGCACTATATCCGCACAGTCGTTGTGGAGGAAATCATCCTCACTGTAATACAGCGTGCGCCGATTATGCTCTGAAAAACGAGGCCGGGTTTATTGAAAAAGTCCGCGAAGCTTCGAATCTGCGGCTGGAGGCGGAGATCAGGGAGAGCAAAAAACGGCTTAACAAGGCGGCGCTCCGCTGTGATGAGCTGGATACACTGGTCACAAAGCTGTATGAAACCTACGCCCTGGGAAAATTGCCGGAGAATCATTATGATCGGATGCTTGCGGAGTACGACGGTGAGCAAGGGACTCTGCGGCAGGAAATTACCGATTTGCAGGTTCAGATTGACGATTACGCCGCCGACAGCGTAAAGGCGGACAGGTTTATGGACTTGGTACATCGGTATACTGCTTTTGAAGAATTGACAGTCCCGATGTTAAACGAGTTCATTGAGAAAGTGGTCATCCACGAAGGCGACAGAAGCACAGGCAAACGTATTCAGAAGGTTGACGTATATCTGAACTTTATCGGGAATTTCAACGCGCCTGATCCGGAAAAGAGTATATACTGAGGAAATTGAAGCCGAGCAAAGACTTGAGGAAAAGCGAGCGAAAACCCGTGAGCGGAAGCGGCAGTATCGCGAACGAAAGAAGTGCGAAGCCGCGTAAGCCAGAACACACTTTTGGGCCGCCTGTGCAACGAGCGTATGCAGGCGGTTCTTTTCCACAGTTGAATGTTAGGATACAGCAAACCGCACAATTCATCAAGAATCCTTTATTTTGTTTGTCTGCTGACACCGGGCTGGGGCAGACGCTAAGCCTTACTTTCCGGCGATACAGTGCGCGAAAGTGTTAGGCTATACCAAGCTTTATAAAGCAATACCTGACCATTGCCGGTACCTAACGAAACGTGAGACACCACATCCGCAAAACCCAAACAAGGGCATTGAAGTCAATTACATCCCATAAGGCGGCTTATGGGATGTTCCAATATCTCAGGTTATAGAAATGGCAGACGTGATATTTAACACCATGGTGATGAATATGATGCCACAAGCTATTATAGCACAATACCGAAACGGTACTGCGGTATTGTGCCCACTCCGTGAAACCCGGAGTAGGCTCCCGAAGCCTGAGAAAATATCGAAAAAACAAGGGCGAATGAAAGAAAATACAGGTTAAAATATGCTGGTATTACAGGGGTTCCAGACGGCAAAAACCATGGCCTACACGATTTATGTCACGCACCCCTGAAAACGCCGTCTATTTTCTTTCATTTCGCTCATAAGAGAACGGATTATCCGGAGCGAAAACCGGAAGCGAAATAACCGCATCGTTTTTTACCTCGACGATGCCAAAACCGATCTCGTCAAGGAGAAAATGACGCTCTGCGATTGTCGCTCATGTGGACATAGAAAATAAAGGGGTCACCAAAACGGAACCCCCCGGAGGACAACGGAATGTTGTGACAATCAATGAGTCTGATTTGGGCTGGAAAAGCTCCCGGCAATCAGCAAGCTCAAAACCAAATACGGCGCGCTGCCAGCCAAGAAAAGGAAGCTGTATGCCAGATATCATCAGGTGCGGAAGTACATGCAGGACATACTCAGCGCCAGACAGAATACAGAGAGCCTGCTGAACCATCGGGAGGCAGCCAGAGATAACGAACGCGAAAGAGCTTGAGTGGGTTATATTCCTTCGATTTACAGCGTTCGCAGAACGCGCGGCAGATGGCGGAGCCAGCTTAAGAGGGAAACCTCCGGATGGCGGGGTTTCTCCTCGCGGGATTGGGCGCCGCCCAACAAGCTAAATCGTGTGCGCTGTAGCGCACGCCTTGCTTGCTACCTTAGCGAAACCCATAATATCGACGTTAGCGAATCCAGCTCCCTCAAAGTATTCCGTGTGTAAATTGTGTTAATATTTGTTATTTTTGTTACGCTTCAACTACCAGAAAAAGCAGCAACAACACGGCAAGCGCAAACGTGTAAGACAGCTTAAGTTCCGAGAGAGACGTCGGGACGCTTAACATTCAGACCGTGCTTGTCAATCATCTCCTGCGCGGCTTTTCTAAAATACGCAGTATGTTCCTCTAGAGACATGTCCTTAATGTCTTCATATATCCGCAAACGGATTTCGTGGATTTTTTTCATGCCTTTAAGCCCATTCGTCACCTCCGTCGGAGAAAATACCCAATGCGTCTGTACCCTTCACGTAGGTTGTCCACCTCGGGTCAGGGTCACAGTTTTTTACGATGTGCTAAAATTATAACTTGCGATTATGTCGATGTCATTGACCGTCGTTATTGCGATATGAGCGGCGTCTGTTAGATGTTTGACCGGGATGATGCCCTTTTCAACATAATAGTTAACGGCAAGTCGGCGCATTTCTTTATCGGCGAGTAAAAAGGGTATGCTTTTCGCGGTTTTGCTCGCTGCCATTTGTCAAGGATTTTTTAATCACAGGAAAACATCTTGACAGAATCTATATCTGGGTATATGCTTAAAGTGAGGTGATTTATATGATTACTGCAAAACTTTTTATTAACGGGAAAAGCCAAGCTGTGCGTCTGCCCAAAGAATACCGTTTCTCTGGGGATGAAGTCGGAGTGGCGCGTGTTGGGGAGATGGTTATTTTATATCCAAAAGAAAGAGCTTGGGAGATTTTCACCGCAAGTGAGCCTGTAACAGATGATTTTTGTGAATCTATCCTTGAAGCGCGAAAAAATGACTCTGACAGGTCAAGGGAAGGGTTATGACATATCTGCTCGATACGAATACTTGTATTTTCATGATGAAGCAAATCCCTAATGTTGTCGAGCGATTCCGTTCTGCTCAGAGCAGCGGAATTGCCATATCCTCTATTACGTTGGCGGAATTGGAATTTGGCGTGTCAAATAGCCAAGCCTATGAACGCAACCGAAATGCTTTACTCGCCTTTTCAACACTTTTAGATATCCTGCCGTTTGATATCCCAGCTTCTGCTGAATATGGCAAAATACGTGCCATTCTTGAAAAAGCGGGAACGCCGATAGGCTCGCTGGACACATTGATTGCTGCCCATGCAAAATCGCGTAACTTAACGCTTGCCACTAACAATACTCGCGAGTTTCAGCGTGTAAAAGGCCTATCTATTGAGGATTGGTTAAATTGACTTGCTACATCGTGAAAACGTCTCATCACAGCAGAGTGCTTTGTATGTTTCGCTGTTTAGAATTTCCTGTTAACGGCTCAAAGCCAAACCAATAACGAGTACCACTTCTTCAAATGGTGGTTTGAAACGGTCCCTATAAAGGGCGGATGCTGGCGATACATAAGACATAGTCGGCCAGCCACGATTATTTGCCGCCCTTTAAGGGGCTATACGGACGAGGGAACATACGTGGATAAAAAAAGCTAACCGAGCAAGAGATTCGTTCTCGTTATATTCTCCCGGCGATTCAATCGGCTGGGTGGATAGCTTCGCAAATCAGAGAGGACTATGCCATCACAAAAGGGCGTATTATTGCGCGTAGCGGTGTCTGTAAACGCGATGAAAAAAGCATTAAGAGAGCCGATTACATATTATTTTATAAACCTCACATTCCTTTGGCTGTTGTCGAAGCGAAAGACAATAATCATGCCATCAGCGATGGTATGCAACAGGCTTTGGATTACGCAGAGCGCATGATGATTCCTTTTGTTTTTACATCAAACGGTGATGGATTTACTTTCCGTAATCGCAATGAGGCAACCGAAAAAACCATCGGGCTGGACGAATTTCCATCGCCAGGCGACTTATGGAATGTATTCAAGAAAAACACATCCATTGACGAACAACAGGAGAAGATTGTTACGGAACCCTACTATTCCGAGCGCGATGATAAAGCGCCACGGTATTACCAGCTTAATGCCATCAATCTTACAATAGATGCTGTTATGCGAGGGCAAAATCGCATATTGCTTGTTATGGCTACAGGCACCGGAAAGACATTTACAGCATTTCAGATTATTTGGCGTTTGCGGAAGGCAGGAATTAAGAAGCGCATTCTTTTCCTTGCAGATAGAAATGCCCTTATCGATCAGACTTATATTAACGATTTTGCGCCGTTTAAGGATGTAATGACTATTGTCCGCAACCGTAAAATTGACAAATCCTACGAAGTTTATCTCGCGCTCTACCAAGGCTTAACCGGGGACGGCGATAAGGACGTTTTCAAACAGTTTACTCCCAATTTTTTTTATTTGATAATCGTTGATGAATGTCACAGAGGAAGCGCAAAGGCGGACAGCGAATGGAGAGAGGTTTTGGAGTACTTCAATTCGGCTACACAGATTGGTTTGACAGCCACTCCGAAAGAAGAAAAAACAGTATCTAATATTGATTATTTCGGGCAACCCATCTACACATATTCCTTAAAGCAAGGAATCGAGGATGGTTTCCTTGCGCCGTATCGCGTTATTCGTGTGTTGCTTGATAAAGATGCCGAAGGCTTCCGTCCATATGATGGGCAAACTGATCGTTTTGGCAATGAGATCCCGGATCAAATTTATGATATGCCTGATTTTGATCGGGAACTGGTTTTGGAGCAAAGGACACGGATGATTGCGAAAGTCGTTTCCAATTATCTACGTAAACATAATACCCGTTTCGATAAAACGATATTTTTTTGTGTTGATACGGAACACGCCGATCGCATGAGACAGGCACTGGTTAATGAGAATAGCGACCTTGTTCGCGAGGACGAGTATGTTATGCGTATCACGGGCGACGATGATCTTGGCAAAAAACAGCTTGATAACTTCCGCGATGTTTCGAGCTAATATCCTGTGCTGGTCACCACGTCAAAGCTGCTCACCACAGGAATAGACGCGCAAATGGTGAAATTTATCGTGCTTGACTCCGTCATAAATAGCATAACAGAGTTCAAACAGATCATTGGGCGTGGAACTCGTGTCCGCGAAGACTTGGGCAAGATGTTTTTTACTATATTTGACTTCCGTGATGTCACAAGACATTTTGCAGACCCAGATTTTGATGGCCCGGTTGAACAGGATGATGAATTCACCCCGGAGCCGGATGGCGAGATACCGACAGAGCCGGACGATCTTCCCGAGGACACACTGGAAAATGATTCGCTTGATTTTGACCCAAACGAGGACTGGGATGATGAACCCAAAGACCGCCGCGCGAAATATTATGTCCATGATGTTAAGGTTACAGTTCTTAAGGAATTGGTGCGGTATATCGACAAGGTCGGAAAGCT
Source organism: Eubacteriaceae bacterium (assembly GCA_009782875.1). Classification (GTDB taxonomy): domain Bacteria; phylum Bacillota; class Clostridia; order Eubacteriales; family Anaerofustaceae; genus WRIE01. The sequence goes on along the minus strand of WRIE01000055.1, from coordinate 2,288 downwards.
GATAACGGAATCATTAACGGACTATACTCGCCGCAATGTGCTGAATCAATATGTATGCTACACTTGAAGATTTTTTAAACGCATGGAACAACGCTGAACGCAAACAGGCTATTCTGGACGAACTCGCCGTGCAGGGTATACTTTTTGAAGAATTGCAGGAGCAGATTGGACAGGAATTTGACCCATTCGATTTGCTTTGCCATGTAGCGTTCGACCAGCCACCGCTGACCCGTCGCGAGCGAGTAAATAACGTGAAAAGCGGAACTATTTTGGACGATTTAGCGAAAAAGTGGCAGCGGTTCTTGAGGTTTTGTTGGACAAATATGCAGATTCCGGCGTGGCTGATTTAGAAAGCATAGACATATTAAAAGTAAGCCCTTTCCAAGAGTTTGGTTCTCCGATATATATAGTGAACAAGCTATTTTACGGAAAGGCGAATTATGAAAAAGCGTTGCAGGAGTTGAAGTCTGAACTGTATGCGGCGTAACCATAAAAATGCAGCGGGAAATCGATATGGCTGTTTCAGGTGTTACAAAGGCATTGAAGGATATCATGCGCGTAGATGCTGGTATCAATGGCGATGCCCAATACATAGAGCAGATAACGTGGATGCTGTTCCTCAAGGCTTTTGATTATTAAGAACAAGAATGGGAACTGGCCGATGACTATTACCCTGTGATGCCGCACGAATACCGTTGGAGCGTGTGGGCAGATGATGGCGAGGGAATCAAAGGTGAGGCCCTTATTGAGCATATCAACCTGATGTTTGCGGCTCTAAGAAATCTTGACACTTCCGATGATGTCAAAAACCGCAAATGGATGATTCGCTCCGTTATGGGTGGTGTCAACAACTTCATGAAATCTGGCACCTTGCTCCGGCAAGTGGTTAACAGGATTAACACGGATATTAACTTCGGTGATGTTCGGGGCAGCCATCTTTTCAACGGTATATACGAAACGATGCTTAAAGATTTGCAGAGCGCAGGAAAAGCTGGCGAGTTTTACACACCACGTCCCGTTACCCGTTTCATTGTTGAAAAAGTGAACCCCACGCTCGACGAGATTGTGCTTGATCCAGCCTGCGGCACAGGCGGGTTTTTAACCAGTGTAATTGACCGATACGTTGTTGAAACCACAGAAGAATACAGAAAACTCCAGTCAAATATCAAGGGGATTGAGAAGAAGCCATTTCCTTACCTGCTTGGCATGACAAACCTAATCGCCCACGGGATTGATGTGCCGGACATTCGGCATGACAACACGCTCCGAAGGCCCGTTGCAGATTATACCGTTGCAGATAAGGTGAATGTTATCGTAACCAATCCTCCCTTTGGCGGTGCGGAAGAGAAAGCCATCTCCCAGTCAGTGTCAGCAGAATTGCGAAACACGGAAACCGCTGACCTATTTCTGGTGCATATAATGGCATTGCTGAAAGACGGCGGGCGTTGTGGTCTTGTTTTGCCGGACGGCTTTCTGTTTGGCACAGGCGTAAAATCAGCTATCAAAAAGAAATTGCTTGAGGAAAATGATTTGCACACCATCGTCAGACTTCCCAAAAGCATATTTGCACCGTACACCTCCATCAACACGAACTTACTGTTTTTTACTAAAGGTAAGCCTACTAAAGGCGTATGGTTTTATCGCCTTGAAATGCCCACAGGGTATAAGCATTTTTCAAAAACAAAACCTATGTTAGACGCACACTTTGCTCCTGTTGATGAGTGGTGGGGCGAATATAGAAACGGTAAATGGGAAGGGCGCTTCGAGAGCGAAGTATCGCAATATGTGCTTGTAGATGATATCATAGCCGGGGATTATAATCTTGATTTATGCGGATTTCCTCACGAAACCGTGGAGGTTCTACCACCCGATGAGTTTATCGCCCAATACCTGAGCGATAAAGCCGCTATTTCTTCGCGGATCGAGAGTATACTGTTCCGTATCACCGCTGCGATTGAAGGAGAAGAAGATAATGGATAGATCAAACGGGTTAGATATGGGTGGAGATAATATGCGATCAGTGGAAAATTTATCTGATTACATCAAGCTACTGAAAGATTATACTCCAAGCGAACACTTTATGTTTAGAGGTGAAAACGCAAAGTTTGAAAAACGTTTGGCAAAGGCTTTCCGAACGGGAAACAATGGAAGATTCTTGGGTGCAATAAGAGGATGTTTAGTATCTCCTCAAAAGAACAGAAATAAATGACAATACAAACATTTGGCAAAATGTGCTCAAATGCCTTTCGCAAACCTTCCACAGCCTCCGGCAATTGTCAGCCCATCCG
>WRIE01000054.1 GCA_009782875.1 Eubacteriaceae bacterium | reverse complement strand
AAATAATACTAGACTTGGCATTTAAAAACCGAAAAACCCTCCGATATCGAGAATTCTATAACGTAAATTAGGGATTCGTAGCACCATTGTGCAAGTAAGGATTTAAAAAAAAACACTAATGCCTCCATAAAGGCGGTTTTAAACATCCAATTCTTGCATTGCCGTCCCGGCAAACAAAAAAAAGCTAGGCAAAACAATATATTGCCCTAATTAATCATTACATTAGATTCTAGAAACACAAGGAAATCGAATTTCACAAAAAAAAAAAACAACAGCTGCTTTCATGAATTTGAGCATGCCATAATCGGAGAAGCATGCATTACAGCCACTAATATGCATGCTAAGATAAGCTGGATTGTAAAAAGCCAGCTTATAGGCTGGTCTAGGCAGACAACAACAAATCATACTGGCAGTGCAAAGACACAAAATCCAAGCCTTTTGCCTATGATATTTATCAAGCGCAAAGGCTGTTTGCATGCTTTTAATTCCGCATGCTGTTGTTTATTACAATTAAACCATGCCTATAGTAATCGATCATGGCTGGCAAATAACTGCTGATGAATATGCCCCATTAAATGTAAAAACAAATGGGGCATTACACACTTGCTTGGGTGCCAAGGGCAAACAACCGTTGCCATATAATTTGCCGCCAAGAAAAAAGCCGAGACCAAGGGTGCGCCTAACATCGGCATGATAGGCGCCAGGCAATCAGGTGGTGTTTATGCACCAAACACGTCATGCATGTTGATGACGCATCCGTCGAGTATAGCGACAGGAACGTGGTCAGATGTGTTATACATCCCGGAGACGAACATGTTGATCTCCTTGTTGTAGATAAACACTTGGAGCAACTGTGCATCAGGATCGACAATCCAATACTCTTTCACGCCAAACTCAAGGTACTTCTGGTACTTGACCAAGCGGTCAGTGCGTTGTGTGAACTGCGAGCTTACTTCGACAACCAAATCGGGAGCTCCGTTGCAGCCCTTGTCGTCAATTTTAGTCAAATCACAAATGACAGTCAAATCAGGCTTTAGAAGGCTTTCGCTCTTTTTGTCTTGGCTCAACAGGTAAACCTCAAAAGGCGATCCAAAAACATAGGCAGGCTTGCCATAAAGAAAGTTGGCAATTTGCCTGTTGAGTTCGCTGCACATCCGTTGGTGGTTGGGTGATGGAGCGCTTTCGATCTCATATGCCACACCATCAATTATTTCGTATCCGTTCAAACCTTTCTCATACATTAGTTGCCCCTTTTTCGAAACCTGAAAATACTTTTTTCAGAATTCGTCTAGTTACAAATATTTAATAATTAATGCATTTTAACACAATTAACCATCTTGCGTCAATAATAAACCATCTTTTTTATCCCACATTCATATGTATGGGCAATTGGTATTAATCACATTAATTCATCTGTTATAATGAAAAGACATAATAATTTAAGATGAATCAAACAATTATTATGGCAGTTTTAAAAATGATACAAGTGTTTCATCGCAAAAAATCTTATGGCTGCTAAAAAAAATATTTAAAATAATAATTCCAACGGCTATTTATTAACTAAAACATGCAATAGCAGAGATTATTGCCCTTTTCATCACATGAATAGAGCGTTCTTATAACATCATTGCAATAATAGTGTATAATAAGACAAACTCTGCAGAAGCCTTCAATGAGGCCATAACAACCGGCTATAATACACGCCTATATTATTTGCCTTGTCTGGCGCAGCATTCGAATTGCTCTGGCAAATCATTGGGCAATAGCCATAATAGCTATATTGCCTATAACAAGGCTTGGATCGAAATAGCCATTATGTCGAATCGAGGTTTGTGTCAGTAGAAGCCAGCAGAAGGCTACATAGATGTCTAGCATTTTACAGCAGTCTTCCAAGGCGCAACTTCTAAATCCATATGACATCATATTTTAGCCTAAAAGCATACATAAAAAACAACCCAAACCTCAATATGTGTTTGAGCAGACAAGCTCAAACGCCTGTCTGGCGGCGAGCCTATATTCACCAGTCAAACAAATGGGAGTTTCGATATCTTGATGCCAAATGGCTCGAAGCTACCCGGAGAGACAGGCCAGCAACCTGCCACTTAGCAAGCGGCGGCTTGTGTTGAAATCTAGATGCAAGCCCTTGTCGGCTAGCTTAGCGCTTAGGGCGCTGCATTGCCCAAGAATATATGGGTGTCTGCGGATGCCTGCCAGTCTACAGCTCTGCGGTTTTTTGTTAAGCCTTGACGGGCAAACCATCCAAAATCTTGGGGCAACATTGGCGAAATGGATTTGACTCTGGTAGTTGGGGGGCTTAATGCATTATACAGCTGCAGGCGGAGGGCAACGCCTTCGCCAAAGCTCGGAAAAGGAGAGCGCGACTCCTCCCGCTCCTCCCGCCACCTAGCGAGCTTGAGGAGGGGGCATCCTCGCGCAGGATTAGATGAAATCAGTGTCATTTAGAAGCTTAACAATACTTACTGAAAGGCAGGTGTGCCGCATCCCTCCCAATGCCTCCAGCTTGGGCTGCACTGTGGCAATGTGATGAGACGATCTCTTGCTTTAATATTAGCGGCATTTTTATTTGTAGCATCATTGGCAGGCTGCCAGAACGAGCCTGCAACGCCTGCAAGGGGCGAGACACAAGGCCAGACTTACCACAGCAGATACTTGAATATAACCTTCACACTTCCTGATGGTTGGAGTTTTTATACCGACTCCCAACTTGAACAGCAATCTGGAATGGCGATAGGTTTGCTTGTCGATCCGGGAACCGAGTTCTCTAAAGGTTTGATGGATCATGGCGCCTTTTACGATATGTATGCGCACAATGAACCGACTGCTTCAAGCGTTGGTTTGCTCTATCAGTTTGTTGGCGAGGCCAATGGGGAAGATATTGGCACAGAAGATTTTCTGCGCCATTTGATGTCTGGTTTGCCAGATTTCGAATTCACCTTCTCTGACCAATTCAGCAGATCAATTGGGGGGAAATCTTATACAGGCATGCATAGCCAGATAAACTTCGGATCTGCCACAGTTTACTATGATTACTATGTCATCAAGATTGGCGGCTATTTTGTTGCTATTGTGATAACCAGCAACAACCAAGATCCAGAAAGCATCTTCGAACATTTTAATTGACTGCAATTGCAGAACCAGAAAAAGAAATCTTCAATGCACAAACCATCAGTTGTCTAAATATCAAGAATAACATTGCAATTTGGTGTGGGATTATGAAAAAAGAAACGACACGCCGCATTAATGGTATTATGAGTTTGCATAAAAAAAATGCCTGGCAGGCGGACCTCATGAAGAATAAACCACTAAACGAGCGGGTTGCAAAGTTCCTTGAAGGATTAGCCGCCAATGAAGACATCGGGCTAAAGAAGGCGATGGTAACAGCGATGGTTTTGCCAGCATATTTGTTGAAATGAAATATAGGCGCGGACTGCTTTTTTCTTTTTTTTAGTTCCAACAAACGTGTTTGCCTCTAGGTCCCCAGGATTGTTAACAGAGCTGCTGAGGATGTTCAGTATCTCCTCCAAAGAACTGAAATGAATGACAGTACAAGCATTTGGCAAAATGTGCCCAAGCGGCTTTCGCAAACCTTCCACAGCCTCCGGCAATTGTCAGCCCATCCGTATAGTCTTTCAACAACCTATCTTTTGGGAAGGGCTATGGACATATGGGCCTCGTTGCGTCTGGCAACTTCGACTTTTGCGTCAACCAGCCCTTTTATTGCTTTTGCAAAGTCTCTCCAGTATAAGCGCTGCCGGCTAAAACAGTTTCAACGTTTCGTATTTGCCGGCATTAATTGCAGCCAGCCCTATTGCCCCATCCCTGTCTGCAAAACAGCTGCCGTGGTATGTATGCCATGGGCAGCCCTAAAATGCCAGTCCCCGAGTGCACTTCTGCCCCTGATATTTATTTTCCCCGCATCATAGCCTTACCAGCTTGCTGTGAATGCAAGGCCATATGCATATGGCTTTTATGATATTTTTTGCGAAATCCTATATGTTTTACGCGAAGGGCGCAGATGGAGGGCATTGCCCCGCGGTTTTCCAAAATAGGAGGTTGTTTGCTGCAATTATCGAAAATGGGGTAAAAAAAAACTACACAGGACACGATGAGCGCAGCGCTTTTGAGGAAGCTTTAGAAGAGCCAGCTATGCCAGAGCGGACCATAAACGGGAGAAGGCCTGGCTCGTTGATGCTGGCCATCGACTCAAAAAGCATTAAAAACTGTTGTTATGGTGGTTGACACTAAAATGGCTTGATTGGCCTCTAGTTATGTCGCTTGGATATTTTTTTCTCATATAAAGGTAAATAGCCTTTTTATTGTTATTGTACCATTTATCGACATTAATAGACATATTAAACTGCCTCTTAGCATCTCTACGTATTTTTCACATAAAATGCAATAGTGTATAATGAATTTTATATACCATATCGAAATTGGTTTCATTTTTTATTACTATCAATTTATACATAACGACATATCATACTATAGTTCTTGAAAAACAAATGAAACAGTTATCGCTAAAGAAAAGGATTTCCACGCTTAAATGGCTAGAAGCCGTACTTTAAAATTATTTATTAGCTAAACGATTGCTATAAGGCATGAGGTCTTGATAGCTAAAGCGCCGATTAGCGCCTCTGCCGACAATTCAAATGAAGCGGTCAAAAATCCAATCACACTATTGGATTTTTCGCAACTGGCAAGATCACTGCGAGGGGAAGCAAAAAACATGCGTCTGGTTTTATTCACCCGGCAAGATTAACTCCAACAAAACCAAGCCCGCACTTGACAGACGCGCCATTGCGATATAATTCTCATGCTCTAAACCCTTTTGCCCTTCGCTTAGTGGCTGATGCCTGGAGCCTGGCATCAGCAGCTGCACCATGCGCCGTTCTTGCTCACAGGCTTTTGACAAGAGCCTCAATGAGCAGGCAAAAGCCATTAAAGCGGCCTTGCCCATGGCTGGTTGTAATTGAATAGCCCGCAGGTGGGGGGCATTTGCAGTGGGGGCACGCGCACGTAAATAATTGTCTTGGACTGGAAAAAGTTCATGCGTCTCCAGACCTTTATGTCCGCATTTTCCGTTTTGCAGATTTTCAGGCATTGGGGGCAAATGGATGTCACGCCTTCATAAGTCGACGTTGCGCCCCAGCTCGTTGTCGGACAGGTCCAAATGCGCTGATTTTAGATACAGCGATTCATCCATGTCAAGGGCGGCAGTGATCAGCATGATGCTTTCGTCTATTGTATTCCTTCAGAATTGGGCTTATTGTTAATTCTTTGTGGAATGGAATACATTATCGATATGCACTTGCATGTGACGTTCTCAAAACTTAAAAATATCTTGAAAAGGTCTTTTCTATTATTTCGACGAAGACTTGGAGGCAAAAAAACAGCCGCTGGTTTGCCGCTGTTTTTTGCCGATTCCATGTTATTTAGCTACAATATTATATATCTTGGATCCTATATAAATCTCATTTGTGACGGTTTTTCCCTCAAGCGCCCGGATGACCGCCTCGCTTTCCCAGACAGCCAGTTTCACTTCCTCATCGGTTGCATCTTTTGCAACAATGACCTTGTCCCTCAATTTGCCGTTTATTTGAACCGGGATCTCAATGTCGTCGCCCAATGTCTTGTCCGGGTCATATTGCGGCCATGCGCTCTCACATGCATATCCTTTGAATCCTTGGTCCATCCACAACTCTTCTGCCAAATGGGGCGCAAATGGAGAGAGCAAGGCAAGGAAGGTTTTGTAATCATGTTGTGTCAATGACTTTGCTTCGTAAATGTCATTCAACAGCTTCATTAAAGTGGCTATGGCTGTGTTGAATTTCAACACCTCGCAGTCATCGCCGACTTTTTTGATTGTGTTGTGGAAATTCGCCTCAAGCTTTTTCGAGTAGCCATTGCCCGCCACAACTAGCTCGCTGGCAGCCCACACCCTGTCAAGGAAGCGCTTTGCCCCCCTGACTCCATCTTCGCTCCAAATGGCAGTCTTTTCGAAATCGCCCATAAACATTACATATGTCCTCAATGTGTCTGTGCCGTAGGCTTTTACGACATCATCAGGGTTGATGACATTGCCACGAGATTTAGACATCTTTTGGTTGTCAGGCCCAAGTATCATTCCGTGTGATGTCCTTTTGTCATAAGGCTCTGGAGTCGGCACAACACCTATATCAAAGAGGAACTTGTGCCAGAACCGGGAATAGAGCAAATGCAAGGTAGTATGCTCCATGCCGCCGTTATACCAGTCTACATTCATCCAGTAATCGAGCGCTTTGGGGCTGGCAGGGGATTCATTGTTCGAAGGGTCGGTGTAGCGCAAGAAATACCAGCTGGACCCTGCCCATTGGGGCATTGTATCGGTCTCCCGCAAAGCAGGATGCCCGCATTTGGGGCATGTTGTGTTAAACCACTCCGGCAAGTTGTGCAGTGGCGACTCGCCATCCTCTCCAGGCTGGAAGCTGGACAGCTCAGGCAAGAGCAAGGGGAGCTCAGCTTCTGGTATTGGAACCCATCCACATGCCTCGCACCAAACCAAAGGGATTGGCTCCCCCCAATATCTTTGTCTTGAGAAAACCCAGTCTCTAAGCCTGTAATTTACCTTGGCTTGCCCAATCCCTTTATCCTCTAAGTGGGCTGTCATTTTGGCTTTGGCTTCGTCCACGCTCAACCCGTTGATCAATGGCGAATTCACAATTACGCCTTTTTCTGTGTCTGTAAATGCGGACTCTTCCAAGTTGCCGCCGCTTACAACTTCAATTATTGGCAGATTGAAGGCTTTTGCAAACTCATAATCCCTGTCGTCATGGCCTGGTACAGCCATAATAGCCCCAGTGCCATATGACATCAATACATAATCCGAGATAAAAATAGGGATGGTCTCGTGGGACACAGGATTAATTGCATCAAACCCTTCCAAGCGCACCCCGGTTTTTCCGTCTGATACTTCGCTGCGCTCAAAATCAGACTTTTTTGAAGCTTCTAGCTGGTATGCCTCGACCTGGCTTGCATTTGATATCTGCCCAATATATTTCTCGATCAACGGATGCTCAGGGGACAGCACCATATATGAAGCGCCATAAAGCGTGTCGGGCCTTGTTGTGAACACATCGATTGAATCCTGGCCATTTGCCAACGAAAAGCTGACTTGGGCTCCAGTGCTTTTTCCGATCCAGTTCAACTGGCTGGCTTTCACACGCTCTGGGTAATTCACCATATCCAAGTCAGTTATCAAACGCTCGGCATACTCGGTAATCTTGAGCATCCATTGGTTCTTTGTCCGCCTGACCACTTTGCCTCCACAGCGCTCACAGACACCTCCAACAACCTCTTCGTTTGCCAACCCGACTTTGCATGAGGTGCAGAAATTAATCGGCGTCTCCTTTTTATATGCCAATCCAGCCTCAAACAATTTCAAGAATATCCATTGTGTCCATTTATAATAGTTGGGGTCAGTTGTGTCGATTTCCCTTCCCCAATCAAATGAGTAACCCATCATAGAGAGCTGCTTTTTAAAATTGGCGATGTTGGTCCTTGTCACATCTTTGGGATGTATGCCAGTTTGGATGGCGTAGTTCTCTGTCGGCAAGCCAAACGCGTCCCATCCCATTGGGAAAAGCACATTGTAGCCTTCCATTCTGCGTTTTCTGGCAATGACATCCAGCGCAGTGTATGGCCTTAGATGGCCAACGTGCAAACCTTGCCCGCTAGGATAGGGAAACTCCACCAAAGCGTAGTACTTAGGCCCGGAGCTGTCTTGGCGGGCAGCGTACAGGGCTTCCATTCCCCATTTTTCTTGCCATTTTTTCTCAATCTCGCTGAAATTGTATCGTCTCACCTCTTAACTTGGCATTAAAAACATCGCTCCAACTTGCCCAATTTCGCATATCTGCTGTTGTTAGATGCAGCAATCCACAACCTGTGTCTAATTCCAGTTTGTGGATATTTGCAATTGCCAGGTGTTGCAAATCCGGTTGCCGCATTCTAGCCCCAAACAAGCCCAGAGCGCATTTAACGCTTTTGGGCAACCGCGACCAATCCCTCCATTTGCCTATAGTTTAGGATTGTCCGGCTTGATGGGCGCATCCAGCGTTTTGCTGTCCAGCCCTTTGGTTTGGGATAGCTCTTGGAATATCTCTTTTCCCGGCCATTCCGATCACACTAAAATCCTCTGCTTGCAACAAGCCTGGATTTGCGGCGAAGTTTTGGGACACTAATGCCGCCAATCCTCTTATAAAGTGGGAAGTATTGCTTAACTGTGTTTTTAACGCTCTCTCCTTCTCGCTAAATTCCTGTATTTAGTGATATTGTGTTCTCCACGCCTATGCTCTTTCTCTAATATCCAGGCCCGTGCTTCATGGAGCCGCATTGGCATAATCCACTCGTTTGCCAGCTTTGCACAGGTTTTTAAAATCATTACTCGGTCCATAACCAGTACTTTTGGGGCAAAAAGCTGTATAGCGCTCCACCTTCCAAGGCAAGCCTTCTTTCAATATAAAAAAAACGCTTTACGCAAAGGCAAGCTCTAAAGGCAATTTTATCTATTAGCTCTTTTTTTGTCAATGATTAATTGTCCAAAGTCGATATTTTGGGTTGCAAGCTCATAAATATAGATATATGCGCCCATATAGGCGCCATTTGATAAAGGAAATGGGTGTGCCTGAATGATTCACATAATCCGACACAATGAAGACACTACAGCGCTGTCAAAACTATACTCTGTAGAAGAGCAGGATATTTTGAAAGCTAACCCGTTTGAACCAGTAGAAAACCTGGCAATTTGGCTGCCGACCTCCTGCCAATACCTCTTTTTGAAAGAGCCTTCATCTCTTTTGAAAATTGCGAGAAACATGTCCTTGCCTATTGACGAGATGCAAAAGCTCAATGGGGACATAGATATCGAGCTGCCCAGAAACACCAAAATCGCCTTGCCCTCCCAGCAATCCTCAGCCTTTGCCATTTTCGCAACTACAAGTGCCCAAGGCGCCCTAATGGCTCCCCACATGCCTTCTGCAGTCAAAGGGATCTTTATAGACGAGTTTTCCTTTGAAGAATCAGGTTTGCGCACAGAATACGACCCAGGCGGCATCAACGCCTGTTTGTCTAATAATATCCAAGCATGCTTTGTCGCAAAAGACCTCAACCGCTACTTGGACAGAAACATATACGAGCAATTGCTCCACGACTTGCTTTACAAAGAATACACTGCCGCCTTGCTTTTTGTCGAGCCAGGGGATGTCGCCGCATTCCACGCGTTAAAAGAGAGCTTGAATAATTATGGCCTCAACCTTTACGTCGCAGGGGATTTTTCCACCCTGAATTCTATAGGGGGCGACGAGAGGGCCAAAGGCTTTTTCCTGCGGCAGTCTTCAGGCGCATTTGACTTTGAGACTTTCACAGAATCAATTTCTGCTTTGGCGAACAAGGCAGGCCATGAGAGGATGGGTTACCACTGCGAGCTAAGCGCTGTGCAGATCATACGGCACACCGGGCAATGGCAGCCAATTAGCACAAGCCAGCTAGCCCAGATCCTTGGCTCGGCTGAAAATCCGAATATCCGTTTCGATTCTGAAAGCCAATTGTGCCATACAGCCCGGTCATCATCATATGGTCCAATTGACGTTTTATTCGAGGATTTCAGGTCGCTTTATGCTAAACTGGCGTATATGCGCGACATCGATGTTCCGCTGCTGCTTTGTGACGAGTCTTCTATGAAAGCGAGCATCATCGATAAAATGTCAAGGCTTCGAAATCTGCAAGGGCAATAGTGCGCCAGTTGTCGCAAAATGGTATCAGCGCACAAACCCGGATTAAGGTTTTCCGGGCTTGTTTTATTGTTTTAGCATGCAGGATTGCAAACTTGCCGCCAACCGCTATACTTGTGCTTAGAGGTTTATAATGAGTATCAAGCATATCTTTCTCGCTTCTGACTCCCATGGCGATGTGGGGGGGATGGTCAGGGCATTTGGAAAAGCTTTGGAGCTTTTTGATGATATCAGTGTTATTATGCATGCAGGCGACTTTGCATCAGACTCACAAGTGTTGGCTGCCCACAACCTGCCTATATATGCCGTCAAGGGCAACTGTGATTCGCCTGCTTCCACATATGCGCTTATGGAGCTAGTCGACATAGGTGGCCAGAAAATCCTGCTTGTCCATGGCCACAAGCAGGGCGCCAAGGAAGGCAAAAAAGAGCTGGGCGCGTTGGCGCTTGAGGTTGGCGCATGCGCCTGTGTATTTGGGCATACCCATAAGGCTTTTATCGGAAATGTTGGCGGGTCGCTGTTAATCAACCCAGGGTCGATAAACGACCCAAAGACCCCGGGAATGGGGACAAGCTTCGGCATTGTCGCTATTAAGGATGGAATGGATATCGTTGGTTGCGAGATTTTAGAATTTTGATTGCATTTTTATGAATTATCATGTATAATTATGCGTATTATTTTTAGCACTATCAATCTATTAGGAGTTTTATTATGACATTACCAAACTTAAAGGGAAAAAGTTTTCTATCTTTGCTTGATTTCACTGCAGAAGAGCTGTTGTGGCTCATTGAGCTGTCAGCTGATTTAAAAGCAATGAAAAAAAGAGGAATCACACAAGACCTATTAAAAGGCAAGCACATCGCCTTGCTCTTTGAAAAGACATCCACCCGCACACGGTGCGCTTTTGAAACAGCTGTTTATGATGAAGGCGGGCATGTGACATTCCTGGATCCCATAAGCAGCCAAATGGGAAAAAAGGAGTCGATTGAAGACACTGCAAAGGTGCTCGCAAGATACTACGACGGCATAGAGTACAGGGGCTACAGCCAGAAGACTTTGGAGGTATTGAGAGATGCCGGAGGCGTGCCAGTATTTAATGGGTTAAGCGATGTAGAGCACCCCACCCAAATCCTTGCAGACTTGCTGACAATACAAGAGCATTGCCCCGGCAAGGGCATATCTGACTTAAAAGTGGTCTTTGTGGGAGATGTCCGAAATAATGTTGCTGCCACTTGGAACTATGCTTCCAAGCTGCTGGGCTTTAAATTTGTCGGCTTTGGACCAAAAGAGCTCTTTGGAGGCACACCAGAAAGCCATGAAAACGCGCTATATACAGAAGACATTAGCTGCATTGAAGGGGCAGACGCCGTTTACACAGATATTTGGGCATCTATGGGTGAAGAGGATATAATCGAAGAACGAGTAAAGCTTTTGGGCAAGTACAAAGTAACCGCTGAAATCATGGCTGCGACAAAAAATGAGAACTGCCTTTTTTTGCATTGCCTGCCGTCTTTTCACAATTTTGAAACTGAATTGGCTAAGGAATGGATTGAAAAAGGCGTTGACATACGAGAAGTTGACGACGACGTTTTCCGCTCCAAAAACTCTGTCGTTTTTGATGAAGCAGAAAACAGGATGCACACAATCAAGGCTATCATGGTTGCGACTGTCTCTGACAAGTTATAGTGTTTACTAGCCATGCCGGCATATAAAACGCCTCCAAAGAAGCCAAGGAAACTTTGGAGGCCGTTTTTATTGTTATAGCCATATTCTTAGGGCATGATATGTTCATCGTTTGCAAATTTCTTGTCTTTGCATAAAACCATTTTGCCGCCCCCAATGGAAATAATTGGCATGTAAATGGCTTGTGGCGGTTTATAAAAACATTATTTAATATTCCATTGGAAAAACGCCCCCAACTATTGGGAGGCGCTTTTTCGCTTAGCGTTCTCGATGGCGCTGCGCAAAGACGGGACAAACAAGACTATGGCTGTCATCAATGCTTCAAATCCCAAGTATGTGATGTTGTAGTAGATTGACCATCCAAACGCCGAGTATCCGATTGGCGCGTATGAGCCGAAGAATATAGCCCCGGACATCATCGAGGCAAAGAATCTGCCTGCCATGCCGAGCAGATATCCCACGGCCAAGCCGTTTTTCATATTCCGGGCTATCGCGCCTGCGCCGACCATCGCAAAAGCGATTGGATAGTCGAGGACTACCTGCATCGGGTAATAGGCGCTGGGCTTGAAAATAAAATCCAGTATCCCATAAATAACGCCTGCCGTTATGCCGTTCTTCGCTCCATATATGTATCCTGCCAAATATAAAAACAGCATCGAAAACAATGTGGCAGACCCCCCTTGTGGCATGGTGATTTTAGGAAGCATATTGTTCGAGACAAAGGCGCAAGCAACCATTGCCGAACATGTCGCCATGGCAGTGGTTCTTTGGGATTTGGGGATCTTGGAAGGAGAAGCAGCCCATATTGCTGCCAATACTGCGACAAAAACTGCCACGATGACGATTTGGCCGGGAAGAGAGATAAGAAAACCCATAAAAAAAAACCTCCATTTTCTAACGGAGGGCAAGCCAAAGCTTCCCTACGTCGGCATTATCCGAATCAGGTAATAAGGGTAATTCTCAGCTGCCTGTGGCAGCACCCCTAGCTACGGTGATAATTATATCTTTATTGCTGCTGGAAATCAAGATTGCTAAAGCCTTTAGAATTCGTGCGAGTTTTGACAAAAAACTCTTGATTTAGTGCTATAATATCAACATAGGGCATTAATTGAGTAAAAAATGTGGGAAATTGGTTATTAATCTATAAAAAGGGTTTAAGTAATGAATATATTTATTTGTGGAATATGTGGATACGTTTACAATGAGATTGAGGGAGATCCAGCGCATGGCATTGGACCGTTCACTGAATGGGGAGACTTGCCCGAGGATTTTGAGTGTCCTTTGTGTGGCAATGGCAAAAGCTCTTTCGACACAGATTACATTGAGATATAGCCATTTAATGGGGCTAGATAATTTGCTTAGAAAGCTGGACACGAGATTGGAGGCTGCTGAAAAAGTCTCTGGCATATTTAGCCGAATTGTACAGTGAGCAAGCAATACGCTTGCTCACATTTTAAGTCAATAGCAACCGAAAAATACAAAACAGCCGAATAGGCATGCGTTTCACAGACAATGTCAATTCGGAATTCAATAATATGTAAAATTTGGCAAACGTCGTTTTTTGCATTAGGAAATTATAACCTGACCGATCTCGAAGCGGCTCAACAGGCGGAAACTTTACGCAATAGCTTGCTAGCTAAAGGAACAGATTTTTCGATTGAAACTGTATTATCTACCGAACGAAACCTGCTCTTGCTGGAGAAAGCGAAAGCACAGGGCTACGAAGTGCAGTGCATATACATCCCGGCCTGTGATGAAAATATCAATTCCGCCAGTCAGAGCCCGCAAAGCATCTAGTGTTCATGAAAGCTGATTGAAATCATAAAAACCCAGCTGCGCCAAAGGTTCCGAGCAACGCTATGCATAAACAAAAACGGCTTCACAACCAATAATAAATTCACCAGGCATCGGAAATGCACTACGCTGTAGCCTATTGCTTGAAAACATTCAGTTTTTCGTTTGGCAGTTTATAGTCAAAGAATCGGAACAAGCGTGTAAGCGTAAAATCGACAAATTTGTTGCCAGCGGCTATATGCATATACCTACTAGACTGGATAGCCCCAATCCTCTGTTTCGATTGCTCCGCTGTCTGGCCAAAGTCGATTCTTTTGAAACTTCCAGTAATCCCTAACTCTAAAACTAATAGCAGCATATTGAAGTACAAATCATATTCATCCCTCTTGGAATAGTCCATCCCTCCGAAAATAAAGTACAATGTGTCTTCTATGCCCTTTACCAACACAAACGCCAACGGTTCTTGGCCATTAAAAAAACAGTACAAATCCCCTCCGGCTAACTTAAAAAAAGAGCTGTTTAGCGTCTCTAGGGGGTATTTGGACGCATTGAGGACTTTCATGTATAAGCCATGCATTTGCTCTGTGTAGCTGCCGCTATCGATTTTTTTGACTGACAAGCTGCCAGCTTTTTTTCTCGCCAACAATACTCTTCGCCGATAAGAGCTGCGAAGTTTCTGGATATAATCATCCATGTCTGCGAAATCATTCTCGAGGACAAATGAAGGGAGCGTATTTCCGCTCCTGTTATTGCCTGCATGCAAAGGCGCATCATCATTAAGCACCAAGAAGATGCCTTTTCTCTTTTTATAGTCAGCAATTAGCGCGCCAATATCACCAACATATCCTTTTTTTCCTATAGACACAGGCGCTCCGATAATCGTTATCCCCACGTGCAGCTTGGCCCTTTTGGCAAAGGAGAGCAAGTTCAGCTTTATGGGGTACTCGACACAGCAGTACTTCTGGTGGGTTACGGCTCTAAAAGGCATATTGCTGGATACTTTTACGACTTCAAGAAAATCTCTATTTAAGAGAAAGTTGCCTTTTGTGAGCTCGTCCCATTCAATTGGCAATTCATCGTGGATTACTCCCTCAAATGCTTGTCTCATATACTGAGTACTCCCTGCTTTTGTGTTCCAGCAAGAACTTGACAAGGTTTAGTGACCGCTTGTTTCCATCATGGATCCAACTGCTGGCTACTGCCATATTATCTCCACCATGGGTCTTTCGGGCAACGCTTGCGGCTTCCTCCAGCATTGCCAAAACAAGCCCTGTGCCCTCTTGCCCTGGATAGACCCCTATCTCGACAACAATGACTGTGTTTGGTTTTTGGTCCATAAGCTTGTATTTGGCGAATGCCCATGCGTCAGTTTTCTTCTGGGATGCGACCAACTCGTTGTAATCAGCGTACCATAGGACAAAACCTGCAGGCTCTCCGTTTTTCATCGCCACTATAAGATTGCTTGGACCAAGCAATGGGCGCATCGGGCTAAACAGTTCTTTGTCTTCCTCTATTTGGCGGGTGTAGTAGTAGCTGTGGCTGGCAAAGATGTCATTGTTTATTTTCGTGTATATCCTGGTTGTCTCTTCGAATCTGCCTTGGCCAAAAGGGCAATGGACAAAATCAATGCCGCCACGCTGCATGTAGCGCCTGAACCTCGCCATCTTGGCATCAATGCCTTGGATCGTGCCTTCAAAGCTCGAATAGGTATGGCGCTCCATTCCCAAGTTTTTAAAATAGCCATCATAGTAGCCCGGATTATATGCTTGCCCAAAACGCACTGGCTCATCAAAGCCCTTGGCTAGAAAGCCCACCCCGTAATTGCAATGGCCATTTATCCCGACAACAAGCTTGCTGCATCCTAGCTGGGCGCCCTTTTGCTTTGCATAAGACAACAGCGCCTCTACAGCGCTTTGGGCGCCTTCCCTAGCCTCAAACATTGCAAGCATCAGCTGGCTAGGATTGTTCTTGTGGCGGATAAGAACCCCTTGGCACTGGACGGCGCCCCCTTCAGAGGTGCTTGCTTTTTCCTGCCAAGAATTTGCGAAGAAAACGCCTTTGGGGTTGCAAACCATTTTTATGATGTCTGATTTGTTGTCTTTGAAGTTGGCATCGTTTTTATACACTTCCCGGATGAAACCGATATATTCTCTAATTGACCCAATCTGCCTAATTTCCATATCTGCACCTAAATTATGTTTGGGGTAATCCCTTGGTATATCTGGCAACGGTAATACAAATTCACATACAAGTAGAACAGGTATTTTAAAGGTTTTGCCCAAAACTCTTTGCGCAAAACACTCCTTTTTAAAATGCTTTTAATTGTAAACACATCTTTGTACAGCGCCCAGTATGCATCTGTAAGGTCCTGCGGGCTCATTTTTGCAGGCTGGTGCACTGCTTGCGCGCCATTGTAGCTG
This sequence comes from Eubacteriaceae bacterium, assembly GCA_009782875.1. Lineage (GTDB taxonomy): Bacteria > Bacillota > Clostridia > Eubacteriales > Anaerofustaceae > WRIE01. The sequence goes on along the minus strand of WRIE01000054.1, from coordinate 8,087 downwards.
TATATGTCGCTATTCACTATCCGCCCTGCCTCTGACATTTCCCTAAAAAATACAGTGCCTGGTATCGGGGTAATGATATAGAAACGGGGAACGACAATCTTCTGCTCTGTGACAAAGCCGCTGGTTGCCCTGATGCTCTCCAGCGTGTCCCCGTCTGCCCCGACAACCATTTCTGTTGAGACATCAATGCCTGCCAAAACAACCTTTTTTAGCTGGCTGCTGTAGGCGCTGGCGTTTGCCCATCCTTTTCCCATTTTTGACAGACTCTCTTGGGATATGCTCTCAAGGCCAAAAGAAAGGGCTATGCAGCCGCTTTTAGCAACAAGCTCGAGAAGCTGCGGGTCATCTGCAATGCTAATTGAGCATTGGGACAGCCACTTCATGCCCAGCTTTGAGATCTCCAAGCAAAGAGCTTTCAAATATGGAACGTCTGAGTAGATATTGTCATCAAGCAAAAGGAATTTTTTATATCCCAACTCCTTGATTCTGCGAATATCCCTTATTACCTCATCAATCTCACGTTTCAAGTATTTGCCTTTGTAAAGGCAGTATACTGAACAAAAAGAGCATGTGTTGGGGCATCCCCTCCCGGCTTGGACAGGCAAGAAATCACCGATGTTTTTTTTTGCCAACAGCTCATATTTTGGCAAGGGAATGGAAAAGTCCTCTAAAGGATCCTCATAAAAGGGCTGCAAGCAGCCATTCTTGAAATCTTCCAGCATTTTAGGAAAACTTGCCTCCCCGTCTCCAATCACCACACTATGGCAGTGCTCTTTAGCTTCGTGGGGCATGAGGCTTGCCATATACCCGCCCATCACCACAGTTTTGCCTATAGCCATAAAGCGGTCCGCTATATCAATAGATCGGATTATCGCATGCCCCATCCCGGACAAGGCGATCAAGTCGGCGTTCGTGTCGAAATCCACATCCTCGATCGTCTCCAGGCATACCTCAAATTCCACATCCTCCGGTGCAAGGGAAGCGAGGATCGCGGGTGCTAAGCCGACAAAATATAATTTCTTTTTCTTGACAAGCTTCCTGCCATCGTAATATGGGGTTGGCTGGATGAACAGCACCTTCACAGATTCTTGCCCCTAGCTTTGCGAAGCAAGTAATTGCCCAGGAGGTTTTTATAAAACACTAGATCCATAAAACTGTAGATCCCCTCTTTTTTTGCTATTTGGTACAACTTCATAGTCAAGCGGTAAAACTCCATGTAAAACTCTGCCGCCGAGATCTTTTCAGGCTTGACAACCAAGTGCAAAAAATCCCAGTCTTCAACATTTTCGGTCACCAGCTTGTCTTTATACTCCTCGTAAAGGGCAGTGCCTGGGATTGGGGTGAAGATTGAAACCGTCACGTATTTGAGCTTGTTTGCGACAATCCATTCGTACATATGCCTGAAATGCTCTTTTGTGGCGTTAATTGGGCAAATCATCAAGGCGATGCACTCTGCCCCGCTGTTGTTTATGGCCTCAATGCATTTTTGGTTGATGTCCACACTAGTGCCTTTGTTGAAACTGGCAAGATCCGCATCTGTGGCAGCCTCCAACCCTACTAAAAAATACTTGAACCCGATTTGGGCAAGCTCTTCGATGACATCAGGGTTAGCTGCGACAAAATCTGCCCGGCTGTAGCACACAAAAGTCTTGTTTATGTTGTTTTCCCTGACCAGTCGCACAAACTCCAAAACCCTATGTTTGTCCACTGTAAAATCGTCATCTACAATTTGGACATTTTGGGCACCAAGCCCTTTGAGCTCTTCTATCACCAAATCCAAGCTCCTTGGGGCGTACTTGCCGCCCCCCAGGAGTGTGCAGTAGCAGAAATTGCAATTGAAAGGGCATGAAAACGCTGTTTTAACGGTTGCGACACCCTCAAGGTCAAGATACCTGTACTCACTCTTGTGCCCATAGAAGAATGCCCGGTCAGGTATTGGCAGCGAGTCTATAGATATGGGCAATAGAGGGTTTTCAACAAATACCCCGTTTTGCCTGTAGCACAGCCCGTTTATCGCCCCAAGGCCTTCATCGTTGCCGCTCTCGATACACGCTGCCAACGCCGCGAACGCCTCCATCGACTCGCTGCGGAACACGAAATCGACATTGCTGCCATAAAACCTTTGATAGTTGACCTGGGCGTGGACTCCGCCGATTACAGTGGCTATTTTGGGATTGTAGGCTTTCGCTATCCTCGCATAATCCATCATAAGAGACTCTTGGGTGATGTAGCCTGTGATAGCCACAATATCAGGCTCTTCCAGCTCGATAGCGCGAAAGACAGTGGTTTTCTCAAAAAGGCTGTCATAAATGACGCCCTCATGGCCCGCTTCCTTCAAGGCAGTATACAGATATTCCAGCTCCAGCGGCTCATTGTCCAAGATTTTTAGAAAACTCAATGGATTTGGAGCCGCAGGCCTTATTAGAAGGACTTTCAACTAATACACCACCTATCAAAAAATCAACTAGCAAAATAATTCCTTACATATACACCAAACAAAGACCTGAAACCAAAGAGCATACGCAAGGTGTTTTTTAATGGAAAAGCCTTTATGGCATAGGCTACAGAGTGGAAATTCCCGTTGACAACCAAAGCAAGTTTCATAACCTGCATATAGTACTTCTTCAAAGGCATCTTCGAGGGGTAAATCAACACATCACCAAAATTCCACTTTTCGTAGTCTTCAACAGGGTAAATCAAACGCTCTTCATACTGTGTATACAGCGGAGTCAGTGGATGGGGCACCAATGGGGAAAATGTTATCAACTCGGGTTTTAGGGCCCTGATATAGCTGACCAGTTTCTTGAAATCAGCTTTGTCCCAGTCAGGGTGGATAATGAAAGATCCCCAGCAAGCAATGTTATGCGAACCAAGGATCCTGGTCGCCTTTATATTTTCGTCAACACTGGCAGGCTTGTTGTACTCTTCAAGCCTGCTGTCTTCAAAAGCTTCGTATCCCACAATGACCGCCATAAGGCCATTATCCTTAAGCCTGCCTAGAATACCGGGTTTCTCCAAGATGCTATTGACGCTGCCGTAGCAAATATAGCCTTTTTTTAAATTCCGCTCTTCCAGCAATGTGCAAAACTCCTCGAGGCGGCTTTCGTTGATCAAAAAATCGTTGTCGCAAATCATAATATATGGCTCATCCAATGCTTCGATCTGGTCGACTATTTCGCTTATCGGAAGCTCCCGGAGTATGTCGCCTTCTATCTTCCACCTGACGCAAAACTCGCATCTGTTTCGGCAGCCGTATGCTGTTTGAACAATGGCGCACGGCTGGTAGCCAACGTACTTGTATTCGCTCCGGTAGCGCGCCGAGATTTCCCGGTCAGGCACAATATATTCATTCAGGCAGAAAAAACCGTCATTTACGAAACCCAGCGATTTGCTGTAGATCCCGTCTATGCGCTCCTGGGGCTTGCTTGACGAGAGCATATCTATGAGGATGCCCAGGTTTTCCCGGGTGGTTGACTTGAAAACAAAATCAATTTCGTCAACAAAAAACGAATCGGGAAAACAAGTTGCTTGCACCCCCCCGACCAAGACTTGGATTGCAGGGTCAAACGCCTTTGATTCCTTGGCAATTTGCACGACATTGGCGACATCAGTGCACTGGGAAGTGATAGCCACTATGTCGGGCTCTAGCCGGGACAAGTAGCTGGCCAGCTTTCCGTTTTCCTCAACCATAAAGTCGGCGAGTTCCATCTCCACCCCAAGCTCACGAAACACAGTGGCTACACACTCGATACCCAAGGGCTCGCCAAAGAGGAAGTTGCGGACAGTGGTAATATTTTCATTGACCCATGGCCTTACCAATAGAGCTTTCAATTGCTCACCCCCTGACTATTTTCTTCAAATACTGGACGCTTACATGGGTGGAGCCCAGCCCCAGCCGAGCTGTCTTGAAAAAGCCGTACTTGCGGACCATATAAGCAATACTCTTTGGATTCATAGTCAACTTACAGTACAACTTGGTTATCTGCAAGTAGTATTGCCGTATTGACAGCTTCCCCGGCTTGACAACTAAATGGGCCATATCCCACTTTTCATGTTCCGTGTATGGAATAACCAGCGAATCTTTGCACTGGTCAAAATATGTGGTTTGGGGCATGGGGGTCAGTGGCTGCAGATTTACAAATACCAAGCCCAAACTTGCAAGAAACCTGTAAAGGCGGTCGAAATCAGCTTTGCCCCAGTCTATGCCCAGAATCACCGTGCCATAACACTCAATCCCATACTTGGCGAGAATCGAAGTTGCTTTTACTGTGTCCTCGATCTGCAATTTCTTGTTGAAAGAGTCAAGCTCTTCCTGTGACGCTGATTCAATGCCGACAATCACTGCCCTCAAGCCCGATTTGTGGAGCAAGCCAATAATATCTTCGTTGTTGGCTATAAAATCAGCCCTCCCATATGCCAAAAATCGTTTTTTGATATTGCGGGACTGCAGTTTTTCAGCAAACTCAATCAAACGGTTTCTGTCAAACAAGAAGTCGTCATCAACAATATATACCTCTTCTTGGCTTATGCCCTCCAGCTCATTTACCACATCATCAATATCCCGTGCGCTGTACTTCGCAATTTCTTTGCAAAAGCAAAAAGCGCAGTTGTATGGACAGCCCAAAGAAGTTTTGATTAGCGCGCAGTTGTCATGGAACAAGTAGTAGTACTTTCGCCGGTAGCGGCCAGGCAAGTTCCTGTCAGGGAACATAGGCCCTTTATCGTCACAGCCTAAAAACTCATAAAGATCTGAAGGGGAGCTGCAGACCATGTCAATATTTGCATCGAAAAAATCCTCAGGGCAAACCTCGCTATGGACGCCTCCTACAGCTGTTGTTATATTTTTGTTTATCTTTTTTGTGGTTCTGGCGTATTCCTTGATCACATTGACATGGCTGATATATCCTGTGAAAGCGACAAGGCTTGGATTATGTTTTTTTAAATAGTAGGACAAAGGGCGCTTCTCGAGAATCATATCAACAATCACGGCATCATGGCCATTGGCCGAGAGCACTGCCTTGAGGCCCATGAGCTCCAAAGGCTCGCAAACCATGACGCTTTGAAGCCCGATTGTCTCTTTATGGGGTTTGGGCCTAACCAGAAGCACCTGCATCCAAACCTCTCCTTAATACAAATCCATATATTGTAGGCATGTACCACTTCTCCTTGAGGGCAAATTGCTCTACTAGGTCAAAACCATTCATAAAATACCTGAGAAAATCATTCTTTTCCAAGTATTGGGCAGGCTCTGCGGTTTTCTCCACAAACCACATTGCAATTTTGTCATAAAGGCTGTTGACCGAAGCCTGGACAAGTATTGCATATCCGCCAGGCTTGACCAGCAGTTTTATCTTATCTGCAGCTTTCCCTTTGTCTTGATAGTAAGGAAAAGAATGGCAGCATGTTATGAAATCCATTTTGACAAAACCAATTTCCAAGTTTTCCGCCTCTGACAAGAGAAAATCCACAGAAGGGCATTTCTCTTTTGCGATATCCAACATAGACTGGGATTTGTCTACCCCGACAAAAACTGATTCTGGAAACAAGATAGATAGCTCTGATATTAGCTGGCCAGTGCCGCACCCGAGATCAAGAAGGCCAAAAGAGGGCGAGTTTGCCAAACGGGAAATTATTTCGGCGACTTTATACCGGGTTGGAGATAGTGAATATTTTTGCACCCATAAGCTGTCATATTTTTCGGAGAGCTTGTCCCATACCGACTCCATCTGCAACCTCCGTCGCTTGAATTCACTATTTTGGTTTGCTTTCATCTAATTCTTTTCAAAAATATTATAGCATAGCCATTCTGCAACTAATTGCCTAAAGCCCTATTTATCCCAAACCTTAATGAAACCCGGAGGCACTGAGTCTGTAAGCCAAACGCCATTTTCAGACAGATAAAACAGAAACCCAGATCTTACCATGGCATAGCTGTCGACCAACAAAACAACGGGCGACCCATGCCTTTCCCCTACTGATATGGCGGTTTGTTTGTCCGCCGACAAGTGCACATGCTGCCGGTTTCGCTTGTCTAGGCCGCTATCGAGAATGCTGTCCAAGAACCGGCGGGCGGTGCCATGGTAGAGCACATCGGGCGGAAAAGCCGGTTTGAGGCCCAAATATATATTTATTGAATGCCCTTGGTTCGCCCTGATTTTGCTTTTGTCGCTATTGAAGCTGAACCGCTGTTTATCGTTTGTCTCGACAACATCTTGGAGCTCGCCAAAGCCAATATCTGTCTGCCGCGCCTTGTTGACGCTTTCAATGAGCGCGCCCACATCAGCCCACCCTTGGTTATCCAAACTGATGCCAATCGCTTCTGGCTCATGGCGCAACGTTTTGGAAAGAAGCCTGCTGATTGAGTTGATTTCACTTCTATTTATTGTTTTTGTTCTCCTAATTCAATTGTGGATTCCATTATTATACCTTCTTTATCTCGAGTTTTTTGCGGATGATTTTGGATTTTTGACAATCCCAAATTGGCACGGTAATTGAAGAGGGCAAAAAAGCAACGACCCACAGGGGCCTGTCCAGCTTAAATTGGGGCAATACTATATGTTTTGCGCGAAGGGTGCAGATGGAGGGCATTGCCCCACGACTTTCCGAAATGGGAGGATGTTTACTGCCATTCTCGAAAATGGGGTAAAAAACTACATGAATCCAGATGAGCGCAGCGCTTTTGAAAAAGCTTTAGATGAGCTGGCTATGTCAGAGCGGATTATAAACGGGAGAAGCCCTGGGCCCGTCGATGCTGGCAATTGGCTCAAAAAGCATTAAAAACGCATTCACAGCAGGCGGGAAAGGCTATGATGCGGGGAAAAAAAATATCAGGGGGAAAGTGCGCTTGGCAGTTGGCATTCTTGGGCTTCCCCATGGCATACATGCCACGACAGCAGATTTTACTGGCAGGGATGGGGCTATAGAGCTGGCTGTAATTAATGCAGGCAAATACGAAAGCGTCAAGACTGTTTTAGCTGACAGCGCTTATACTGGGGAGAGCTTTGCTGAAGCAATTAAAGGTCTGATTGACGCGAAAGTCGAAGTTGCCAGACGCAACGAGGCCCATATGTACAATGTCCTTCCCAAAAGATGGATTGTTGAAAGATCATTCGGATGGGCTGATAATTGCCGGAGGCTGTGGAAGGTTTGCGAAAGGCACTTGAGCACATTTTGTCAAATGTTTGTATTGCCATTTATTTCAGTTCTTTTGAGGAGATACTAAACATCCTCTAAGGGACATTTCAATCAGTATCCAAAAAACGTAGGCATATCAGCCATTTGCGGCACAGATGGGTGAACCTGCAGAAAAGAAAAAAGCTCTCTTAAATGAAATCACCGTCCCCGGTTAAGCCTTGGTAACGCGCTCTGTATAGGTGCATCTGCCTATACAGCGCCCCCCCTACAATTCAGCTTTACTTTCGAGTACAGTAAAGAGGAAGTAAAAAACAAAACCGAGAAATATCCGTTGAATCTTGTGGGTGATGTATCATAAAAAAAGGAAAACTACTCTCCATTCTCATAATAGCCTTAGCACTCGCCTTGGCTGCTTGTAGAAGCGATGGCGGCTTATCCTTGATTAAAGGCATTGCTCCTGGGTGTGTTTTAAGAATAATGTATCCACTTTGCCCATGTTATTTGAACCTGTGGATTTGACCGATTCCAATGAGATAGAAAGCATCAAAGAATACCTGAAAGGGCTTAATCCCAGTAAAGCAAGCGTAAACGATACCGCAAGCGGAATGGCTTATCTGATTGAAATTCTCTTTGAGGACGGGACACAGACAAGGGTGGCACTGACTGGCACGCGCATTAGGCTTAACGGCAATGCCGCACATCCCATAACCTACGATGAAGCGGCAGTTTTTAACAAAGTGATCGGAAGCATACTCATTAACAGATACCGTGGCGAGCATGCAGGAACGATTGTTAGGGGAGAGGTAGTGTCAGTATCATCATCAACAAGCGGAGCAACCATTAGCTGTGAACTGAACCACCACCGCCTGGAAGGCGGTGGGTTCAGGTGTTGCGGCTGGAAGCCGCCTAAAGCACCTTAGAGCTCGTCGATGCCGAAATTGTCTTGTTTCAGG
>WRIE01000053.1 GCA_009782875.1 Eubacteriaceae bacterium | reverse complement strand
GCTGGGGCCTGCGCGCCGCTCGATTTCGGTGGGCATCCCGCAATATGCCGGCAAAATCATCGCTGCCATCATCCTGGCCGCCAGCATTGCTTTTTTCAGCCCAAAGCCTTTAAGTGTGGCTATCCCTTCACAAAACTTTGCAATTCGCCCGTTTAGTGGTATATCTTCATGATGCTTTCCCCGCTTGGTATTTTAATCGCAAATTCATAATACCATTAATGCGGTGTGTTGCCTCTTTTCATAATTTTATGTCAATTTCCAATGTATTCTTGGTACTTCGACAACTGAGTTGGGGCTTTTAAGTTGCTGTTTTGTGGTGTGTGGTAGTATTCCAAAACTACTAAAAAAGTAGCTTTTCACAAAATTCTGCTTAATAATAATAGTAAGCGACCCCACGATGCATACGGCATAGAAATGCACTACAAAGTGGGACTTTAGTATTTGCGGTTTGTCGGCAAACACAATTTGAAAAAACGCCCCCATTTGACACTCTGCCGGCTTTGCTGGCTAGAAGTGTGCGGGGTCCCTGTTTGGAAAGACAGTATGGAAAGCAAGGACAGGTTCGCTAAACGGGCGAGGGTTTTCAAGTACAAATGGATCCCCACAAATAGCAGTAAACACAGAAATCTAAAAAATTTTCGCCTTTTCTTGCCACATTAATGCGTATACATATTCAAGTATGTCCTTTGGCAGTTTTTGCAAGTGGTCTGGGATCCCCAAGGGGTGGGACCATGAATTTGTTTGAGCTTTTGAGCGTTCTACAGCGTTTGGGTACTTAGTGTATTAAATTGTAAAATTCTTTTTGACCGGGACAACAAAGCAAAAAAATAAAGCGGGGTTATTGACCGAACAGCTTTATCATCTGAACGGCTCCCATTTGGGAGGAGTATCCAGTCGCTTTAGGCTTGCGCATGCCAGGCGTTCCTGCGCCTGACCTTAACACTGCTATAACCTGGACTGGCGCATCACTGCAAAGAAAAGAATACAGATTCTCAATGTAAACAAGAAACCGCTCGATACGGTCTTCGGCGGAAAGGTCACATTAACATTGGAACCTTCTATATTAATCAGTTTTGCTTTCCCTGTTTCCGCTTCTGTTCGTAGGCTTTCCAAACAAGCAGAAGATAACATGGGAAACTATATCGCTCATAACCATTCTTTTGAAATGTATGCATCGTCGGATTGTCCGTATTGTGGATGGACAAAGGCTCCAACGAGTTTTTTCAGCGTAGCCTTGATTGTGAGACAATGATTCTATTCAGTTTAGCCTTGGTTTTAAACGTGCTCTCGGATTCGGGCACGCTCTTCGACACGGTTGCGTATTGCGACATTCTCAGCGAGTTTCTGATGTAGCTGTATATCCTCAACGGCATCATAGGTAAACGTTATCGCTATGGCATAAGACTGAGTTGCTTCTTTTCAGCATGAGTAAATCGCTCTTTGCCTGTGACAAGAACATAGGTATATGGATCATTGTCAGGCCAAAGAAGGTCTTTGCCGCCAGTTTTCCCTTTCGACCAAAACCTTTGCTGCAAAGTGCTGTTTTGAATCGTAGTGCTGCCTGGCTCAAAGTCCGCACCATATGTCTGCCTAAATTTCTCCAAAGCAGCGTCAGCATCGTCCTCTGAGCCCTGTTCCTTCTTTTGGGCAAAATTGAGAAGGTTATCTAAATCTGTTCTGCGGAAAACCTCAATGAAAAGGCTATTGCCAATGTATTCTTTACGGCTCATGCGAATGGGCGGATTATAGGAAAAGCCAATTGAAATACGCTTGTTTCCCTTAACGCCGATAAACTCCGTTGGCACAGGGATTTTATATAGGTGGAATGAGCGTAAAGCGAGTTCCCCTTCAGCAAAAAGGGTAACATGCCGAGGGTCAGTGGAATCCGAAAATAGGACTTCTTCATCAATTTTGCCATAGCCAATAAGACGCAACCTGTTATCTGCTTTTTGCGCTCGCGCACCTGCATAACTTGCATCCACGGCTTCTTCAGCCCAAGTACGAAGGCTATATGGGATAAATGCTGCGCTTGCAAGCATCGCTCGCATCAGATTGCTAGAAGGCGCTTCTTCAAGTTGCGCCTCTAATGATCGTTCGAGTCTGGCAGCGAAATGGGTAACATGCGGAGCGGCAAAGCTAGTGCCGATCCATCCTTTGAACACTCTTTCTGTCGTATGGTTAGTGGAAGGTTCCATAAGAAGGCGATCATTCGTACGCCATAGATTGTTGCCACGAGTTACCTGTTGAACAGAGTAATTGCCGCCATAATCTACAAACTCTGGTTTAATGGCATTGTTTACGCCTTTTCCAGTACGAGTGAAGACCGACATTGAATCAGCCTGACCTACTGGGATTGCAGTTATGCCAGTCCTTATATCGGGAGTTGCAGTTCGTGTAATTGATCCGGCAGTAACAGCAAGGGCAGAAGTTGCTGGATCGATAAGGCGATGCTCCGGATTTAGCAGCTGGTTGCGGTCTTTTTCGCATATGTCGTCGCGGTCGCTGAACTCAGGAAGTTCGGGGTACTGGTTTCCCGCGCTGACAATGATCACAACATCCAATTCTCGCGCTACTTCATCAATCATCCCTGCCCACGTCATTTGCCTACCACCTGCGTATATGTAATCCAGGTCTCCTGACGACAGATTAAAGACGCGGCAGTGGTATTCTTTGTTGAAGAATTCGATTGCTTCTTTTACCACCTGCTCTGGACGCTTATCCTCAGCATAGACAGGGTTGCCAAAGCCATCATCATGCATCACCTTCCCGTTGCATAATCGAACGAGTGGCTTGAATATTGGATTATCATCAAAGAATTGAGGGAACCCACCATATGCTACAATCCCCCCAACGCCTGTGCCAGACCGTTTAAATCAGAAGTTGTATTCTCAGTGTTGTCGAAGTCTTCCTCCCCGACGATGATTGACGACAAAAGCGGATTGCCCGAAAAGAGCCCAGAATCAATGACTGCAGCGAGCGGCGCATTTTTATCGAGTTCATTCTGGACAACAGGTGAAAAATCCTGCGAATAGAGCCCGTTGAAGTCGTGAAGTGTGGTTTCCATTTGAAAATCTACTGCAGCAACAATATCGAGGTCTAAAAGGGCATTAAGAGAGAATTCATTCACTGAAGCACGTCCAAGCAGAAGTGTCTGGAGCTCGAAGAGGTCACCGAGCAATTTACTTCCGCCTGTACCTAGCGCACTTTTGACTTGCGCCTCGATTTCGAATATTTTACTCCTATCTCCGTTGTACCAGACATCAATGTTTACAGTAAAGAACCCGTAGGGCACTTGCCTCCCGCTTTCAATATGTTTTGCCAATCGACGGCCGATGCGATCTTCCCGTCTAACTTTGCGTATTTTATCAATACATTCGAAAAGGTTTTTCCGCTGTCCGGGAGCGAGAGCGCCTCTCTCTGAACTGTCCTGCATATAGAGCGTTCTTTCAGATTCAAAGTCTGATAGTGCTTTGGCATCCTCGAATTGAACAACAAGCCGCGATTTTTTGGAGTCGGGTAGTTTTGCCTCTTCCACAATCCACAAATTACACATACCAAGAAGCCTGTCCAGAGAATCTGCAGGCAAAGCATCGCTCACTAGTTCCAGCACCATAAGGTTATCCGTTTCTATGCCAGATACCTTACGTGACATCCTAATTTCGGAAACAGACGCATCCCAGTCTTGCTTCAGCTTGCTTCCGTGCTGGCTTGGCGTTCCACGGAAAGGCGGCCTAGGAGGATTCGGATTCCGTTAAACCTGCCATACAGGGCAGACAAATCCTCTTTATTAATTTCAATCCTAACAGCCACGATGATTTCCTCCTTCATGCTTGGGCATTAATACTGGGTTTTCCGAAGGGCAACAATCGCTTTCTGCCTTTGGACGGCTTGTTCTATATCCTTTTTAGTAAACATTTTTCTGCCTTCAAGAACGCATTGCTTCCTAACGAAATTTGCGATTTGATCGATATCTGCAAATGAGAATCCTTCCATGTCGCCATAATACTTGGCAAATACATGGTCTGCACCGCTAAACTGTTTTAAACGCAATGAAAAGAGTTTTGATTTCTCATCGTTGGAAGGCATTTCAAAACGCAGGGTGCAGTCAAATCGCCGCCAAATAGCGTAGTCAAGAGATTGCTCGAAGTTCGTTGCGGCAATAACGAGGGATTTTCCATTAAAGTTGTCCAATTGCTGGAGAAAAGTGTTTACGACGCGCTTAATCTCGCCATGTTCAAAAGGATCGTTGCGACTTCTCGCAATAGCATCGAACTCATCGAAAAACATCACATAGCTTTCCTGTCTAGCAAAATCAAAAACCTTTCTAAGGTTAGTTGCCGTCTCGCCAAGATACGAGGATATCACGGCATCAAAGCGTACATAGATCATAGGCAAGCCAATTTCGGATGCTATTGCCTGAGCCGCGAGTGTCTTGCCACATCCCGGAGCACCATAGAACAACACTCTCCTCGTAGGGTTTACACCATTGCTGACAAGGACATCCCAATTCTGAAATTCGTGGATAATTCGTTCGAGCTCCTGCTTCATCTGAGGGGATGCAACTAGATCTGAAAGATACTTTTCTGGGTAGATTATCTCAAAGAGGTTGGTATCATCATTCTTATCTTTGCTGACGTTTGCAAAGTACGGGGTATCAGAGCGTCTCGGTTGAGCCGAACCGTTCAGGATGAGCTTCAGTTCATCGGCGAGGATGCCGTGGTTCTTTTTGCGCTCATCTTCTATAATCTCCTGAGCCACTTTATAAAAGGCGTCATTGTCGCCCGCTTTGTAACTCGTTAGGAGTTTTTCAGTAAATCAGCCCTCGCCATAAAGTCTCTCTCCTTTTCATACCAAATGGTGTACTATATAATATATGGATATTGCCGAGGATTTAAGTCACATCAAAATGGTGGTTTTCACGCTCATAACCAATTTCCGACAGTTTGGTCATGGAATGTCTTTGCCAAAACGCTTTTTTCACAAGCTTGATCTTGTCAACAAATACACTACATAAGTCGTTCGCGTTTTATTCTTGATCAAGCAATGCATCCGTAGATTTCTCTCAACACCTTGACAACCAGATCGGCGTGTGAGTCTTCCACGTCATATAAGGGTCTTTCCTTGCCCTTCCGGGTCAAGGTCATGAGCAACATCACAGGGAAGCATGCCCAAATTTTTAAGAACTCGAATTCTGTTTGAGAGCACCCCGTCCTCAGGCAAGGCGATATTTTCCAGCTGGAACATCAAATTGACATTCCCTTAGCCATCATATCCAGTCTAATTAAGCAGGCGTTCGAGTCAGAATTCAGATAGCTCAGCAAGAGTGCCGAGCATTTCAATTTGCCAAAAACCATTTGCCAGAAACTCAAAGTTGCCAGATATTCGAACGCCTCCCTTCTCTCTTGATAATAGCCACAATAGGCTTTCCAGCACTTTCAGAATTTCTTCAGAGACACCTTTAGCAGCGCAAAAATCTTTTATTTGACGCATAGCTAACCTGCTTGGCAAACGGCGGGAATTCTCCCATCGGTTGATCGTTGTGTAGCTTATGCCCAATTCGTGGGCGAGGTCTTCCTGTGAAATGCCAAATTCTTTTCGAATTGTTTTCAATAACTCCGCTGTTGTCATAAGCCCACCTCGCTTTATCCTATTACTATAGCATAGGCTATAGCCAGTATCAATTCATAATTTCCATCCTCGATTAGTTGTTCGACAGATTAGAGGTTTTGGACAATTTTTTATACAATGTGGTGCGTACGAATCCATAAGACCATATCATGCCCGAAAGAGAACCGGCAATCAACGCTTATTTGCATCACGAAGGTTGAAAAATACCCTTTTTGCCTATGGAAACCGACAGCGAGCTGTGTTAATCTACACTTGAATTATTAACGGTTGGGATGGTTGAATATGGCTATTAGGAATATTCGAAATTGGAAAGACCCGATTTTTCGTAAAACAAGCAGGGTTGTTGAATCATTTGATGAAAGGCTTGGAGAGCTGATAGACGATATGGCTGACACTCTCCAAGCCTCCAGGGGGCTGGGTTGTGCTGCCGTCCACGTAGGTGTTTTGCGCAGGGTGGTTGTGTTAAGGGCAAGCAATGGTTTAATCGAGTTGGTAAACCCGGTAATTGAGGCTGCTAGCGAAGAAACCCATGATATTATTGAGAGCTCTATTGCCTCCAGTTCGCCAAAGTGCTATGTAAACAGGCCTGTGAGCGTCACTGTCTCTGGGTTTGACAGGCATGGCCATCCTGTAAGTTTGAGCGGCGCAGGCTATTTGGCTGCAGCAATTTGCCACGAGCTTGACCATCTTGACGGGATATTGTTTACCGACAAGCAAGTTGGCAAAAAGTGAAGCCTCGTTATTGCCGATTTCCAGATAAAACATGGCCTTGTCCCCATGCTGGCGGCAGCCAAATGGAGGCATCCAGCTGGCATCGCCGGCAGGATGATAACACATTGTATACATAAAGGAGGGTACATATATGCAAGGATACAATCTCGTTTGGGTGTTCAACCAGCAAAAAGACAAGGTGTTGATGTGCAAACGCCACAAGGATCCTTATCTGGGCCTCTACAACCTTCTGGGGGGCAAAATTGAGCCAGGGGAGAGCGGGCTTGACTCTGCCAAGAGGGAGTTGTGGGAAGAAGCTGGAATCCTAAGCATTGACCTGGTTCATCTGATGGATCTCACATACCACTTGCTTGACAGCTGTTATATCCAAGTCTACTTCGGATTTTTGGACGGGGAAAACCATGGAGAAGGGGATGAGAAAGAGCTCGTGTGGATGGATGTGGCTGAAGACTTTTTTGATATGGACCGATTTGCAGGTGAAGGCAATATTGGGCATATCTACCAGATAATACTGCAAAACACAGGCATGGCGGCAAAGTAGTTTGCAATGCGCCAGCTATTTATTATGTTTAAAAACCATCGATAACTCAAACAAGCGAAGCAAAACCAGAGCAACAACCCCTTTCCAATATGCCATAACCAGCCAATACGCGCTAAAACATCCGGATCTGCTATGCCGGATGTTAGAAATAGAAATCTCGTGCAAGCCAGCAAATATTTTTCACTGTCGCGGGCTATCCCGTCTCTACCACCCTATTGAGGGATTATAATAAAGCAAAGTAACTCTAGTTGCCAGGAATCATAGCAAAATATTATCTAAATACAGTTTAACCTGCTTAGTTCTTGGGTTAAGCAAACCCAAGAGGGCAAAAAGCGCTGTCTTGAAGCATTACTGTCCAAGACGATTTTGGCCAGCCTGCTAAAAGGGCGCTAAAACAATAGCAAGCCTTCCCGCAGCCCTATACCTTAAACACAAGGAGAAGGAAAATGATTGATGAGACAATGAGAATTATCGAACTCTTCGCTGAAAACCAAAGAGTAGCCAGAAAAGAATTCAAGTGGAACAATGCCATTGAAGCGGCATCGGCAGCTCTTGAATATGCCCTTGAGGCAAAGCCATTGATATTGAGGCTATCCGCGGCAGCCTCGCAATCATTAAACAAAAAACCAGCGCGTTGTCATCATTCCAAGGGACAATTTCCCTATGCGTAGCTGCAAAATTGTCGCTGTCATCCGATCCAGAGCTGTTGTTTGGCAATGCTTTGGCAGCTTACCAATTCCTAAAAGAGGAGAAGCTCTCCGCTTGCAGCTATCTAGCCTGTGCTGCCCTCCAGATAGCAAAAGAAGTAGACCCTGACTTTTATGAAGATACAGCAAAGCGCACTAAAGCCATTTACAACAGGTTCAAGTCAAAGCACCGCATGCTCACCGGCCAAGACGACTATGTATATGCAGCTTTGCTGGCTCTCTCAGATTGGGACGATACCAGGGGGTTATGGCGGGTAGACGTTTTTTACAACCGGCTCAAGGATGATTTCCCTGTTAAGAATAGTGTCCAAACCCTTGCCCAAGTTCTTGCGCTCAGTGGCATGGGGTATGATGATGTGTGGCGTGTCTTGGCGCTTCGGGACGCATTTGCCAATGAGGACATTAAAATGTCCAGGGCCAATACTGTGCCTGCTTTGGGGGTGTTGGCTATGCTTCCGGGACAAGTGGAGGAAATCACAGCTGGCTTTTGCGAAATACGCGATGCGCTGGTTGGGCTAAAAGCCTTTACCAAGCTGTCCTCTTCAACCCAAGAGGCTGTTGTTGTGGTGTCTGCAATACAAGCCAAGAGGTTGAGCATGCGTGAGCAGACCCTGGTGGGCGCTGCGCTGTCATCGAGCTTGGCATCAATCATTGCTGCGCAGCAAACAGCAATGATCGCAACAATCACTGCATCATCCGCTTTTAGCGCAACCATGGGCAGGGTCTAAAGCGATGCGGGGCGCTTTGGAGCTGTTTGCCAAACAGGTATTTCATCTGCATTTGGGTTGCAGCCTTAAGCGCGCTGCCATTTGCCTTGTTGTCAAACACTTTTGAAAAGGAAGGTGTAAACAGTGCATGTATTTTTGACCGGAGAGCTTAATGTAGGCAAAAGCACAATAATAAAAAAAATCCTTGAAACCTCGGGCATGAATGCTGATGGCTTTATTACTTATTGGAAGGCAGAGCCCGGCGGAGCAAGGCGCTTGTACTTGTCCTCCTATCCGCCAGACGCCTATGGGGCCCAAAAAGCTGTTTTAGCAGAAGACCTTGATGGTCTCCATACGCCCCTTGACATCATGACAAATGTTTTCAACAGCACTGGAGCCCAAATCCTAGGGCAATCAGGAAAGGGGGATCTGGTCATCATGGATGAGATAGGGGTTTTTGAGCTTGAAGCGGAATTGTTTTTGCATGCCATTATGGCCCATGTTTATGGTGATGTTCCGATATTGGGAGTGCTGAAAGCCAAAGCCTTGAATACCGGGTTTGTAAAAGGGATTACCGGACAAGCCAATGTCCGGGTTGTCGAGGTTACTGCCGGGAACCGGAATGGCCTGGCACAAAGCATTTTGGCAATGTTTTAAAATACAAAAAAAGGCAGTGGATGCGTGACAGCAAAAACTGCCTTTTTTTGATGCCAGCTACTCGTTGATGATGTCTACTTGGCAGGTTTTCATCACATCTAGGCTCGCTTTATAATCCTCCTCGGCTAGCCCCGCAGTACAGCTGGCATCAACCACAAGCCTCGCCTCAGGCAGGAAGGCTTTTAGGATAAGCGCATTGGATACAACACAGATAGAGCTTACCAGCCCTGCTAGCTCCACTTGCCCATACCCTCCGGCTTTCAACTTTTCTGCCAGCTCGATGCTGCCAAAAGTAGGTTTGTCAACAATAACGCAGCCTGCTGGATCAAGCTCGGGGATTATTTCCCAACCGGGAGTGCCATATATGCAGTGCTCCACAGGCAAGTATTTGCCTTCTTGGGTATCCAAGTAATTTGCTTGGTGGGTGTCTCTGGTGAATATAACATCATCCCCCGCTTTTTTATATTCATCAATTTTCGCTGCCACGTTCTGGACTATTGCATCTCCTGCCGGGTTGGCAAGGGATCCTGACACGAAGTCTACTTGCATGTCGATGACTGCCAATGCTTTTTTCATTAACCTAGCCTGCCTTTTTTATAATATCTCTGTCTCTGGATATTCTTGACCTTGCACAGGGCAAAGCCCAACTGTCTTTTGTGGAAAGCAAAAACTCTCCAAGCTCCTGGCGCTCGAAAGCGGCTCTATCACCGGGAGCATTGCTGATACGCCTCTCTTCTATCGTGGGCGAATGCAATGTCAACCCGCTGCGCGCCATTGTGGTGGTTGCCTCTTGCCAATGCAACCAGCATGCCATCGAGTTTCTCTTTTAGCACTGTTTTCTCTTGGATGCCAAACCAAGCCATTGCCCTGAATAGTTCTTTTTAACAGAGAGCACTGTGTTGTATTGCTGATGAAACCTGGCAGGCATCCGTTAGCTATCCTGGCACTTGCTAAAAAAATGCATCCAACTTGTTGGCATTAGTTTACTAAATTTCAATAAATTCTAAAATAGTATTAGTGCAGTTTTTCATTTGCATAGTACAATATGCTGGGCTGGATATGTCTGGGTTCTTGATTTTTGTATATCAAACGCTGCTGTATGATCTCTAATTCTTTAGGATGGGAAAGCAAAGCGAATTCATCAGCAACTGCCGTCAATCGGGTGTGTTAATTGTTTTCAAAGTGGCTGGGCAGCCTGCGCATAATTAATGCTGTGGATGATAGGGCGGCTGATCCTCGACAGGCTGTAAACCCAAGGCGATAACATCAAGAATAACTCTCTCATTCTTGGCAGCTCTAGTTAGGGAGGAAACCAGACACGGTTGGCTGCCGCGCCTGTAGCCGTATACATATTCAAGGAGGTTAGCTGTATGTTAACAGTTAGACAAGCTTTACTGTCCGAGTGTGGCTATGCAGTGAAGTTCTATTGCGAGTTGATTGATTCTATGCGGAATGCTGAGTTTAAGCCAGATTGGGAAATGGGCGTCTATCCAACTGAGCAGCTTTTGCAAGATTCAATAGAGAAACAAACGCTGTACTTTTCGTTTCTGGACAACTGCCTTGTCGGAGCTATGATACTAAACAATGATAGCGATTTTAACCGCGAAAACGTGAAGTGGCAAATAGATGCAAAAACAGAAGAGATCATGGTAATCCACCTTTTTGCCGTATCATCATCATATCAAGGCAAAGGTATTGGCAGGCAAATGGTGGCAAATGCAATCGAAATTTGCAAAAATGACGCTATCAAAGCGATTCGCCTTGATGTATTAAAAAAGAACATCCCCGCCGCAAAACTATATCTTTCAACGGGTTTTCAATATATTGATTCCATAAAGATGTTTTATGAAGATACAGGATTAGCGGATTTTGAATTGTATGAGTTGGTTTTGTAAATCACAACTTCTATAGTTTTGGCGCTGTCTTCAATAATCCCGCCTGTACTATGAATGGGACCAGGCCAATATCGCCAGGAAATGTGGAACAGCAGGCGCATTGACCACTGCGCTTGCGACTCCGGCTTTTAATCCATAATTAAGATGCCATGCCGAAAGGGGATTGCCCACAGTTTTAACCGAGTGGAAGCGGCTATTCCACTATACGATTCAGTGCTGCAGTCAAATCCAATATTTTACAGGTGATGCGCTGCCCTTTTGCGAATAGCCTGTTTCAATGATAATACTGGTAATTAGAGCCAGTCCCTTAATTGGGTTGCGGGCTCTTGGCTCAAATATTGATGAGCTCTTGACGTGGAGGGTATTGAAGCCTTTTCGATCGGCGCGGTGTCGCTATGATGGAGCCTCGCAGTCTAAAATGAACACATAATAAACCCAATTAACCCAATTAAGAAACCGGCAAATTAATCTTATATCCCAAATTCACTGCAGTCATTTCAGCAGCTGTATGTCTTCAAAGGGGTGCTTGGCGTAAAAAGCCTCAGCATCCGCAATCACTTCGTTGACATAATCCAGTTCGTACAACATGCACAACCCTAAAATCCGTGAAGCCTGGTTGATGACCTCGATTTCCGGCGCCCCTGGATAATGGCCCTCTAGATATGCTTGGATAAGGTGTGAGCGCCCTGCGCGGCAAAATTGGTGGGTAAGGCTGGTTTGGAGCTGGTTTATGCTTTCGCCTGCCGGGTTGACTCCCTCCATGAAGGTTTCGAACATCTGCTTGTCGAAACTACTAATTGAAGAGGACGATACAGATTGCAAGTGGGGGGCTCCGTATAACAAAAGCTCGTGGTAGAACGCGCGGGTTTGCCCGTCGCAAAATAAATTTATGTAGTATGGGATGCTGGCATAAGTATGCAGCTCGAAAGCAGTGAGCTTCTTAGTGCTTAAAGCGGTGATCTCATCATAGAATTTGTTAATATATTGGAACATAATGTAGGAGACGATGTCTTCCTTCTTTTTGAAATGGTAAGCTAAGCTGCCAATTGAAATGCCCACTTTTTCAGTGATCATTTTAATAGTTGATTTTGTATAACCATACAAACAGAAGAACCCTTTGGCTGCTTCAACAATCTTTTTCTTTGTAATAAGGCCGTTAAGCTCTTCATAGGCAATATCTTTGTGCAAGCTACTATCCATTTTGTTGTTCCCTTGCTGTTGTATAATGTCTTTGGACGATATTAGTATTATAAAATAATCTTTCAATAACTGCAACAAAAAATCCTATCAATCAGGTATTTTTTGAATGAAATTCAAAGCTTATACATTTTTCTATGTAATATAATAAATAACAATCAAAAAAATACTAATCTGAAACAATTTGTCGAAAAATACAGAAAAAAGTTATATATAAACATAATTGAATTTTAAAGCATGAATGCAAAAAAAAATAAATCTCGAGGCGTATGTATAAAATAATCACTTAAGCCTGGTTGACTATCCAGCCCTGTTGTATTAGAATATTTATGGGAATAAATTGATAAAAAGGTGTATAATACAAATTTAAGCTGGGGAATATAACCACAGCTTGAAGATATTAAAATAATGTATAAGGAGCTAGATAATGTCAGACAAAGGACCTTCAATCCAAGATGAGCCCCAGGTAAATCTGTATGCTATTTTTGTTGGTGTAATCTGCTCGCTGACTTGGGGAGCTTCGATGATCTCAAGAGCTGTTTGGAGCTCGACGATAGCAAATGAGTCTGCAATCCAAGGTTTAGGTATCACTTTGCTGCAGGCAGGCGGAATCGGGTCAGCTTTCTTTGTAGGCTATTCTGCATCAAACGCATTCAGCGGATTTATCATCGACCGTATCGGCGCCAAATGGTCATTGGCTATCACAGCGCTGGGCACAGGGGCAGCGACAGTGCTAATTTGTTTCACAACAGGGTATTGGGCCATGTTTGCCCTCAGGGTAGTAGCAGGCATATTTGCCGGGCCGTTGTTCTCATCTATTGTTAAATTCAACTTTGCTTACTTCCCGAATAGGCTAAGGGCTGTCGTGACCGGGGCATTAGGCGCTGGGCCGGCTTTAGGCAATGCCATAGCAGCAGCATTCTTCACGCCGCTTGTTAAATCCAAAGGGCATGTAGTCGCTTTTGCCTATGCGGGTATCAGCACAATCATCATCGGAATTTTATGTGTTCTCATCTTAAAAGACCGCGGGCTCACACTGCCTGTCAAAGACATGACTGGCATTTCTGATGAAGAAAAAGCAAACGTGACCAAGAATTCCATCAAATTGTTCACCCATCCCCAATTCTTGATCGGCACTTTGGGGCACTTCTTGATCATGTGCGCTGGGACAGGGATGACAACATGGATTCTAAAGTATTTGATTGATGTCAAAGGCATGAGCGCGGCAACCGCGGGTCTGGTCTTTGGAAGTTCAACACTTGTGGGCATGGTGTCAGGCACCCTTGCCGGCATCATCAATGACGCGTTAAAAACACGCCGCACCACAATGATCATCGGCGCTATTATCTATGGCGCGATGTTCAACCTGTACAGGGTGTTTGATTCTGTCTCTGCCCTGACTGCAGTAGCCATAGCCCTGCAGCTTGTCACAGGTCTTGTGGGCTCATCATCAAACGTTATGCAGCAAGAGCGCGCAAAAGGCCCGTATTCAGGCCAAGTTATGGGATACTACAACGCATGCTGCCAGCTGGGAAGTGTGGTTATGCCCTTGATCCTCGGCGGGCTCTTCGACTCCACAGGAAGCGTGAGCGTCATAGTCACAGCTATTTCAGCTGTGTACTTCATGATCGCAGTAGTCGCATTTTTCCTCAAGGACACTTATGGAAAGCCGCCGCTTCTTGAGCAAGAGGCTAATAGGTAAGTTAGCATAAGCGCTCACCCACACACTGCATTAAAAAACAGGGCAGCCGAAGCGCCCTGTTTTTTAATGCCATACAAGCTTAAGTACATCAATTTCCACTCTCGATACTAATTTCATTGAAGATATGCAGCACGCTTTCTACTGTTGTCTGCTCCTTCTCTTTGCCCTTGCGGTCAAGGACAATCAAGCCTTTGTCAAGCATCAGCAGCCTGCTGCCATGGTCGACAGCATACCGCAAATTGTGTGTGACCATCAAAGTGGTTATAGAATGCTCTTTCACAAAACGTGTAGTCAGCTCCATCACCAACTCCGATGATTTGGGGTCAAGGGCTGCAGTATGCTCGTCTAGCACCAAAAGCCTGATATCTGCCATGTTGGAGATGATCAAGGCCAATGCCTGCCTCTGCCCCCCCGAAAGGGTGCCAACAAGGGTTCCAAGCCTGTTTTCAAGCCCCATTTGGCATGGCTCCAGGAGCTCTTTATAGTGGTCAATTCTTTTTTTGTTTATAGCTGCGCCCAACCCGAATTTCTTGTTCTTGTTGTCAGCCAGAGCCATGTTTTCCAGGATTGTCAAATCAGAGCAAGTGCCCTTTTGAGGGTCTTGGAACACCCTGCCTAGATACTTGGCCCTCTCATGCTCGCTTAACTTCGTTATGTCAGCGCCGTCGAGCAAAAGCCTGCCGCCCTCAATAAGCATACTGCCGCACAGGATGTTTAGCAAGGTCGTTTTCCCGGATCCGTTCGAGCCTACGATAGAGACAAACTCCCCTTCTGAAACCTCCAAGTTGAAGCCGTTGAAGAGCTGCATCTCGTCTGGGGTCCCAATGCCAAATGATTTTTGGATATTGTCAAATTTAATCACGGGAATCGCTCCGGTGTTTTGTTGTAAAATTGCTTGTCACAAGGGCCACTGTGAATAGCAGCGCCATCAACAGCTTGTTGTAAGCAGAAGGCACGCCCAAGTACGTGGCAAATGAGAGGCAAGCCTGGTATATTACAGAGCCAAAGATGACTTTTGTCGTGTCTTTAAAAAAGTAGGCCTTGTTGAACACAGACAGCCCGATGATTACACTGGCAAGGCCAATGACAACCATTCCCAGCCCCATATTCTGGTTTGCATTGCCCCGGCTTGTGACAACAAGCGTGCCGGTGACTGCGGCAAGCCCGTTGGAAATAGCAAGGCCAATGATCTTGCTTGAGCCCGGGTCTATGCCCAAGGTAGTGACAAATTGCTCGTTATTGCCCGTGGCCCTTAGTGCGAGGCCGTTCTTTGTTTTCAAATATAGATCAATGAGCAGTTTGCAAACAGTTGCCACAACGAAGAGTACTATAAGCTTTCTGGCATTAATCCCCCCCAAGTCGGTTGGCAGGAGCGTTGATGGGAACCCACGCAATATAGTGATAAACTGCCTGCCAACCGGTATGGTTGTCAACGCTTCCTCGCCTCTCAAATTCCCGCCCATGCCTACAACTGAGGCTATCAAGTTCACAGTGATCAGCATGGTGTTGACAAGTATCCCGCAAAGCAGAGGGCGTATTTTAAGTTTGACATGCAAAAACCCGGTCACACATCCAGCTATTGATCCAAGCATAAAAGCGACGAGCACTGTCAGCCAAGGGTTATAGCTGGCCCTGACAAGCAAGGCATAACTCATCCCGCCAAGAAGCGCTGTTCCCTCCACTGAAAGGTCAGGAAAATCCAGGATGCTGTATGAGATATAAAACCCTAGGGCCAAGACTGAATACATAAACCCATCGGTCAAGAAAACTTCACACGCTCCCAAAAAGCTAGGCATAGCCCACTTCCTTTAATAAATTATTCTATTTATTCTCCAGTCCTCAATGTCTCGGCATCGGCATATGCTTCCGGGATCTCCATTTCAAGAGCCTCAAGTACATCTAAGTTGATGACTGGGTCAGCGTCAGAGATAGTGCGCACTGCCATCTTGGCAGCGTCTGCCCCTTGGAGAATATCCAAGACCATTTCCCCGGTTTCAACGCCAAGCGCAACGTAATCGATGGAAACTGCCGCCAAGCATCCATTGCGCACTTGCTCGATCTCCGAGCCGAACACAGGGATTCCCGCATTGGCTGCCGCCTCGAGCAGGATTGGCAGGTTGCTTACGATCTTGTTGTCTGTAAAGTTGTCGATGCAGTCTACCTTCGCAGCCAAAGCGGTTGCAGCAGCCGGTATGTCTGCGTCGTTCTGGATGCCTGTGGATTCGATTGTGAGCCCGCGCGCGCTAGCCACGGCTTTCAAATCCTCAAGCTGTGAAATAGAGTTGGGCTCGCTTGTTGTATAAAGGACACCAATTATTTTGGCCTGTGGCATCATCGCCTGGATCAAGTCGACCTGGGCTTCCATGTTCAGCACATCGGATGTGCCTGTGCAAAGGACTCCGGGCTCCTCATTGGACTGGACCAGCTCTGCTGCGACCGGGTCTGTGACCGCGCTGAACACCACTGGGATTTCGGTGTCTTCAGTGGCGGAAAAAGCCGTGTATGCCGCAGGTGTCGCGATAGCGATAATGACATCCATGCCTTGGGCGACCATGTTTTTAGCGTAAGTGTCGCAATCCGAGTCTGGAGACGAGCTTGACCCCACTTGCCTTTCAATGGTTATCGAGCTTCCCAATGGGCTGTTTTTCAAGCTTTGCTCGATGCCATTGTAACAGTTGTCCAATGCAGGATGGGACACATACTGGATTACGCCGACTTTGTAGGTTTTGGTTTCTGTGCCGCTATTGCCGCCAGAATTTCCCCCGCTGCCGCCTGTGTTGCATGCCCCTAGGATTGGAGCCATCATGGCGATTAGCGCCAGAATAAATAAAACTGTTCTTTTTGATGTTGTTTTCATTGTGATTTTGTTCTCCCCATTTGTTTAAATGTCTTTGGGCGCACTTGCAACAAAAAAATCTTGTCCCCATTCCATGGGACAAGACAATCATCCTGCGGTGCCACCCAAGTTGACGGCTAATGCCATCCTCTTACACATTGCACAAACATGCAATCCGCGCTGGTAACGGAACGCGGTCCCCCGTCGGTTGTTACTAGCTAAAAAAGCGTTCATCCCGCCCTCGCAAGCCCATTCGCCTTGCCATAACTTGCCGCATTCACAGTTTAAAGCGGCTCCCTGGAAGCATGGCGCAAGGATACTAATCTTGTTCATAGGTTTCTCTTAATTTGGCATTAATTATATCATCCAGTATTGTCTTGTCAAGCATTTTTCGATAAACTGCCGTAGTAACTGACTTTTTGTGCCTGAATTCTACTATTTAAGAGGAAAAACAGCAAATACAGGGATTATTCACGCCAATAAATCCCAATTTTCGCAAAATGCCGCTTTGAACAAGCCAGGCAGAGCCGGCCGAGGGCGCCGCTTTTCTAGCAACTTGCTTTAATATGTGTTGAATTAGCGAACAAATCTAATTTGTTGTGGACTTGCCATACAATTCCCATTATACTAAGGTACGATGCGATTGAAAACACGGGCAGCACAAATGCCTCTTCTATATCGCCCACATTTGCATACTTAAAGGAAGGTGAAAAATGAACATTATCAGAACCACAGCAGTGGAGCTCTCCGCAATACCGGCAATAGCCTACAAGCAAAAACTAGGCACAGGCGGATCCGGAATCAAGCTTTTCAGGCTTGACACCGACGAATCAGCTGTTTTTACTATCGACAGGCGCACAGGCCAAGCAGACCCATTCCGGACTTTCGATTCCGAGCTATTCCCTGAAGAGGCAGTGCTGGAAGCGCTGGAACTGACTTCAGGTTTGCCTTACACAGCTAGGGGCAAGTTGAAGATAGTGCCATTTACAGAGGAAGAGGAGCTAGATGAAGAGGATGTCGCAGAGACGGACTCTGAGAAAAACGACATGGTCAAAAGTGAAGAGTACCTTGCGATAATCGAGCGCTACACTGACGAAAAGGGCAAACTTAACTACCAATTGATGAACAAAGACTTTATCCAGTTTGCCAGCAAAAGCAAAACTGTCTCCGACTTGCTGGGCCAGCAATCCTCCTCAGAAGACATCCTGCTATTTATTGTAAAGAGCAGGGCAGCGTTTTTTTCTGGCAATAAAGACACCATGACCAACGAGCAGACAGCAGCGTTGATTGAGACCTTGGACGAGATCGACCCCCGCAGCGCTTTTAAAGATACAAGCTTGCATATCAGGCGTTTGCAAACCCGGGCGAACACAGCAAGCAAAAAACGATAAGACAGCTTTTTTTGCTGTTAAGCAAAAGCTTGCATCTATTTTTTATGGTGCAAGCTTTTTGTGTTGTCTCCCACTGCCGCATTTGAGGATTCCAGCCTTGAATTTTTAGATTGCCAAGCCTGGCGCTTCTCGCAGCCATTAGAATTATGACCAATCTATGACGGGCTACCGCATACACAACTGTGCTTTTAAAAGATAGCTGTCCTTTTTAGCTCTTCGTGCCGGTTTGGAAAAGCAACTAGCGGCTCGGTAGACCGGCAAGGCCTTCGCCCTGATAGCTAAAAAGTGATGACACACAACAACGAACCCTTTGGGCACATCGCAAATGCTGATAACACATCTCCCCTCGGGTGCAGATGGCCTGTTTTTCTGGCGCCCGCTTTTAAAAAGATTGCAATTTTCGGCGCTTGGCGTCAGCCAAGCTTGTAAAATAACAGCGGGACATATGGAGTTGGCCCGTTATGCTGCAGGCTGCACCTCTGGCAAAAAAAAAACAGGCGGGTTCGGGTATGGGGGCATGCGCTTCACATAGAAATGCTTTGAAAGATTTGCTCCATAATCTCCTCTGTGCCGGCAAGAGAATTCGCGCATTGGAGCAGCAATCCGGAAAACTGCTCAACATCCACGCCATCGTTTTTATATCGCAGCAAATGCTCAAGGTTTGCCCAGTAATCCATTGCAGAGGTCCGCAGTTGTATCTCCACTGGGGCCATCTCAGTCGAATCAGACAAAAAGACTGGCACTTTCACTACCAAGTGCAGGCTTCGATACCCGTTCTCTTTTGGGTTTGCGATATAATCCTTGCGCTTTGTCAAAACCACATCGTTTTGGGACAAGAGCATGTCCTCAACCTCATAGATATCGCTTAAAAAGTTGCAGACTACCCGTATGCCGGCGATGTCATTGATGCTGCCGCGAATATTTTCAAGTGTTGGAGCCAGGCCATAACGGCTGAGTTTGTTGAAAGTGCTTATTGGGCCTTTTATCCTGCACTCGATGTAGTGGATAGGGTTGTGCTTGTGTAATAAAGAAAATTCCTCGTCTAAAATCTCGAGTTTTGTCGCAACTTCGCTCATTGCTCCATTGTAAATCTGCAAAAGCCTTGCAAATTCCATAATATCCACAGAACCTGGAAAAAGATGGCCGTACTGCTCCCCCAAATTCGACAAGTTGAATTGAGTGTTGCGCTTTAGTATCATTTTTCAACTCCCTTTAGTAAAATTAAGATATGCCGCCATGGCAAATGCCTCACCCACATTTTATCATGGCGCCAGGCTAAACCAATTGAAAGGCTAGGACAGCTAATGGACAAACAAAAACCAAAAGTATCTTTCAGGCAAGCTGGGCGTAAAGATTGCCAACTTACATTGGGCTTCATAACCAAACTTGCTATCTACGAAAAACTAGAAAGCGAAGTCACAGCAACCCCGCAACTGTTGGAGGAGTGGCTCTTTGACAAAAACGCGGCAGAAGTCATCTTTGGGATGGTTGATGGGATCGAAGTCGCTTTTGCCCTGTATTTCACAAATTTCTCCACATTCTTAGGCAAATCAGGCCTATATTTGGAAGACTTGTATGTCCTTGAAGAGCACAGGAGCAAGGGTGTGGGCACAGCCATGCTCAAGAAGCTTGCATCAATAGCTGTCGAGCGGGGCTATGGCCGGTTCGAGTGGTCATGCCTAGACTGGAACAAGCCCAGCATCGACTTCTACTTGGCTTTGGGCGCCATTCCAATGGAAGGCTGGACAGTGTACCGCCTCACTGGCAAGTCTCTTCAAAGCATGGCGTCAGGCAGCCGAAATTATGTAGGGAGGAATTAAAAAAATGAAAGCCGCACTGTTATTTGACAAAGGTAGCGAACAGATTGCCGGCATTGCAGCATCCGCTGTGGGCGAAGCCGGTTGGAGCGCCGAGCTTGTGCCCCTATGCGGAAGGGGGCTAAACCCTTGCCTTGGCTGTTTCCAATGTTGGACTAAAACACCAGGCTTGTGCATCAACACTGGGGACAGCGCCAACCTAATCGCCGAAAAGCTTATAAACTCAGATGCCGCAGTGCTGTTGAGCGAATCCAAGTATGGCGGGTACAGCTATGAGACCAAATCGTTTCTTGACCGGATGATACCTGTTATATCGCCTTTCATGGAAATTGTAGACGGCGAGATGCACCATGAGATGAGATACAGCTCTTTTCCGTACCTGATTGCTATCGGCCATGGGTTTAAAACACATAAAGAAGCACAGACATTTATTGCCCTTGCGGATCGCAATGCAAAAAATATGAGGCCGCTAAAGCATTTTGCCATTGCAGAGCAAGACACTGCCCTGATTCCTGGAAAATTGGCTGGCATCCTCTCAAAGGAGTTGCTAAAGTGAAAAAAATCGCTGCAATCAATGGCAGCCCGAAACCATCAGGCTCAGCCACATCAAAATTTATCGAATTGCTCAGTGGTTTGACCCAAAGTGAAATTGCCACATACCAAGCCTTAAAGGGCTTATCCCAAGAAGATATCGAGCAGATTCTTGAATCAGACTGCTTGGTCATCGCTTTTCCGATGTATGTAGACGCATTGCCCGCCCCATTGATAAAAGCCCTTGAGTCAATTGAGCTTGCAGAGGCAAAAACAACCGGGAGCCGCCCTATCGTCTATGCGATATCCAACTGTGGTTTTTTTGAAGCTAGCCAAAACAGCACAGTCCTTGAAATGGTCGAGAATTTCGCCATTGCCGCAGGGCTTCCGTGGGGATACGGCTTAGGCATTGGCTGTGGCGCTGTTGCCGCATCACAGCTTGCCCCAAAGGGGCCTGCCGCATATGTCTACAAAGCCATAAAAAGCATGGCAGCTGCAATATCATTGAATGCCACCCAAAGAGAGAACGTTTTTGAATCGGCGAGAATCCCCCGCGTTGCCTACAAAATCATAGGAAACCTCTCTTTCCGCTTGGATGCGAGAAAAAGTGGCGCCCAAAAATCAATCAATGACAAACCACATATAAGCCAGTGAGGTTGGCAAATCCAAAGCTGCATAAGCAGGCAGCCAACAACAAGTTGGAGATAATCGAGTAGGGAAGGATGCCAATGGACAATGTGCTAAGCAAGATAATCTAAAAATCCCAGGATGGCGAGATGGCTGTTCTGGTTACTGTTATCCAAAGCTCAGGCTCGACGCCGAGAGGCGCAGGGGCGCAAATGGCAGTGTTTTCTGATGGCGCAAGCATCGGGACAATAGGCGGCGGGGCGCTGTGGAATACGAATCGCAAAAGCTGGCGAAATACTGTCTGGATGAAAAGAAATCTATTCTATTCTAAAAGATTTCTTTCTAAACGACAACGATGCCGCTGGCCTTGGGATGATCTGTGGCGGGGACATCACAGCGCTATTCCAGTATCTCCCACTCTCAAAGCAGCTAGGGAAATTTCTAGAACAGGTTTTGCAGCTTGCCGAGTCCGGAAAAGAGGTGTGGCCCATCACTGAAATAGGCAGCGGCGGCGAGTGGTCCATGGTTGGAGCCAGCGCAAAATTGACGATTTCACCGTGCTCTGTGACAACCAGATGCAGCTGGACCCAAAGAACCACCCCATGGCGCCTTTGCCCTTGGCGGCGAGGTTTTAAAAACTTTGTTCTGTTTTTCCCTGTGGACGAGAGCAGACGTAAATAGTTGTCGAGCCGATAAAGCTGATCCCGGCGCATTCAGCTAATGTTGAAGTTGCAACGAAAATGTATAATGGCACGGCAACCTCTTTCATCAGCTCCAGGAACCGGTTGTAGCTTGGGAGCCACCTGAAGTACGATGCCCAGCCGCCTTTGACGAGATCCAGGTAGTAGTGCTTGAATTTGCGGTAGTGCGAGTGGTGGAGCATCACTGCGATTGCCATGGCCTCGCTGAGTGAAATTGATTTTGAAAACCCCGACCGTTTTCCGATGTTGCCTAGCATTAGAGTTACTTAGCAGGAAGCAATCCATACCTCAAATTCATTGCAAAAATTGGCAATGTCAAAAAATACTGGTATAATTAATCATCCATGATCTACCCCCTATGATATTATGATATTTGTAGTATTCAACCACATTTTAACCCAAGAGGAGATGGATTTTATTGTTTTATTTCCAAATTGTTGTATTTTTCGACATGTTTTATTTCTTCGAGCTCACGCTAGAATAGTTCTTAATCAAAGACCGCCACAGAAATGCCACCAACAAGCGAGCCTATCCCAACACGATCCTGCTTGTGGCAATTTTCTCACAAAACCTCTCGTCATGCTCTATGAAAACCATAGTCGGCTCCGCCTCCAAAACCATCTGCTCGATAGCTTCCCTTGAGAGGGCGTCGATATAGTTAAGGGGCTCATCCCAAATATAAATATGCGCCTTGGAGCAAATGCTGGCTGCCAGCAAAGCCTTTTTCTTCATCCCCTCTGAAAACTCGCTAATGTCTTTCCTAAAGTCTTCAGGCTTGAAACCCATTTTGGCAAGCTGGGCATAATAAACGCTTTCATGGGTGTCAATGCCCACGGTGATGGATAACAAGCTGCCTTTTAAGCCTTTAGTGTTTTGCGGGAGATAGGCGGCCTTAATATTCTTGGCGACATAGAAATCCCCGCTCCAGCGCCCCTCAAATACTCCTGCGATGAGCTTGGCGACACTCGATTTCCCAGACCCGTTCACCCCCTCTATCGAAATGCGCTCCCCCCTGTTAATTTCAAGGTCCACATTGCCGGCTGCGCAGGCATCCCCATAAAACAAAGAAACGCCTTTCATTGAAACAACCAGGCTGGAATGGTGCCTCTCCGGGAAAAGGCGCAATTGCTGTGGATTTTCCACATCTTGCAAAAGCCCTTTCTTTTCTTCAATGGATTGCTCGATCCTCGCCCCTATTGCTTTAGACCGTTTCATCATCTTGGCGGCTCTCGCCCCTACATAACCCCTGTCGATAGACGGGCCCAGGCTATCTTGCTTGTATTTGGACTTCTCGGTTTTATCCGACCATCTTGCAGTGCGCTCCTTTGATTTTTCGAGCCTTTTAATATCCTTCTCCAACCGCTCATTGGCGGCCTTCTCTGCTAAGTCCTTTTTGGCTTTCTCTCCAATATATACAGAATAGTTGCCCTTCGACAACTCCACGCTTGTTTTGTTGATTGACAAGATATGCTTGCAGCACCCGTCAAGGAGCGCCCTGTCATGGGAGGCAAGCACAAACCCCTGCCTTCTTGAAAGGTATGAAGCAAGCTTTGCCCTGGCTTGTTTGTCCAGATGGTTGGTTGGCTCGTCGATAAGCGCAAACTTCGACTTGTCCAAGAAAAGGGCGGCCAGCATCAACTTGGTTTGTTCCCCTCCAGACAACAACCCATAGGCATACTCAAGCTTTCCAAGATCAAATCCGATATCGGAAAGCTCTGAGGCAATCTCCCAATCCTCTGCCCAGCTTGCAATCCCTCTGGCAATATCCATGGCCGCCAAAGAAACATCGGCAATTTCGTACGGGAAATACGAGAATCCCATAGTGGAATAAATCGAACCTGATGTAGGCTCAAGCTTCCCATATAGCAGTTTGAGCAAAGTTGTTTTTCCGGCTCCATTGGCCCCCACAAGCCCTAGCGACCATGTGCCGCCAATGGAAACTGAGAGGCTCGAAAAAAGAGGGCTGGATCCCGGGTAGGCAAACCTAAGGTTTGAGACTTGTATCATTTTTGCAACCTCTGGCTTAAAAAAATAAAAATCCTTACTTGCACAATGGTGCTACGAATCCCTAATTTACGTCATAGAATTCTCGATATCGGAGGGTTTTTCGGTTTTTAAATGCCAAGTCTAGTATTATTTCCACTTTCTCAAGATGATTTGCTGGTGGATTCATAACAAATGCAAATAGATT
>WRIE01000052.1 GCA_009782875.1 Eubacteriaceae bacterium | reverse complement strand
TCAGGACATCGTAGAGAACCTGAAACAAGACAATTTCGGCATCGACGAGCTCTAAGGTGCTTTAGGCGGCTTCCAGCCGCAACACCTGAACCCACCGCCTTCCAGGCGGTGGTGGTTCAGTTTGTCAATATTATGGACGATGTTATAAATGTTATTGACTTTTTATGTGGTAGCTTCTTCTTTTTGTTCCAACTCGGCATAATCCCCTAAAAGAGAAATATTATCAGCAAAATAACTTAGGTCATAATCATAACTGAATTTTTTTTCCTTTTCTATGAATAAAGCATTATATATTCTTTCAAATTCGTCTAGCAAAGTTTTATTATCAATTGTTTCATTTGGCTTATTAGAATATAAACTATACATCACAAACGACTGTAATTGTTGGTTGCTAATTACATATTTACCAAATTTATCAAATCCATCACCTCTAATAAATTTGGAATATTCGTTGAAATCGATAGTATAAAGACCTACTATATAGGGAAGCATTAGGAGTTCTAACATTAAACGAACATTCTCATGTCCTCGCATTCTCATTCTATCTCTAAAAGAATATGGCTCAAAGAATCCAATAATTGTGAAATACCTATCAATCTCTCTCATTTCAGTGATTCTATTATACTTAATAAATGCGTTTACTGAAATTGAAAACCAAGCATTTGTTTCTGTTACTGATTTTATTGGAAATGTCTTAATGTATTTATCAACATCAATGTTAGGCAAAATCAATCTAGAATCAAAAAACTTAGAAACATATCTTGTAGCGTTGAATTCCGTTCCATATAAAGCTCCAATCGTATGTTGTAATTCCTTCAAATTAGTCGATAAAAGCACAGTAATTCTATCATCTACTATATAGTGTCTCATTCGTTCTAACAACTTAACTGCATATGTAGGTTTACATCTATCTAATTCATCAATAATTATTATAAGTCGATTGCAATTTTCACATATAAGGTAATCAAACACTTTATTTATTGATTCTTTCATTTCATTCTTATCTTTGATTTCTTTTGTCAAATCTTCTAAGGTTAAAATGTCGTCTATATCGATTTTCCCAAGAGATATAGTCTTTACTGCTTGCTTGAATAATTCAAAATTTCCTTTATATGCAAGTTTTTCGCCGCTACCTGTATAGGAATAATTATGTATTAGCTGGTATACAATTGATATTAAGGGGTCTTCCTCGTCATCATGTTCCCAAGCATTGAAATACACTGAATAAATGCACTCTTCTTGAATGAGATTTTTCAATTCTAATAGATGAGCTTTCTTTAAAATATCTTCTATCAATGCTATATTTCGCTCGTCGCTATTTAGTTCAAGAAGACAAGATGAATTATTAACAAACTTATTGTTTTTGGTCTTTTCTCCCTCATTGTAGCTATTACAATAGTTTATTAGTAAATCTAATTGTTTTACAAAAAAAGTTTTTCCTGTTCCCCATTCGCCATCTAGGGAAAAATATCGATTACCGCCTTTATTTGTTAAAATTTTAAATAATTTTAGCAAATGTTTATTTCGACCTATAGAATCAAGATTTAGATATTTTAATAAATTTTCGATATTTGCTTCTTTTTCAAAATTCATGCTATTGTCACCTTCCAAAAATCGATACTGTTACAGTTTCATTAGAATACCTAAATTATAGCATATTTTACCATTAAATCTCACATTTTTACAATACCTATTGGTAACATAAATAATAAGCGAAATACTAAAAACATTTCCACAAATCGACAACTAAGTTTTCATTTGCTCTACTCTTAACGCTCACAAATGTTTTAAAACCGCATTTTCTACTACTGAGAATAATATTGATATCATGCTGGCTATCAAAAAGCCGCATTATGGGATATCGTAATATCTTCTTGGGAGATGATGCAAATGGGAATATATGGATACGTTAGAGTTTCCAGCATTGACCAAAACGAAAGCCGGCAATTAGCAGAAATGAAAAGACAGGGTATTGCTTCGTCAAATATCTACACCGATAAACAAAGCGGTAAAGACTTTGATAGACCTTCATATAAAAAACTTGTAAAAAAGCTCACTTCTGGTGACTTGCTCTACATCTTAAGCATAGACCGCCTAGGGCGAAACTATAACGAGATACAGGACGAATGGCGAATTCTTACAAAAGAAAAAGGGATAGATATCGTTGTCATTGATATGCCTCTGCTTGATACAAGGCTCCACAAAGATTTGATAGGAACTTTTATATCTGATATTGTTCTTCAAATTCTCTCTTTTGTTGCTCAAAGCGAAAGGGAAAATATCCGAAAAAGACAAGCCGAGGGAATCGCATCAGCGAGGCAAAGGGGCGTTAAATTTGGTCGCCCTATCAAAAAGCCCCCTGAAAATTTCGCAAAATTGATAAAGGAATGGGAACGAGGAAATTTGTCTTTTTCCGAGATTTTAGAAGAAACTGGACTAAAAGAAGCCACGTTTTACCGCCGATTAAGGGAATATCGCATATCGAAGAATAAAAGATAAACTATCAAAAAGTGTACTTTTTGATAGTTCACCGTCTGATGAAATATTACCACAAAATTTAATAAAAATAAAGCCAAATTTTAATTAAAATGGCTTTTTTTGACATAATACTGTAAATATTCTTCGGTTTGATAATAAACAAGTGATTTTAGGGGCTTATGTCAAAAAGTACACTTAGTGATAAGTATTAAAACTATGACTATGGAGGAAGAGACATGAAAAATAAATTGTTACACATATTTGTTTGCATAATGCTAGTTCTGAGCATTTTAACATCGTTCGCAGTCTCGCCCGTACAGGCAGCGATAAAATATAAATACAAGTGTAATAAGTGCTCAGCAAAATTTAAAACTCTATTTATGGCAAAGCAGCATTATTTTTGGAAAGTTC
This sequence comes from Eubacteriaceae bacterium, assembly GCA_009782875.1. Classification (GTDB taxonomy): domain Bacteria; phylum Bacillota; class Clostridia; order Eubacteriales; family Anaerofustaceae; genus WRIE01. The sequence continues at coordinate 21,095 of WRIE01000052.1, read as the reverse complement.
CTACTAAATTTGAGATTCACACATTTAGCACAATATAAAACAGAACCTTACAGGGGGATTCTGGTCTTGCAAAACAATCCAAATCGTGAAAGGAGGTGAGGAGCAATGAAAGAAGATACAAACACAGTTAGCGTTCTTTACAAAATGATAGAATTTGTTGGTTTATACACGCTAATCTACTTGATAAGCTCATTTTTTTTGGTTATAATATCAAACTTTGTCATTGAAGGCACTAATTGGGGAGAAGCTACTTTTGGAAATACTCATGAATTATATGGCGGACTAAGTCAAATAATCAATGGAGTTATGATGATTTTTAATTTAATTGCACCTATAGTCATTACATTAATTGTTATTAATATATGTTTTGGTAATGGTGCAAAATCAATAGCACAAGATGATTTAGCAGAACTAAAATTATTATTGCCAAAATTATGGATAGCTATTGTTTTTATAGGAGTGGCTTTACATGACATAACGGTATGGCTGGGATTTCCCCTGATTACTCTTCTAGTGTCCGGATTTATTAGCAGATTTATATTAAAACGCAAATTACAAAAAGTTAGTATTTAGTATTGCTATACTAAAGCGTTTACAGATTTCTATCTGTTTTTTTTTAGAAACTTGACTTCATTGCTTCAAGCCATGCAATCCTCATTGTAAGCGGAGGGTGTGTCCTTTTAATTTGCTCTTTGATGCTTCCGGGCTTTTCTATCGTAAACGAATAAAGCTGATATAAAGCTTCTTTCAATTCTTCCCCATATTTAGAATCAAAAGCATATTTATCTGCCATATATTCTGCTTCCCGCCTAACTGCCATCTTTAGCAGATCATTAAGAAACTCAATCGGCTTATAAATAAGGTTGAAAGGTTTTATGTATGAAGCTATGAACCTAAGCAACATTAAAAACAAACTAACCACGATATTGCCAACCGCTTCAGTCAAAGATAAACTGGCATCGCCATTGGCATGATGTCCGAGTTCGTGGGCAATAAGTCCGGATAAACATTCATCATTAAGCAGTTCAATGCTCCCCCTTGTCAAGACCACTGTTTCCCACCCAAAAGCGAAAGCGTTTATTTCCATCGTTTCCTGGATAAATAGTTTAGCCCACCTGGTCTTACTCCGATAACGTGAGTTCTTTTTCACTGCCTCAAAAATTGGTTCAAGCCTTTCTTTTTCCTTTAATGTCCGAAGCGGTCGCACCCCGATGATAAAACGCCAAAGTATTTCCGCTTTTTCAGTAAAAGAGAAAAGAATTGCTAAATAAAATAATACGAAAACAATAAAGACACTGTCAAAAATCAAAAAAAACACAAAAAAGTAAAAGAAAAACCATACAAAGCAAATAACATATTTATCAAGATTAATCAAAACTATGCTCCTTAAAATGATTTGAAGATTTTTACCTTCGTATGAACCATTTCATCACGGGATAAATAAATGGCATTGCCTATTTTCAAGGTCTTGATTTCATTAGGATGATAAAGATACTCATGGACTTTCCGCAAAGAACCCAATTCCGTGCTTTTGGCTTCTCCGGCTTCTTCCCTGATTTGGTATGTAGCTTGCATGGTTTCTCTTGTGCCGAGTACATCAGCCAGATAATTGGCGTTTACGGGGCTGTTTTGCCTTAAGAATATATAGTTGTTGCAGTTTTCTATTATCTGTTCCTTAAACTCGCTTGAAACCTTGTCTAAATCAGAAATGCTCTGGGTTGCCAACACGCAAGTGACATTAGCCGACCTTGACTTATTGACTAAATCAAGCAGTGAAACATTGGCATAGGAACTAATCTCATCAAGAAGATAGAAAATCCTGCTCTTTTTATCGCTAAAGAAATTGCTGACTGCCTTCTTGCTATCGATGACAACCAAATTCCCAATCAAAGGCGACATTTCCGGATAGACTAACGGATTTAAAACAAACAATATCACGGCATTTTCTTTCAAAGCCGAATAAATATCAATCCCCGAAGCATCAAATATCTGCCCTAAAGCGCTATCCCGGATTGTTGCAAACCTTGCTGAAGCACTCTCGGCTATTTTCCCGCTAGTTTTTGACAGTTCGACATTCTCTAAATGTTCCGCCTTGGTTATCAGTTTTTCTTTTTCAAGCGATAAACTAAGTTTGACAAATGCATCAGTCCATAAGTATTCGGTTAAACTATCGAAGGCGATGTCTATTTTCTTTAGCTCTAACAAATGGCAAAGCCGGGCAATATACCGCTCGGTATTGTACTTGTAATGCTCCTCAGACCAGTTCGTCATGTTAATAAGCATATCTTTGATGATATCAACATTGGTATTCTGGAATGGGTTATATTTATCACTATTTTCTGGGTCATTAAGATTGATGACATACAACTTTTTATTCTTGCATAGCTTTTTTGTGATTTCCAAGACTGAACCGGAATCAGTATCACCTTTGCCATCAACAAGAAGCATCGGGTAGCCATAAGTGGAACCGCTTTTGATGAAATTCGACAAGGCGATTGTTTTACCGCTTCCCGTAGTCCCGCAAATAAAGACGTGCCTTGCATTGTTCTTAACCCAGACATTTTTGTTGTTGTTTGATTTTCCCAGATAAGTGCTTTCATCTTCGCCAGCCATTTCCTCAAACTCGGGATTGTCGCTCGCCGAATCATAATCCCGCTTAAAGTCAAAGATGCCATGATTCGGGGAACGCACCTTTTGAATGAGTTTCACTAAACCAATAAAAAGAATGGTAACAACGACGATTACAAAAATACTAATTGTATCTATCCTCCACATACTTTTTCACTTCTTCCAATCGCAACAACACAATATTAGGATATGTGTCAAAGTAATTTGTGATTAATGAATATGCCTTGTTATTGTTGGTTATCCATATTTGGTAATCAAAGCTCTCATAGTTGTCGCTGATATTCTTGTCAAGCCTTTTTTTATCCTTGGGGGTCAATTCAATTTCAACGCCATATTTTTCGCCTTCATGAATAAAAACAAAATCCGGGTGATGCCTCCGGTTGCCAAAGCCATCAATGATGTTAAGCTCTTTATTGCTTGTGATATCAGACAATTCAAGATTGTATTTATCCCGATAAAATATAACCGCCTCGATTACATGAATATCATGCGAAATCTGGGCGACTCTAATTTTATCTTCCCGCTTATTTACTGAAAGCATAATCCTGCCTTTATGGGTCAATGAATAAAGATAAGGCATCCCATAAAAATATTTCTGTCTTGACAAATAACCGGCATCAATTAAAAGCTTTAACCGCCTGTCTGCCACTCGTGCCGATGCAAAGCCTGCCAAAACTCTGATATGCCTCCCTAAAACAAACCTAAACTTATGAACCACCCACAACACAATTAAATCCCGCTCTGTAACAACCATGCCCAACACTTCCTTTTCCTTCATCTCTTTTCCCTTCCTTCCCTTAACTTCCTCTCTCTACCCCCACCACCTAACCTAACCCCCACCAACCTACTAACTAACTACCTCCTCCCCCTAACCCCCCACCCAAACCACCAAACTAACTACTACAAAGTGCACTAAACGTAGTGGAAGTATAGTGTAGGGTGATTTATGAGCCTACACTATACTTCCACTTGTAGTTAGTTTGGCTTAGGCAAGCGGTTTTTCGGGGGTATGGTTAATTATATGCAGGGGGTTGCCTTGTTAGTACAGGTTGGTAACGGGGGCAGAAGCGGAAAAAAGCGGGCAAAAAGGCATGATTGAACTATCAAAAGACGGATAAAAGCCCAGTTTTGAAAACTATGGGCAAGTATCACGAAATTGATTGAAAATTTCAAATTTCAGTTATTTTTGATTCAAAAAATCCATTAAAGAAGAAAAATGAGAGCCTTTTTTATAGGCAAATATCATTTTTGGCATTTTGATAGGACAAGGCATACTAATGTTTTGTCAAAGACCAAGGACGCAGATTTTTCGCTCCCTTTGAAAAATACTGTCCGCTTTGACAAAACAAGCAGAGCGATAATTGAAAAAAGGTTATTGAAAAGACACTACTTTTCGATAACCCTTAGCGATGACTAATATTACTACTAGCGGGATTGGCTCAATTTGCATTGCTCCAATCCCACCAAATACATTATATTTTATGTTTATTTTGTCAAAGCCAGATTGTATTTTTTCTTTGAAAAAATCTCCATCTTTATACTTTGACAAAAAATCAATAAAAATCTACCCCTTTAATAACTGCTTCTTGTTTTTCCCCTCTGATTACAGTGATTTTTTCGATACAGTCTTGGACAAACAATAGCTTTTCAGTATCAGTTAAATTTTGCCAGTTCATTTGAAAATTAGTGATTACATCAACTTTTGTTATGCGAATATCTTCTTTTGTTTCCGAGGGGATATTGCTTAACTGCTGGGTATGAAACGCTTTATCATCAGCCAGTTTTTTTGTCATTTCCGAATATTGGGCAAATGTAAGTTGCTCTTCAAGATAAAGGTTCATCACATCTCTTTCTTTTTTTTCAATCTTGGCTATCGCTTTTTCTGCTTCTTCACGAAGCAAGGCATTGATTTTATCTTGCTTGTTTTCTTGCTCTAACATTTCATCATCAATCGCAGTCAAGTCCTCAATGCCATCTATGTAATCCTGGAAAGCCCTTTCAACTTTGCGGTGGCTAATCCTGCCGATTGTACACAAGCCCTTATTGTGATTTGGGCAACGGTAACCGCCCCGGACTAATCCTTCCCCTTTCTTGGTTGTTATATAGTAATTATGGGTTACAAGCTTTGTCCCACATTTGCCACAGTAAATAGTTCCACTGAAAAAGCTGGCTTCTTTTGGTCTTTTAGTCGGCATTTTCTTTTGGATTCTTACCATCTTGCTTTGGGCTTGCAAAAAAACTTCCTCGTCGATAATCGGCTCATGTTTCCCATCGGCTTCAAAATAACGTTCCTCGTTATTTAAAGAATAACGGACTTTGCCAATGTAATTAGTGTTTCTAAGCACTCCCCGGACACTTTCTGCACACCAAGTTTCTGATAATTTTGGCTTGATGCCCCGCTTGTTTAAATTCTTGGTAATAGCGTTTTGTGACATATTGCCTTCAACATACATTGCAAATATTTCTTTGACGATTTTTGCTTCTTCAAGGTTAATTGTCTGGATTTTGTCTTTGCCAGCTTTGTCATAGCCATATGAAGCCGTAAAATAGCCTAAGGAATATCCTTCCCGGGCTTTTTTCTCGGCAGCTAACGTGATTCTTTCAGCGATGTTTTCCCGTTCAAACTCGGCAAAGATGCCGATTATCTTTAAAAACATCCTTCCTGATGCGGTGGCAGTGTCGATGCTTTCCATAACCGAGTTGAAAGAGCAACCAGTCGCTTTGAAAATATCGGTCAACTCGATTAAATCCCTCGTGCTTCTTGTCAAGCGGTCAATCTTGTAAACTAAAACATTGTCTACATTGCCCGCTTTGATGTCCTCAATCATTTCATTAATCGCTGGTCGGTCTTTGATATTCTTCCCGCTTATGCCTTCATCGGCATAAACTTTGTAAAAGCTCCAATCCTTAACCTTGATAAAGCTTTTAAGCTTTTCAATTTGGGCTCTAATTGAGTATCCTTCTTTGGCTTGCTCGTCTGTGCTAACTCGCACATAAATGGCGGTCTTCATTTTTCATTCTGTCCTTTCTTTTCGGACAGAGTTTTTTTATCATTTTCCTGCTTGATGATTCTCGGCATCGATGTCTTTAGGAAGAAAGCAAGAATTCTTTTCTGGGTTTCTTCAGGAAGCACGATTTTGTTTTTTTCATTCATTGCAACCCCCTAATGAAATATATGATTAAGGGATTGCTTCTAAGAATGGCAACCAAGCATAAAAAACGGGACAAACGCTTATTTTAAGCCATTTATCCCTTATTTGGTTTATTTATTATCTAGCTAAAAAGAAACCGGCTGTTTTTAGAGAAGCTGGGGATGACGTAGGCCATCTTTCGCTCCACTATTATCCGTCTTTTAGGTTATTTTGTTGTTCTAGCGCTTTTGGCAGCTGTTATGCAGTTCCAAAGGACTGCTAAAATGAGTTTGAAAGCTAGCATGCAAATTATTAGTCATTGAACTGGGCTTCTGGCGGCTCATTCAAACCTTTAGCAAAGACATACACCCCTGCTGCCCATTCCCATGGAATATAAAGGATAGAAAGCTCAATCGGATAGTAAATTCCTAATATATGAAGCAGCGAGTTGAAGCTAATGAACAAGACAGAAACTATCCCCCAAAACCCAAGCCATGCGGGGATAATACCTGCCCTCATAATCAAGTAGTAAAACAGCGCGGCTCCAATACCAAAGGGAATCAAAGAAACATGTTCTGTGAAATTTCTTGTTTGGGCAAGCAAGTTGCCTAATGAAACCAGTACACTGCCTCCGCTTTCGGAGTATCCCAGGCTAACTTGGGCAAAAGCATATACGATTATTTGGCCAACAGTATGGATCGCTGCCCTTAATAAATATAAACATGAAGCGATCCTTGCAACTGTCTCATTGGTGCCTTTGCTTGCTTGGTAAAGCGTTACTGTTAGAACGATAAAAACAAGAGTCGCTATGAGTTGAAAAAAGATTCCAATATAGACATGGTCGATATTATAGGCTATTGTCTGCATATCGCTTGTGTCAGTGAATTTGCTTATGCCAATAGTCGCTCCGGCAAGTGAAGTTGCAGCTTGGAATATCCAACTTAAACCTAATAAAATACATAGTTTTTTTCCGCTAGATCCCATTGTGTTGTTTCCTCTCAGTTTTTGCAAATGATTCGGGAAGAATTGGGAAACGATAGCCATCTCCCTTCTCTAAGCATTATAAGAGCAAAGAGAGGTTCTTTGAGGCTATCTAGCAGAAATGAATACAAGTTGTAAAACTTGGGTGTCAAGGAATCCAGCTGGAGATTTTTGGCGACGCAGCTCCCAATAGAGACAAGAATCTCGAAAGATGTATAATTGAACTATTGATAATTGGATCAGCAAAAGGAGCCAATCTAGAAGTTGCTTAACACACAGCCATAAATAAAATCCATTTTTCTTTAATCTTGGCATAAGATGAGGATGCGCCTCAGTGCCTCTAACCATTCATAGAGCCACCGACAAGCTTGAATATGTGCTGCAATACATCAAGCTCAATTTGCAGGCCAAATGCGGCAAATCTGGGAGGGTTATTCGCAGGCAAGCTGCCAATCGATCCCGAACTGGTCTTTGACCCAAGCAAACAATTTTGCGTAAGACTGCTCCATCGGCTCCATGCGCGTCTCGCCGCCTTCAAGAAGTTTGTTATAAATTTCCATTAATTGTTCTGGGCTGCCAGTCTGTACATACAAGGATATCTTTCCGTCATCATGAACATCGGGTTGCATGTCGCTGAAGTGGAGCGTTGTTCCCTGGATGTCGAGTTTGCCATGGGCTATGAGGTCCATCATTTCTTCAGGGAAAGGATATTCAAGGTTTTGCGGCATGTCGGACACCTTAGTTATCTCTTTGTTTGTGCCTTGAAATACTGCTTCATACAAGTCAATGGCTTGTTGGGCTTTTCCTTCGAAATTGAGATACGGCTCTATCATATTAAAACACTCCTTAAAAATTTTCTTAACAACAATATTAGACCACATCTGCTAATCTTTAGCAACAAGCAGGCGGTTTGTAGTATTTCTTTCCAGTGCATCAAAAGAACGGGTAGACAATTGTTGAGCATTCAATGATTTGTATATCTTTTCCCAATTGGCTATGGCATGGGATTTAGTCTGGTAAAATTTCTTTGGAAGAAGGTTGAGATGATTAGGGTTCTAGCTGTAGGCAAGATAAAAGAAGGATACATCAGGGAAGGGATAGCTGATTATTTAGCCCGCATATCCAAGTTTGACAAAATCCAAGTGGTAGAAACCAAGGAATCAAATAAGGAGGGGGTTGAATCATCTTTTGAGGAGTCCAAGGCTCTTTTAGCATCCATTCAAGACAAGGAGTACTCAATTGCCCTTGACATAGAGGGAAAACAAATGGACAGCCTCCAATTTGCAGCTATGCTAAAAGATGTGTATGTAAACAAAAGCTCCAATATGTGTTTTATTATTGGGGGCTCTAACGGGCTTGATCGTGAAATGGTTGGCAACTGCGATATAGCTGTCTCTTTTTCAAAAATGACATTCCCGCACCAGCTTTTTAGGCTAGTCCTGCTGGAGCAGATTTACCGCGCGTTCAAAATCAACAACAACCAGATGTACCACAAGTAGATTTTTTCTTATGTGCAAAGGCGACAGCCATACAATCCTAGCAGCCTGGTCTTTTGAAGCTTATCGGTAAGTCGGCCTATAGTGTTAGAGCCTGCTTGAACATGGACAGCAGGGAATTATGAGCGATAAAATCACCCAATGTGCTTTGGAATGAAGCCAGTCTTCATAGTGAAACTATCTATGCCTATTCAGAATGGTCTAGAATGATATCAAGTAGCTGTTTGTCGTCCATTCTTCCATTTGCAAGTTCCAAACCAATATGAATTACATCTTCGTCCGTAAAATTAGCCTCAATATGGTTTAATTCTAATAATACTAGCATCAATAGGTGCCAATACGTTTATTCCCATCTACAAAAGATGGTTGCAGACGAGGGAATATGTCATCCGCGCAATCTTTGCTGCCGTGGATGGGTACAATTCTACGTTGTCAAAAGTCTGGAAAGGCAAAGCAAGGGCGGATTCAAGAAGCGCCTCCTCCCGGATTCCATCCAAACCGCCCGTGGCATCCAGCAACATTTTATGAAGCTGTTTGACTTGGTCTTTGCTTAGTGTGATCATCTGGCCAATTCTTCAAATGCTTTAATGTGCTTCGCTAAAATTCGTGTAGCTGCGATGTCGACGTCATTGTCATCTGCATCAGCATTCTCGCTGAATAAGCTGAAATCCACAAGGACATAACGAGGGACATTGTTTTTGAGAATGATAGCTGTTCCCTTTTCGTCAACAAGCCGTGCCACTTTGGAAAAATTCTGGTTGGCATCAGAAATTGAAACCAAGTTTTCGATATTGATCTTCATAAAATCACCTCTGCGTTAGTATACAATGAGATTAGGACAAATACAACCTAATGCTTTCCATGTAGATGTATTGGCTAAAGGTCTGTTGCATACGCGAATAGAGCATGTATCCACTAAAGACATGGATTGCTTCGCTTGGTCGCTGTCTTCCACCGCCCCCTGTGGTTCATGCTGGTTTGCCTGTTTTAGGGCGGCTTCTTTGGTTGCGCTCAAAACTGGAGGCAGCGCCACTGCAGTTATTCGTAATTCCAACGGCCTAGCAAGGCGATGTCAGTGCTGAAGGGTGCATGTGTTCAAAAATCTCCGATGCTTGGCAAATCTGAATTATTTATCCAATTACTTGCTTTCTTCCAACCAAAACAAGAGCTGCATCTGCAGCGTAGAAAGAATAATTCCAATGTAATGGCTGCAAATCCTCCTGTCGCCTATTTTTTTAGCAGCTTTTTTCACATCATGGATATCTAATAAACCTCGTCAGCCTGGTTCAGGCACTGGCGCGTTTAGCAGCTTGCCTAGCGCCTTCCACAAGTTCATCACCACCAGCGACATACCCGCCGAATCCATTGTTGTCACTTCCAGGCGGGCAGGGACCCGCTCAAGGCCGTACGAGGTTTTTCCGGTCCCAAACACGCCCTCAACCTCGTTGCGGTCGCACATGCTTGTGCGCTCTATGCGCTTTTGCTCTTTTTTCACTTCTCCGCTGGCTTGCGGCCGGCTAAGCCTTGGCTCGGGAAGCCTGATTCCCCTTTTGCTGCAATATTCGAGGTTGGCGCGGTTGCGGAAGATCTTGTCGGCAAGAACCCTCTCCGGGTAGTGCCCGTTGCGGCTTCTAAACCCCTCTACTACGCCAATGAGGCCTGTGGACTCGTTGAAAGCGTCGAACGAGAATTTCTCGAGCCTTGAATAGCCGCCCTCCATGCTGAGATGGATTAAACGGGCCTCGTTCAAAATGTTGATGTCCTGCGGAAAGGCTATGTCTGCTGCCGCGCAAGTCGCGTCCAGCAGGAGTGTCCCCTTGTTCGGCTTTCCAGGCGGGTTCCATACCCTGTCGAACCAACCTACTAATTTTGCCGGTGCCTCTGTCCAGAAAACAGGATAAATGAATGCTATTGCGTCACTTGAATTAATCTTGCCCTGTTCGATGAGTACTTCGTCCGGCAAAGGGGCTTCGATGTTATAGTTCGCTTCCCTCAGGTATTCTTTTTCGCTTATGTCTGTTTGGAATCCCATTTTATACCAATCAGACAGCACATAGGAATGCCCGGAGGCTTGCAGCCCCTTAATAAAACTTTCACGCACATGCCTGGTGAACGAGTCTTCGCTTGGATGCGCGTATACAATAAAAACGTTGCTCATAGATATTGCCTCTTTGCCATTTCCTGTTTTTTATGGGACTGCTGTGGTCAAAATAAGCTATCAAGGATACTAATCCAAGCTTGGTATTTGCTTAATATGGTCATCTGGCCAATTCTAAAATGCGTATGGCCATCTATGCCAACATCCTTGTCGTCCGCAACGGCATTCTCGCTGAAAAGGCTGTAATCCACAAGGACATAGCGAGGGACATTGTTTTTTTAGTATGATATCTGTTCCCTTATCGTCAACAAGCAGTGCCACTTTAGAAAAATTCTGGCTAGCCTCAGAAATTGAAACCAAGTTGACAATATTGATGTTTATTGGGTCACCACAGAAATAGCATACAACGGTATTTGGACAAATACAACCAAATATTCGACACGTGGATGTTTTGATAAAGATTCATGGCCTTTCATGGAAAGACGTAGCCGCCGCTAAATTTCCTGGCATAGTGCACCGAAATGGAGTATTGCAGCTTTGGTTCTGTTGCATGCACTCCTCATCATAATCCCTAAAGACATGGATTGCTTCACTCGGTGGCTATCCTCCTCCGCCCTAGGCGTGCCCCTTGTGGTTCGTGCTTGAAATATGTTTTTCGATGCCAATCTTGAATCAAGCTCTGAAATGTTTATGATCCTCGGCTCTTTAGCTGTGATATTGGTATTTATCTCTTGCCTTCAATAATTGTGTTGTGATACGATTGTGCTAAACTAATATGACCAATATAAGGGAGGACTGTAAATGGCGCCAGATCAAGTATTAGCACAAAAACGCGAATTAGTATGGAATGCGTGTAGCCATATTGAAACTGAGTACATACCTAACTTGTCTTTTTGCGGCAACGCTATCCTTGACTTTGCAGGGATGACATTCCAAGAGGCTGATAGTGATGATGAGAAGCTGGAGAAAGTATTAAGGTCGTTGCCAAGCGCAACCCGTTTGGATGTAGGCTGGCTCGGTTTTAGCGGATCGCCCAGAACCCATGAAGCCTTAGGCAGGAGGACAGAGACATTTTTGGCGCCTGACGGCGTGACCCTGCAGCATCTTCAAAAGCCCACAATGAAAGCTGACGAATACCCGCTGTTAATCGAAGACTATGAAAAGTTCATGAAAGGCACTCTGCTTGCCCGCAAGTATCCACAGCTCTTTGAAGACAAGCAAGGGGCGATTGACAGCTTGAAAGTTGTAGTAGAGGAAGCTGCGAGCAGGCCTATGAGCAATTTCAACAAAGTATTGGCAAATGTATGTGAAGACTTGGGTTTCTTGCTTTGGCCGGGAGGGCTCCCGCGATTTTCCCATCCCGCTGATTATGTCTTTGACCGCTTAAGGGGGTTTGCCGGGACTTTGACTGATTTGCGCAGAAACCCCAAACTGTTCAAAGACGCTATCGAAATGCTCTTCAGGACTCGCTCAAACCATTTTGACAACCTTGAATTGTCCAACGTCTATGCTTCTTATATGCCCCATATAGCCCCATACATGAACAAAGGCCAATACAAAGAATTCTTCTTCCCTTATTTCAAGGAGATGATAACCAATATTTCTAATGCAGGGAACAAAACCTATATGAGCTTGGAAAACAATTGGATGCCGGTTATCGACTCTTTCCTTGATATCCCCAAAGACAGTGTTGTTGTAATGGTAGATGACGACGACATATTTGAGCTCAACAAGATAATTGGGCACCACCAAGTTTTGACTGGCGGCGCATTGTTGCAGAATCTAAAACTCCAGACAAAGGACAAAGTCATTGACTATGCCAAAAGGGTTATTGACGAAGTCGCTCCCGGAGGCGGATTCATGTTTACAACAAACAAGATGTGGGTCTGCAAAGGTGATATCAACCAGAATATGCTGGATGTGTTCAACTTTGCCCACGAATATGGAAGGAAGTAAGGAGAAGATTGCAAATGGAATACACAATTGACGATTTGGTCCAAGAATTAATGGAAGACACAGAATGGGATCTCCCAGAAAACATGAAAAACGCATTAGTGCCAAATTTAGCCTGGACGATTTTTGAAAAATAGCTAATGCAAGCCCGTTCCAAAATTATTTAGGAGCGGGCGCTTTTGTATTATACACTGCCGGATTCTGTTCAGTTGGCATTGCTATCCGCATTGCTTGCCTGTTCTTTCGGATTGTAGTTGAAAAACAGCATGCCAACCAGGATAATGCCTCCCCCAATGAGTGTGGGCTTTGATGGAACCTCCCCAAGAAGCAGGAATCCAAGGATGCTTGTAACAAATGGAGTCAAGAACATGTAGTTAGCCACTGAAGCAGCTTTATTTGCTATTGACAACGCTTTTGCCCATGAGGCATATGCCAGCCCGCTGGAAAAAACACCCAGAAACACAATTGTTGCCCAAGCCTGCAGCCCAATTCCCGGCAGCTCCCTTAGAGCCATTGGCGCAAATAAGCAAAGGGCGGCTTCGCCAAAGAAAATGCTGTAAATTGTCATATCCAATGAGTTGTGCCTTTTAGTCAGATCTCTTTGCAGGGCATTGTAAACAGAAATCAAGCATGCAGCCCCAAGCAGCATCACGTAACCTTTTGACGGGACAAATCCGCTGTAGGTGTCCATGACAACCATAACTCCTGCAAATTGGAGGATAATCGCTGATACTTGCCTTTTATTCAGAAACTCGCCAAATGCGAATCTAGCTATTATCGCTGTTATTGCAGGAGCTGTAGCGATAATCACACTGCTCTCGGAGGCTGGGACAGTAGCATTGCCTTGGTTAATGGTTACCATGTACATAAAAAAGCCGCATATTCCCGCTAAAGCCACAAATGCCAAGTCCCGGCCTTTCGGCGGTTTAATCTTGTAGGCTAGCGCTACAATACCAAGGGCAATGGATGCGAAGAAGTATCTCAAAAACCCTAAAGGCAAAGCAGACACATAACGTAGCGCATAACGTGTGAAGACGTATCCAAATGACCAGCATATTATGGTTGTCATCGCATAGGGGTGGTAGTTTTTTTTCATTCCTGCATCCTTATTGAGCAATATTGCCTGCAATTATACATGATTGCGCATTGGAATTGAATCTCTTTTGCACATTATAGCTATAGGGCTTAAAAGGCGCTCGTTCTTAATGTTTATTGAAAGAAATATTAGCAGGAAATGCGCTGAAAAAAAAATGCGTTGCGCAAACCAAAGCCGTCTTTCCAATAACAGCAAATCAACAACAGAGAGCAAAGTATATGATTTGTGCCGCTTGCTGCGCCTAGGTTTACCCGCATTTATGGGGCTGATTAAATACATAATCCGCCTCTAGCGCCTATTGCCTCTGCGAAATAGTAGTCTTTTTGTTCTATGGTTGCAGTCGTTGACGGGTTATAATATATTGGTAATCCAAATGTAATAGAGCCAATTAATATTGCCTCTTACTTAAATATGTTTTGCAGTTCCTTTTTTATTATGTGAAAAAACACTTTGCGATGGTAAGGGTGCTTCTTAGCCAAATTGCAAATTGCCTTTTCAAGGTTGTTTAGCCGCTCTGCAACGCCTGTGTGCAGGTGTGGATCTGCGTATTTATCAAGCCTGCAGATAATCAATGTGGAAATAGCATGTTTAGCGGTTATTAATTGAAATCATTATTAGTATAAATATGGGGGATTTATGAAGCTGGGAGTTTTGACAAGCGGGGGAGACAGCCCTGGGATGAATGCGGCAATCCGCGCAATAGCCCGCAGCGCGATATCAGCCGGAATTGAGCCTATTGGCATCAGGTCTGGATATGTTGGCCTGCTCAATGAAGATATTGCCCCAATCAACGTCCAGGATGTCGCTGATATAATTCAACGTGGGGGCACAATGCTGCGTACTGCGCGTTCTAATGAGATCCGCTCCAGAAAAGGCGTTTTAAGGGCGAAAGAGATTTTAGAGATGTATAACATTGACTGCCTTGTAGCAATAGGAGGGGATGGCACATACAGGGGAGCAAATGAGCTGAGCAAGGTAGGTGTGAAGGTTATAACAATTCCTGCCACGATTGACAACGATGTAGCCTCGAGCGACTATTCAATTGGTTTTGATACGGCGCTTAACACTGCTGTAGAAGCGATATCAAAGATCCGCGACACATCTTTCTCAAATGACCGGGTTGATGTGGTAGAGGTTATGGGGAGGGACTGTGGGAAAATAGCTTTGCATGCAGGGTTGGCAGGAGGGGCTGAAGTGATAATGGTCCCTGAGGCCAAGACATCAATCCAAGAGGTCGTAGACACCATTTTGCGCGGAAAAAACCGGCGCAAACTCCACAGTATTATCGTTTACGCCGAGGGGGCAGGGAATATGGATGAGCTTTGCCGCCAGTTGGAGAAATCAATTGATGTGGTTGTTAGGACAACTAGGCTGGGCTACATTCAAAGGGGCGGGTCTCCAAGCGCTTTTGACAGGATACTTGCATCGATGATGGGGGCTTATTCTGTGGATCTTGCAGTCGCAGGCATCTACAATGTGGCTGTGTGCTACAGGAAGGGCGAATACATCGCAACTCCGCTCTCAAGCGCTGTAGAAATGGATAATTCATTCGACAATACGATGTACGATGTGGCGATGAAGTTGTCGATATAGATTAAGTGCATTTACAACATATTTCAACGGTTTAATTGTTGTATTCCGCTTAAAATGGCATATTTTTTCAAGCAGCTTGTCGGAAGTTGCAGATTCATTTATGAGGTAACACCACACATGGACAAGGACGGCACCTCGGAACAAAAGGGTCCGCAATGGCAGAATTGCATAATAACAAAAGCGATTAAATAATCCGGAGTTATATTGAACGGATTACTTCGGTTTGCATTTTGTATTGCCTTGTTCTTCTCGATAAAACTGGGCGCTTTTAAACTTGATTTGTTTGCCAGGGTAAAAGCGATTGTTCCCGTTGTGGCTTTTCTCTTGCAACGTGCTACAATAGGGGTGTAGGAGGTGTTGTCATGAAACAACCATACATTCCGCTTGAAAAACGCTCCAAGCGGGAGCAGCGTGGATACCACGCAAAGCAACGCGGAAACTGGGGTGGAATAAACCCAGTGACACGCAAACCACCGAACCCAAAAGCATATAACCGAAAGAAATCCGAGCGACGGTTTGATTATGAGCCTCACTCGGATTTCTGTTTTTTTACAACTCAGGCGCGCAGTTCTTCTATCCATTCAGCGCTTCCAGTCGGGGTGTTCAAAGTTTGCCAGTGAATCCATCATCACACAGATGGCGTTAGAAAAACTGTTTACTCTGCGTACTTTTTTAGTATGGAGTTTGTTTCTGTATGGACAAGCTATCTGCAATGGCTTCATCGTCACAGAAGACCCAGAGATTTAGCGCAGGTCTTTTAAGATTAACAGATAAGCCCTTTTGATTCCTTTGAAACTGCATTTCACCGTCCAATTCTCAAAGCGGCAATTGTTAACTCAACCTTCTCGGATCTGCCCAAATTTGTCTAATCCTGACTAGTGATGTTGGGATCCTGTTTCACAGAAGAGATGATGGTTGCTAGAACGCTTAGCTTGAAAGTTTGATTTCGGGTTAAATGTTTTTTGTGCTTAGCGCTCTCATGGAGTTTAGCACTGCAATCACTGTGACGCCTACATCAGCTAGCACGCCAGCCCACATGGATGCTAACCCCAAGGTGGCGAGCGCAAGGACTGCAAATTTGACCACAAGTGAAAAAACTACATTTTGCTTTACTATCCCCATGGTTTTCTTAGCAATTTTTATGCTGGCAGTTATTTTTGATGGCTCATCAGTCATAATAACCACATCTGCAGCTTCAATTGCCGCATCTGAGCCGAGTCCGCCCATTGCAATGCCTACATCAGCCCTGGCAAGGACTGGAGCGTCATTCAACCCGTCTCCAACAAACGCTAATGCAGCAGTTTGGCCTTGTTCTGCCAATAGCCGCTCAAGGATCTCTACTTTGCCCTCTGGCAGCAACTCAGTGAAAGCAATGTCTATCCCGAGTAAATCTGCCACATTCTCTCCAACATTCTTAGCATCTCCTGTCAGCATAACAGTTTTCTTGATTCCAATGCTCTTAAGAGTGGCAATAGCTTCTTTTGAGTCTTCTTTTACCTCGTCAGCTATTATGATGCTTCCGCAGCAGCTTCCATCCACGGCAACAAAGACAAGAGTGCCAATATGCTCTTCATCAGGGCAGTTGATGCCCATCGTAGCCATCAGCTTTCTGTTTCCTGCCAGCACAGTTTTGCCGTCAACTAAACACTTGACACCATGGCCAGCGTTTTCTTCAAAACCGCTTATCCGTGACTTGCCTATCTGTTTGCCATAAGCCTTTTGCAGCGAGAATGATATTGGATGATTTGAGTAGCTCTCAGCATGGGCTGCATAATCCAGCAAATCGCCCGGGTCCATCGAGTAGCTTCGGATTTCTTGGACTTCAAAGACTCCTTTAGTCAGGGTGCCAGTTTTGTCAAATACTACAGTGTCCAGCTTTGAGAGGGATTCCAAGTAGTTGCTTCCCTTGATAAGGATGCCTTTGCCCGACGCGCCGCCGATCCCTCCAAAGAACCCGAGAGGGATAGAGATAACCAAAGCGCATGGGCATGAGATAACCAAAAAAGTCAAACCCCTGTATAACCAGTCTGCGAAGGTTGCCCCTCTAACAAGCAAAGGCGGGCAGACAGATATCAAAGCCGCAAGGATTGCTACCACAGGTGTGTAGTATTTGGCGAATTTGGTGATAAAATTCTCCATTTTTGCTTTTTTTGATGTGGCGTTCTCCACCAAATCGAGGATTTTGCTTACTGTCGATTCCTCATACACTTTTGTCACTTCAATGGAAAGCAGCCCATTCAAGTTGATGCATCCGCTTAAAACTTCTCCTCCGGCAAAAACCTCTCTTGGGACATGCTCCCCAGTCAGGGCGGAAGTGTCAAGCATGCAATTTCCTTCAATGACCAGCCCGTCAAGGGGGACGCGCTCGCCGGCGCTCACTACAATAATATCTCCAACAGCCACTTCATCGGGATCTGTCCTTATCAGGTCATTTCCCGATTTTACAATGGCATAGTCAGGCCGGATGTCCATCAGGTCGGCAATAGACCGCCTCGATTTGTCGACTGCGTAATTTTGCATCATCTCGCCAACAAGGTAAAACAGCATTACTGCAACCCCTTCGACATACTCGCCAATAAAAAACGCTCCAATTGTGGCTATTGCCATTAAAAAGTTCTCGTTTAGCGCATCGCCGCCAATTACTGACCTTGCAGCCTTTATGAGGACTTGCCCCCCAGCTATTAAATAGCTTGCCAAGAATATGGCAAGTTCTAGTGTTGTGTTGTCAGTATTAATGAGAATACCGGTAACTAGCAAAATGCTTGCTAGTATTATGCGAAGCAATTGTTGTTTTAGCCTGCCCATATTAATAATGCCTCTCAAAATACAATTGAATGATCATTCAACTGTATTTTTATTTTTTTGGATGCCTTATTAGGCATCCTTGTCCTGCCTGCTATGCTTTTTGCATAACTACATCAGGTTCTATCTTTTTTATAATATCCTTAGCTGACTCGATAATTTTGTCCATCAGTAGCTCTTCAGCTTCAATAACAAGTTTTGTAGTGGCGAAATTCACTGACGCATTGTTTACGCCATCAAGTTTTCCAATCCGGTCTTCCATTTTTGATGCGCAGTTGGCGCAACCTAGACCCATAAGTTTAAAAGTTTTCTTCATAATTTTTAGCCAGCCTCCTTGTTTTAGTTGATTATAGTTGAATAATTGCTCAACAATGATATTATATCCACTCCTTGCAGGATTGTCAATAGCTGTTTTGAATTTGACAAATAAGGAAAAGGTGAATATAATTAATTATAATTGAATGATTGATCACTTAAAGAAAAGAGGTGGTTAGAATAGCTACAGTCAAGTCGCCAAATCTGCCAACAACCCTGCAATGCGATTGTGAAGCTGTCCATGTGGAAATAGTCGAGGAAGTGAAGGGCAAGATGCCTGCGGATACAGACACTCGCAGCCTTGCCAATCTTTACAAGATGTTTTCTGATCCTACCAGGATCAGGATTATGTGGGCGCTCAATTGCAGCGAGATGTGTGTATGTGATCTGGCGGTGCTTCTAAACATGACCAAGTCTGCTATCTCCCACCAGCTAAAATCGCTGCGCATGGCAAACTTGGTGAAGTTCGACAAACAGGGCAAAGTAGTCTACTACTCCCTTGCAGATGACCATGTGAAAGATATTTTCGAGCAAGGATTTGCCCATATCAACCATGAATAGAAAAAAGCAAGCCCCTGTAAAGCCAGAAACCATAGGGGCTTGTTTATTAATTACCTAATTAACCAAACAACTCGAGCGTTTTGCCAGCTAAACGGGCGCCGTATATCTTGCACACTTCTTCGCTTTCCTCAATTTGCGGATCTATGGCTACAGGGCCTAAATGAATGATGGGCGCTCCATATGAAGAACCTCCGGAATAAGCCAGCATGCCCCTGACAAGCATGCGATGCAAAATGCTGGTAATTGTGAGCTCAGAGCCTCCATATATAAATTTGGCAGTAGCAAAAGCCCCGCCGAGCTTTCCTGCCAAGTTGTATTTGCCTGAATCCACTTCCAGCCACTTATGTACTGCTGCGCAAACATCAGCCAGGTAGGTTGGCGCTCCTAAAACGACACATTTGCTTTCCTTCACAAACTCCTCATCAATATCCTCGATGTCGATGCACCTCGCTTCAATGCCTTCCACAGAGGACATTCCCTGGGCAATGTAGTTTGCCATTTGTTTTGTTTTTCCTGTCTTTGAATAGTACAACACTGATGCTTTGACCATTATTGTTCCTCCAAGCCGTTTTTAGTGAAATTATACCATGGCGCTTTGATAGAAATGCCAATTTAACTGGGTTTGAAAATTAAATGAACTATTGGCGCACAATTCAATTTAATCAAAATAGCCTAATTTATATTTCATTCAAATGATGACAAATATGGAAAGTGGTATTGTGGTTTCGTATGTTATCCGTATCGAGATTGCGAAGTATAGAAGTATATTGGATATATGAAAAATCTGGGTCAATTCAACTGCTTACCGGAAATTTTAGTGGAAGAGAAAAAATTGTGATATAATCCGAATTATGGCAAATAAATGAAGTATCACCACTAATAGTGGATGTGTTGCCCATCAACAATCCAGTGATTTGGCAGGATTGCCCTCGTTAATAAGCAACTACAGTTTGAAGGAGAGACAAATGGCGGAATTGCTAAAGGACAAACTAAACGAGGATTCGCTGCGTGAATTTGCGCTATGCTTCAAATCCGTATACAGCCCATTTGATATCAACCGCTTTATTTCGTCTACAATGGATGAATCGTGGGAAGGGCTGGAGCTAAAAACTAGAGGCAGGCAAGTCTGTATTAATTTGGGCAAATGTTTGCCTAGCAGCTATGAAACAGCAATTGGCATTATTGATAAAGTGGCTGAGCGTTATCAAGGTTTTTTGTGTCCTGTTTTTCCAGATTTTGTTGAGGTTTTTGGGCTTGATGAGGAAAACTGGGATATATCAATTAGCGCATTGGAGCGATATACTCAATATGCCTCTTCTGAGATGGCTGTGAGGCCTTTTATTATCAAATATGGGCAGAAAATGATGGAGCAAATGTATGCTTGGTCAAAACATAGCAATGAGCATGCGGAGGCTTTCAAGCGAGGGCTGCCGGCCGCAGTTGCCTTGGGCAGTCGCTCTGGCAGATTTTAAAAAAGACCCGTCGCCGATTCTGCCAATTCTCGAACAGCTCAAAACTGACCTTTCTTCATACGTGAGAAAAAGTGTAGCCAATAATATTAACGACATATCAAAAACACATCCTGGCCTGGTTGTTGAACTCGCGAAATACTGGCTCGGCAATAACAAGCACACTGATTGGATTATAAAACATGGTTGCAGAACATTGCTAAAAAAAGGAAACCAAGAAGTGTTATCTTTATTTGGGCATAGTGGCGGAGGAATGGTCGAAGTAGATGGTTTTTCCTTGGGAGCTGTGCCTGTTTCAATTGGAGGGAACTTGGTTTTCTCGTTTTCCATTGAAGCCAAGCAGTCGACAAAAGTAAGGCTTGAATATGGCATTGATTTTGTGAAAGCAACTAAAAAGACAAGCCAGAAGATCTTTAAAATCTCAGAAATCTCTTTAAAAGAAGGCCAGAAAAAAGACTATATCAAAAGCCATTCGTTTGCGGACTTGTCAACAAGAAAGCATTATCCCGGAATACACTCACTTGCCTTGATAGTCAATGGCAAGCAAGCCTGTGCAAAAACTTGATTTTGAGCTAATTGGCTTGTAGTAACGCTAGAATAGAGAGAACTGGCAATTATTCTGGTTTTGCTGTTCGGTTAATCATTGCTGACGGGATGCGGCAGCAATGGCGATAAAAACAGCAGCACGCCAGAAAGCGCACTGTCTTCCCAACGTCCACGCAGGAGCGATCGAACAACAGCAGGAAAACCATGGCCATTACTGACGGGCATTTTGGCGATATCAGCTTCAGTTATTTTGAGGATGATGTAGCCATCAAAGTAACCATTGCCCAGGACTGCGAAGAAAGCCTTGGCGCGTTTAAGAGGCTGTTTAATATGTCCATAAATGTCGATAAATGGTATAATAACGCTAAAAAGGCTGTTTACCATTATATGAGAAATAAATATCCAAGCGACATAACTAGAGACCAA
>WRIE01000051.1 GCA_009782875.1 Eubacteriaceae bacterium | reverse complement strand
ATAATTGCGTGCCCCTTATTGCTGTATGTTCACTTATTTATACCACCATCACTTCAGTTGGATGCATTCACTTTTACTCAGTTTTTCAAACCAGCTGAAATGGCATAGTAAAATCAGTGTAATCAATATGTGACTGAGGCCACTATGTGAGGTTATTTATGTGTAACATAGCCATAAACGCTAATCATGGATCATTTTATACATTCTTTTTGTGAGAAACAGATACTTGACATTTAACAAATATGGTCACTATGTAACGAGTGTTTTCTGGATTTGCTTGCACTTCCGTCCATTATTTCCGTAAGAAGGGCACCCAAATTATGGGATTTACAAAATAAAAAATAAACGGTTATTCTTATGTGAATTATTTCTACATTGACATATGATGGGTGTATTAATGTTGAGAGTTCTGGGTAGTACTATGTCATGGAGTACCTTTTGCTTTATTGTGAGACGGAAAATACCCACTAGAAGCGGAGTGCTGTTACAGATTTCTACAGCATTTCGTGCTGTAGTCATCACTTGTCTTTCAGCCATCTCCTAGGACCATGGCCTATGACTGATCCTGGTGAGAATATAGAACTGTTGCCTTTACCCCTGTGTGTGATGGGCATTAAAGCATAACCAACAAAGCTCTCCACGCTAGGTGACCCCATTACAACTTTAGTCCGTCACTCGTATAGTCTTGGTTACTTCATTTTTGACATGATTTGGTGCCTATCATCAAAAAGAGATGGAATGACTATGCTGATTCGTCAGTCAGCACTGTAGCTTTGAGTTGCATATTCATGAAAGGCATTTCTGGTACTGAAGCTATGGCTGCACTTGAACTGTTATAAATAACAAATCCTATCCTGTATGTGTAATGGTTTTTGTGTTTGACAGGATACAAGGACATTGTTATCTTTATGCTAACTGAATTAGAATTCATGATCATCTTTCATTGGAGGTAGTTATTTGGTCTACTGTACTATTTCACTTCCAAGACCTGAGATAGAAGCAGACATTCTGGCTACATTTTATGTCTTGTCTTGGGTATTCATGACTTTTATTGTGCAGTACTTTACTGCCAAATATTATAAACATAGTAAAGATCAAGCACCATAACTATGCATACCATTTACATTAAAGGTGCTATGTATCATTTTTAAATGCCAAATGTGCTAGATATGCTATTATTTCATATTTTAAATGCTTAGTGCTGCTTTCAAGCCCAGAAAAATGTTGTACAGTAATTAACTGTTTGGAAGTACAATAGAATTCTTGTTCCTATTTTGAAACTGCTTGCCGCGATACATTAAGTAATTCTGCCAGTTGCTCTTGACAAAGATTTTTTTCTCTCCTGATGGTCTTCAAATTCTCAAAAAACTCATCTCTTTTGCCCCCTTTGCTATTATAGCTACAACGAATTCTACAGCACTTATCGATTGCTATCTACCAATTTCCATTTGCATTACGCAACTTAAAGTTGCCAATTGCCATAAATTAAGAAAAAATGCGAATAATTCTACTAAAATTTTCAAGTTAAAACTGAAGCGATGCCACTACTGAGAAGAATAAATGAGTATTGGATAAACTAAGACAAGAATTTAAAAAGGTTTTTGTCGAGCTGTTAAGGTTGGTCTCCAAGCAGGGCGAAGCACATGGCGGGCAGTCGTATACAGGAAATTTTTGTTGCCTTTATTGTGCAGCAAAAATAAATGGCGTATTTTTCTGCTCGAAAAAGGTATGAGCAAACTGAAAATAATGAAAACAATTCTCGATTTTTGCAATTTTGAGTTTCAACTTTAGCATATTCTCTTAGTAACTCTGTATCTTTCACGCTTTTCTGTTATACTCGATATAAAGTGCAAATAAAAGGTGTGACTTTAATACAGCCACTAGTGGATAAGTGTGTGCATAGGAGGATTCAAATGGATTTAAACAAAAATGCAGTTGTGCCAAAAGTCTTGAAGGAATGCTTAAGTGAAATCCCAAAGGCGGTACTTGCTTTCTCAGGAGGGGTGGATTCAAGTTATCTATTGTATGCTGCGATTGAAAGCGGAGTGGATGTGAAAGCCTATTATGTGGCATCCCAATTCCAACCACAGTTTGAGCTTGAAGACGCATTGAAAATGGCAGAAGAGCTTGGGGCAATTATGGATGTTGTTCCCGTTGATATTCTTTCCAATGAGTTGGTGAAAGGAAATGGTGAAGAACGCTGCTATTACTGCAAGCAGATGATGTTTAAGGCAATTGAAAAAAAAGCTGCTGAAGACGGTTATAATGTGATAATGGATGGCAGCAACGCCAGCGATGATGAATCAGACAGGCCCGGGATGCGTGCTCTTTCAGAAATGGATGTGCGTTCCCCTTTGAGGGAAACTGGGATTACAAAAGACCAAGTCAGGAACTTTTCAAAATCAGCAAAGTTGTTTACATGGGACAAGCCCGAATATGCGTGCCTTGCCACCAGGCTGCCGACAGGCGTGCCAATCGACTCTGCGATGTTGCAAAAAATTGAGAAAGCAGAGCAAGCATTGGCCCTGATGGGATTCACGGATTTCAGGGCTAGGATTGTGGGGGACACTGCGAAGCTGCAAATGCCTGCTTCGCAAATACCAGCTGT
Source organism: Eubacteriaceae bacterium (assembly GCA_009782875.1). GTDB lineage: Bacteria > Bacillota > Clostridia > Eubacteriales > Anaerofustaceae > WRIE01. The sequence continues at coordinate 21,409 of WRIE01000051.1, read as the reverse complement.
AGCTGCAAGGTACGCAGAGGTCCACAGTTCTCTCTCTTTGTTGTTCGGCGATGTGGTGCTTGATTTGAAGCCGCGCTAGGAGGCTAAATGGATCAAAAAGAAACATTAGAGTTATTAAAATCTATAAAAGAAGGCGCCCTGTCTCCAGAAGCTGCTCTTGACAAGTTGATAAAAGCCCCATTCGATGATTTAGGATATGCTGTTGTAGACAACCATCGCGCAATCCGCCAAGGGGTAGGAGAGGTGGTTTTTGGGAGCGGGAAAACCCCTGAGCAAATTTGTGGTATTGTCAAGAATTTGGCAGATAGTGGAGCGCAGGATATTCTTGTGACCAGGCTGTCAGCCCAGGCAGCCGAGGTATTGGGGGCAACTTGCAATCTAGAGTACCACGAATTGCCCCAGTTGGGCATTGTAAACCGCAATGCTGGCAAAGAGCTTGTGGGCTCGATTGTCATAGCCAGCGGAGGCACTAGCGATATGGCTGTTTGCGAAGAGGCTGCCTTGACTGCTGAAGCGCTTGGCAACAATGTCACTAGGCTTTATGACGTTGGAGTGGCGGGTTTGCATCGCTTGCTTTCAAAGCTTTATGTGCTCTCTGGTGCAAGGGTAGTCATTGCAGTGGCAGGAATGGAAGGGGCTTTGCCAAGCGTGGTTGGCGGGCTTGTCAGCTGCCCTGTTATCGCAGTGCCCACAAGCATTGGATATGGCGCAAACTTTGGCGGTTTGTCTGCGTTATTAGCGATGTTGAATTCGTGCTCGTCTGGCATAGCAGTGGTGAATATTGACAACGGCTTTGGGGCAGGGTTCATTGCAAGCAGGATCAACAAAATGGAGGGTTTGGCCTAGATGAGAAGTTTGTATATAGAGTGCAACATGGGAGCGGCAGGCGACATGCTTTTAGCTGCCTTGCTCGAATTGCATCCGGACCCTGGCGGGATGATTGACAGAATAAACAATATCGGCATTCCAGGGGTGGTTGTATCCGCGTCGCCATCGGTGAAGTGCGGCATTGCCGGTACCCACGTGAGCGTGGAAATCAATGGCGCCCAGGAGGGCAGCATTGACGCTGAAATTTTTGAAGACTATAGCCACGACCATAGCAACGAGCATGGTCATAGCCATGATCACACCAATGGCCATAGCCATAACAATGAGCATGGGCACGACTACAATCATAGCCATGATGATAGCCATGAACATATCCATATTGGAATGGCACAAATTGAAGGGCTTATCAACTCCTTGGATGTTTCAAGCCACGTCAAGGAGAACGCGGTGTCTGTGTATTCGATGTTAGCTGAAGCAGAAAGCGCCGCCCACGGGCAGCCAGTGGAAATGGTGCACTTCCATGAGGTTGGCATGATGGATGCCGTCGCAGATATTGTTGGTGTTTGTATGCTTATGGAAGAGTTTGCCCCTGCGCGGGTCTTTGTTTCGAATGTCCATGTGGGAAGCGGGCAAGTCAAGTGTTCCCACGGGATTCTTCCTGTGCCTGCCCCTGCGACAGCATACTTGCTAAAAGGAGTGCCTACATACGGGGGGCAGATAAAAGGCGAGTTGTGCACCCCCACTGGCGCTGCGCTGTTGAAGCGCTTTGGCGACGAGTTTGGCAATATGCCAAACATATCTGTTGATGCAATTGGGTATGGCATGGGCACTAAAGACTTTCCTGTCGCCAACTGTGTAAGGGCGTTTTTGGGACAGGTAAAAAGCGAAGAATCTGATGTAGTTGAAATCATTTGCAACTTGGACGACATGACTGGCGAAGAGCTGGGATTTGCACTGGAAACCTTGATGGAAAACGGCGCTTTGGATGTATATATTGTGCCGGTTTCAATGAAGAAGAGCCGACCTGGCCATATGCTGGTTTGCTTGGCAAAACCAGGGGATGAGGAGCGCTTGGCTAAGCTTGTTTTGAAACATACGACTAGTTTTGGGGTGCGAATAAGGGATTTGCGCAGGCTCACCCTTGAACGGGACATTACAACTGTGAAAACCGGGAAAGGTGTTGTCAGGGTAAAAAGGGGATATGGCTATGGAGTGTCCAAGAGCAAAGCTGAATATGAGGATTTAGCCAAGTTGGCAAGGGAAAGCGGCTCCAGCATCTTTGAGGCTAAACAGGGAAACGTTCAGAATAGTTGAAATGTTAGAAAGCTGTATGGCATTGCCTATTGTGGCTAGCCGGCTACAGATAGTAGCTTTGGATGTGGTTATGGCGCAAAGCGTATACGCCAACTCCAGGGATGTGGACAATGAGCGTTTCTTGCCTGATGAAGTGTTTGAGTCAATTAATGATGCGAGGGAGCGGATTGGCGCGCTTGTTGCAAACTACGGGAGAAAGGACAAGCCTCTTGTTTTTGCTGTTACATTAATAGGGAAAAACGAGCAGATCGGGCATTTGCAAGCTATCCCTGGAGAAAATGGCTGGGAGGTTGGATACCATATAGCAAAAGCCCATACAGGGAAAGGATACGCCACAGAAGCTCTTGAGGCTTTTTTGGCTCCTGCCATGGCATATTTAGGTTTATCAAAAATCAACGGCGTGTGCCATGTGGATAACATCGCCTCCAGGCGGGTAATGGAAAAGTGCGGGTTTATATTAGGTTTTATTGGCATGGGTTGCATGCATGGTGTCCAACAGCCCTTAAGCCGTTATTCATTCGAGGCAAAGAGCCCGACATAAATTCATAGGGACATTAATGTGGCTGTTTCCTTTCTACGTTGAGTTGCCCCTTTTATTTGATATTATGGCAATTGATAATTTGTGCTTTGCAGATTTCAATTTTGCTGTTCAACCACGTTGCTATAAAACCTGTTACAGAGCTGAATTTCTCAAACTCGGGAACGGGCACATTCTTTAACGCTTTATCGAAAGAAGAATATAAAATCCGGGTGCAATCCTCTTCCCATGAGTTATGCTGTGGAAATGGAAAGGGCTGATAAACAAAAGCAGCGAAATAATAGCGAAGAATCAAAAAAAACAGGGGAGCATATCGCCCCCTGTTTTTTTATTGAAACTACTGCTACAGGCTTTTTAGAATAGATAATTCGTCCACTTTCTCAGCTATTGTATCAAAATCATTGTCGTTGTGCAGCAGTATTTGGTTGTACTCTATCGCAGTTAAAGCGATCAATATATCAATTGAACTTAGCGTTGTTATCCCTTTTCGTCGTAGTTCAAAATACAGCCGGGCAGCTTTTTCATAAGTAATAGCACCTTCCGGTAGATCATAGATTGTCTGTGTAGAGAGATAGTCTTTTAGCTGTGCAAACTCCTTCTCATCCCGAGCTCCTTGCAAAATCTCCTGATAGGTGTACGCAGATATGCCAAAAGGAATGTCGCGCGACAATACCGATGCAAATAATTGTGATTTTGGGTCGGTTTGGCCTTTCAAGTAATTGATCAACACCGAGGTATCAACCAGTATCATTAGCGTCCCTTTCTTATGGCAGCATAATCATAATCGTCAGCGAATTGGATTTTGCCCCGGAGTTCCGATAAATCTTTGCGGGTTCTTTTTTGCACAAATTCTTGAATCGCCAGTTCCACGACTTCTTTTTTTGTTTTTAAACCGGATACCTCCATAGCCTTTTGCATCATGTTGTCGTCAATATCAATATTAGTTCTCATTATATACACCTCCATATACACATAATAATACATATTAAATTGTTATGGCAATATTTAAAAGGCAATTTAAAAAATAGGTGCACATCTTAGATTTTCATACTATACATCATTTGAAACCACTGCAAACGTAAACTCATTACCGTGTAAATAATGTGTGCCACGTAGCGAAAAGACAGTTGCTTAACATTATTTACCCTTGCATTTTACGCGTGCACATATATTGCCAGTAGTGAAAGCCGCGGCTTTTTTGTGGCAGTTTCAACTTTCTTTCCTAGTTTGTTTCGAACTGGTTTGGTTGGCTAAAGGTCAAGGTGTTGCAGAATTTAGTGTGGGTTGCCAGGCTGCCTGCATGATATAATTGAAGCGCGGAATAGTTTAATTAAAACATCGGGCACCACTCTCGAAGATGTGGGACGATCCCATGGCGCAACGTTGTAGCTTATGCAAAAGCGCCTGCAAGCCATGCCGGAGAAAGCGCGGGTAACACCGCGCTCAACGTTTTTTTAAAAGGAAAGCAGACAGATGCCAATAACCAAGTGTTACATTTGTAGAGAAAACATCGATTTGCCCCATCCACAGTACTCTTATCTATGCCTAAAATGTGGCGATGAGAATTTGGCGTATAAAAACGCAACCATTGATTTGTCTGGATATACTGCATTGGTGACTGGGGGCAGAATCAAGATTGGATACCATACAGCTTTGCGGCTGCTCCGAAGCGGCGCAAAAGTAATTGTGACTTCCAGGTTTCCGCACAGTATGGTTACAACATATAAAAATGAAGCCGATTTTTCCGAGTGGAAAGACCGTTTGTATTTCTATGGGCTTGATTTGCTCCGCATCGATATGATTGAGGAATTTATCAACGAGATATACAACTCCTTTGGATCACTTGATATTCTAATCAATAATGCAGCGCAAACAATCAAAGACAATACTGCTGAAGAAGAGCAAGCTGCTATTGAAGCCAGCATTTCCAATAAGGTTAAGAACTGTGAGGATTTGGTTCAATGGCAACTGCCAGGGCCAGTTAGGCTAAACCAGCTTGCAGTCTTGGGAAAGACAGCTATAGATGGCAACGTGGAAAACGCTTGGGTCAAGTTAAGCACTGATGTCAGCTTAAAAGACCTTCTCGAAACCCAGATTGTAAACGTAGTTGCCCCATATTTGTTATCAACATCATTTAAGCCGCTGCTCGAAGAAAGCAGAAACAAAAATAAGTTTCTCATCAATGTATCGTCATTGGAAGGAAAGTTCGATGTCAAATCTAAATCGCCAGCCCATCCTCACACAAATATGGCTAAAGCAGCTTTGAACATGATGACCAAGACTTTTGCAAATGAATATAAACGCAGCAGCATTTTTGTGTACAGTGTCGATCCTGGCTGGGTGTCAGACCAGTTTCCTGATGACGGCAGGATAAAACGCGATTTGCCCCTGACATTTGATGACGCTGCCGCAAGGCTGACACACCCAATATTCACATGGAAAGACGCAGACAAACCGCCAACAGGTATTTTCCTCAAAGACTACAGCCAAACTGGATGGTGAATTTCGAAAGGTGCAAATTGAATGTTTGAATTTCTAAAAAGGGTGTTGAGCGGTGGATTCGGCGTGGATAAAAATAAAAAAAACAGTTTGCCGCTGGATAAAAAAACTCCGCCACAGCTAGAAGCAGCAATTCCGCTGCATACAGAAAATACAAGCCCCACTATGTTTTCTCAAGAAGCCCAAATGAGGAAACTCATGTCAAAACGTTTCTATACTAATGCCAAGCTGGTTGGCGGTGGCTTTAAGCCATGTGCATGCCCAGCTTTGCTTGAAGGGCTTGATAATGGCGAAATAACACGTTTGGAACCGAATTTTCCCGATTGGGACCAAAATGAAAGGCAAGAAGACCGGTTTAACTGTTTTCGAGTCCACATGCAAGAGAGCATAAAATTCAAGGCGCCCTATTCGGTTATCCTTCGGGGATTTTTGGTCCGGTATCGGGTCTCGCGCAGCGCTTTGTTTTTTTGTGTCGATGGTTGCGATGTTTTCTCTGTTTCAGAGGACGCTACAATAGATGAGATGAAGAGTTTTTACAATATGGTGCATAGTTTTATCCGAAACAGGATTGAAGTATTTATCTCAATGCCAGAAAAAGAGAAGACTGCGTTTCTCTTGAAGAGCTATGGGATCAACACAATGTTTGCCGAGCGAGGGCGCTCATGGATATCAAAACCTGGCCAGTGGGTACTCTCTCAAACAGCTATGTTTGGACAGCTCAATCGAGTCCTGCTTGAAAGCATACTTGCCAAAAGTTGGATATTCACAGACAAAGAGGCTTTAAAGACTCTCCTGTGTTTTATCCTCGGTCTTCCCCATGGCACAATTATGTCTTTGGCAAGCGGGTTGTCGTTTTATTACCCCCAAGGGTATTTTTTTGGCACTGAGGATGAAGTCTTTTCTGCCTTGTCGGATATTTGTTATTTTGCAGGATTTGCCAACCGCAAAACACTGTTGCATAGATTCTACAAGTCAAACGCTAGAGCTGATGGAATTATTGATTTAAGCTTCGATTATCCATTTAGATGGGGAGTGCAAATGAATTTTATGGTTAGGATGGCATCAAAACAAAAACTTGTTGTTGAGAACCACATAAGCTTTGTATCAGCCAGGTGGGAAGGCAGAAAGAAGGTTGGAATTGAAGAAAACCTGCTATTGGTTTCAAAATGCCAGTTTTGAATCCACAGTATCAAGCGGGAAGGATGCAACTGCTTTCCAGCCCTATCCTTCCCGCTTGATAATATAATAATCAGTCGATGTGTTCTTGCTGTAAAACTGACTTTACAAATTGCTTTGTTTTTATTGTAGACACTTCCCAATATGAAATCCCATCAATATCGAGAAATTTCCCAGGCACTGTGCCGCTCCTAATATTTGAAAAGTCGCATTCAGAAATGCTGAAAATCAGAGATGTCAGCTTCTTGAAATCCATATCGGTTTTTGCGACTTCCCCAAGCCCTGACAGCAGTTTTGGCAGCCTAAGGAAAGTTTCGGGGCTGGCGGCTTTTTTGATCAAGTCTTGAAACAGCTTCTGCTGGACTTCAACACGCTCTATATCCCCGTTTGGGTAGAGCCTATTGCGGGCATAAACCATAAATTCAGCTCCATTGAGCTTTTGGCGCCCCTTGGAGAGTTTTTTAACTCCATTTGAGTAGATATTGGCGTGGACATCCACGTCCACCCCGCCAAGCAAATCTATCAAGCGCACCGCACCATCCATGTCAGCGCCCACATAGTAGTGTATCGGCACCCCCAACAAATCTTTTGCAGTTTCAACCAAGCATGCTGCTCCAGCTTGGTAGTTCTCCTCATCAGAGTTGTTTCTTGAATAAGCATAAGCGAAACAAGCATTAATCTTGTCTACTGCATTTTTTCCATTTATTTTTACCCGTGTGTCCCGTGGGATTGATATAAGCGATATGGTCTTGTTCTTTGTGTCAATTGACGCGAAAACAATTGTGTCTGGCCTAAAAGTGGTTTGCCTTGCAGCCCTGCTTGTGTCTTTGTCAAGGCCAAAGGCTAGAATGTTGACTACATCTGTCCCAAAAGCTGCTTGGTTTGAGTTAACATTCCTCAGCCCAGCTGCGCTGGGATAGCTGGCATTAGGAGTTAGATCCTCCTTTGGAGCGGGATTCCAAAAGAGCGCTGCTGGGTTGTTTCTTGATGCGTATACACACAGGGGAAAAAAGATAAGCAAAAAGACTATTGTTTTTACCAAAGCCTTGTAGCTTGGAGGCTTGCTTGAGGGTAGCGGTTGTCTGTTTGCGCGCATGTTTTCTTCTCCTTTATGTATTCTTGCAGCTGTCTGTTATCTTTGACAATTTTGCCTCAAGATATCCATTTTGGCGGGAAAAACAACTTGTTGGTATACATGCGTCTCATGTGGCAATAATTGCCGTTATGGAGGAGCTGCATGAAGCCATACTTTAGGAAAGCAAGCAGCCATATATTGGCGCTGATACTTATAACGACTTGCGGACTAGGGATAGCCAGCCCTTATATTGGCAAGTCCAAGCAGGCTGAGGAGTTAAGCAAGGAAGTGTTGAGGCTACATATCCTCGCAAACAGCGATGGAAACGCTGACCAAAAGCTTAAGCTTGAGATTCGGGATTTTATTGTAAGTGAATATGAAAGCCAATTCAACTCATTTGAATCAAAAGAAGAGTCGATCGAATACTTTGAAAGCCGTCTAGATGAAGTAAAAGAAAAGGTCGATTATTACCTTGCTTCAAGTGGCGCAAGTTATGCATCACAAATTCAGCTGTCGAAAACATCATTTCCTGACAGGGAATACTGCGGGGTATTATACCCCCAAGGGGAGTATGATGCGATGAGGATTTTGCTGGGAGAGGCAAGGGGTGCAAATTGGTGGTGTGTATTGTACCCGCCGCTTTGTTTTGCAAATGTCCAAATAGATCCAAACCCCCAGCCAGCAGTAGTAAGCAAAGACAAAATTGAAGTGCGCTGGAAGTTTCTCGGAATTCTTAATAGCAAGAAAGAGAACGCAGGCCAAACTGACTAGGTTCCTTTTGATGCCTTGTCATTCCTCTCATGATAAAAGAGGAATTGCTGGGCTATGCCTGCATAAGCGCCCCATTTTTCTTTTGCAAACCCATAAGTCTGCTTTTCAGAGACTTGCCCAAAGCCATAGCGCTCTGAGAAAACCTTTTTGACCCACACATCATGGGGGCATACTTCATATCTAGCCATGCCAAAGAGCAAGACGCAGTCTGCAACCTTTGAGCCAACCCCCTTTAAACCCATCAGGGAGGTTTTGGCGTCTTTTGTCTCTTTTGCTGCCAACGCTTTTAAGTCGAGATCCCCCTCTGCTACCAGCTTTGCTGCAAGGTACACATACTCGTCCCTATAGCCCATTTTGAGTTTTGACAACACATCCATCCCCCCAGACAAAACCTGCTGCGGGGTAGGGAATGCAAAGTATTGATCAGAGCCGAACGGCTCTCCCAGGGCGGCGCACAGCGACTGGACAAGGCTGGCTATGCGCGGGATGTTGTTGTTTTGGGACAGAATAAAGGTTATTAAACATTCCCACAAGTCTTGGCGCAGCACCCTTATGCCCTTTCCTGACTTGAGGGCCCCAGACATTATTTCATCAGTATTGATCTGGCCCAGGATATATTTGTAGTCCACATCAAAAGCCAAGTAGGAAAAAAGCTGTTGTTTGTCAAAAGCGCCTGTCTCAAAAGTTGCGGTGATTCTCTCCCCTTCTTGTGCAAGTCCCAGCAGCTGCCCACCCACAATCCCCTCAACTGAGTTTTGTGAAGTTTGCCTAAAGCGGAATGTCTGCCCTGAATCAAATGCCTTTACAACATCAAAGTCGCCAATGCCCTCAAAGACAAGTTGTGATCTACTGTCAAACATCCTGTCCATATATCGATAACACTTCCTTTGTGTAGTTTCCGTCTTCATTGTAAATATACAACGGGGGCAAGATGTCACACCACTCCCCCCCATTTTTTATTCCATAAACCAGCACAAGATTCGACTTGCTGCCCGGCTTCGGGTATACAAAAACGGCTTGCTTTGGGGCAAGGCTGCTCCTTTGCATTTCATTGAATATTTCACCGACCCTGTGGGAGCGGTGGACCAAGAAAAAACGCCCTTTGTTTTTTAGAAGCCTGGAGGCAGTGGTTATAAGCTCTGCCAAAGTCAGGGACACCTCATGTTTTGCCCTTTCAAAACCAGCCTTTTGGGAGGGGAGCCCTCCACCGAGCGGGATATAGGGCGGGTTGGCAGTAAGGGCGTCAAATCCAGTAAAAGAAGGGGGAAGCTTCCTGATATCTTGGCATATTACTTTGATATTCTCCAGCTTGTTTATTGAGATGCTGCGCTTTGCGAGATCGCAGGCAGCTTCGTCGATTTCTATTGATGTTATGTCCAGGCCATCCAAGCGTGCGGTGAGCAGCAAAGGGATAATGCCATTTCCGCTGCATAAGTCGATAGTTCTCTCATTCCAATTAATGCGGCTGGCAGCAAAATCAGCCAGCAAAACAGCATCAACCCCAAAGCAAAAGGAAGAAGGGTCTTGGCAAATAACTAAGCCCCCTCTTTGCAAGTCGTCTATTCTTATATTTCCATTGTCCATTAAAATGTTAACCCCTGCATAGAGCGCAGGCTGTTAGCCGCTTGTTTGTAGCTATCAATAACGATTGGATAATTGGCAGGGGAGGCGTTTTCAATGATGTCGCTGACAGTTATATTGAATACCCACTTTTCGGTAAAATCAAACAGGTAAATGATTTGCTGCCCAACCCGCAGGCTGGCTTTTCCCAATAGAATCTTGTTTGAAAAGGGCAAGCCAGCCTTGGGATCGCATATCTTGTGGCGGGATCCCAAAACTCCGTTCATAAAGAAAGAGTGCAACGGGCCCTCCTCAAATCCAAAAGCCGACAGTATGGTTTTATGCAATTGGGAGAAAGTGTTAGTGCCTTTAGCCTGGATTATGTTGACTGTTCCATGGAGCTCAACTTTTAGCTCAAACACTGTCGTGTCTTTAGCATGTCCACTGTCGGGAAAGAGCAAGGCGTTTATCCCGTCAATATCTATAGCCCCGTCAGGCATGATAGCCTCAAAAGGCTTGAAAAAACCATTTGACCCCGGGCGGTTGGCATAAAAGTCGGATACGTTCTCAAAGAATTTTGGAGTGTCCTCATCGTGGTAGTAATGGAATTTGGCGTTTTCAAACTTATTTACCCAAGTAAGGCGCCGGGTTTCGCAGGCTTTGCATATCCCGATGCCCAAGGGAGTAAGCCTCATTTTGCCGATGCTAATGCCGTATTCAGTGTTCTGCCTATCATAATCGCCGTTAAACTCTATGACCCCCAATGCCCTTAAATGGCACATAAAAGGATGCTGTGCGCTCATCAGCCCCTGCAGTATTCCCTCGTGGAATGAGAACCTGGAATTTGGGTCCCTCGTTATCCAGGTGGATTGCTCTTGGCTTCCAATCTCGTAAATAACGCTGTCAGCGTAGGTTGCACCATGCATAAATGTGTATTTGCGGGGATAAAGCATGTCCATATCCATATGCCTCATCCAGGACAGAAAGATATAGATGTATTTTGAGTAGATGTTTAATTCTTTAAATGTGTTATATGCCCCTGCCAACTGTACTGAGCCTTTATTGTTCTTTGTGTCAACCAATGCTGTGTCCGTTAGCATCTGGAATAAAAAAGAAATGGTATCATATTGGGGCATTTGGCTATACAGTTTAGCATCCTTTTGGGGGTGCGAAAGGCCTGCATTGATTTCAAAACACGCCTTTGAAGGCAAATCCCCGCATGCCGTATGGCGGGGCTCATTTGCGCCAATATACTCGCAAATAGCCATAAAATCTTGCACTGTCTGTCTAATATCATTCTCGCTTGCTTGGTAATCCATGGATTTTCCTCTTGATATTCGTAGTTTAACTTGGGCAAATAGCATACAAGCAAAGTGTTCCTGCCAAATACCCAGCCTTTTGGCGCATGGCAAAACTGCATTTATATAGCAAACTTGGGCTTTGCATAAAGCATTTAGCCGATGGCAAGTACATGTTACCACAGATTCTGCCAGGAGGCTCAAGTTTGCCGCCCAAAAGAAAAAAACCGTGCAAATTTGCTCAGCACGGGTTTTCTCTCTATCTTTTTACAAACGCGATTATCTTCTTTCTTGCCCTCTGGATGGCATTGTCAATGCTTTTTTTGTGGATATGGTATTTGACTATGATCTGTTTGGCGCTGTACCCGTTGATGTATTCAAGAAAATACTTTTTCTCAAACTCGGATAATGTATTTTCAATCGCCTCATATGACTCGTCAATGGTTTCACGCAATAAAAAAAGTTTTTCTGGGTTAGAATACAGGCTGGTTTCAACAAAAAGGTATTGCTTTTCATCTGCGTTTAGGGATACATAATCCTTTAGGTAGCAGTTCTTCTTGCGAAGGCTGTCGCGTACAAAAGTGCCAATAGAATTGGATATGCATGTAAAAGCAAAAGTGGAAAAAGTAGTGTTTCTATCGGGTGTAAAACTGGTGACGGCATCGAATAGCCCTATCATCCCCTCTTGGTGGATGTCTTGCTGCTCGCATCCAGGAAGTGTGTATTTATGCGCTTTTGCGCGCACTAAACCATTGAAGCGGCTAGTAATCACATTAAAGATCTCATTTTGGATGTCTGGGTTTGAATTGAACATTACAGCCAAGGTATCATTGTCATACGTGTCAAAAATTTCCATAGCAACTTCCATTTTTATTATAAATACTCCTTTGATTATAGTCACAATGTTGCTTCGAATCAAGCTCCTTATTTAGTTGATACGCTATCGGCAGTTAAATACCTTTAAAAAAAACTATTTTTTACACAAAAAAAAGCGCATCGGATAATGCGCTCGGCAAGACTGCAAAGGGGCAAAGAAAAATCAAGGACCTTTCTTTGGCCGTAGGGAGTGTATAGTCCCGTTTGATCCTATAAAATCTCCATCTATCTCGTGGTACACTGTGATGACCTCATATAAGTCGTTGCCTACAACTTGCCTGAAGGCTGTAGTCAAAGCGCTGCATACTTCTTGAAGCTCTGCTTGCTCCCTCACAGGCCCGTTGATAATTAGTGTCGCTGCGCCAGGCTCCACTGATCCATCATGTACAGTAAACTCGCCCCTTAACACATAGAAAACATCAAGTTCATGGAAGTAAGTCTCAATTACCGGCACTTTCAAGATCCGCTTAAGCTCTGTGCACAGGGCAAGAGCCAGCGCTTCCTTTGTCTCTTTTGCAAATGGGTTAGATAGAACACGAATACTGGGCATCAAATCCTCCTTTTGCAAGTGTTGCTACTAAGTGTTATTATACTGCTGTTATGTTGGGTAGTCCATTTATGTCAGCCTCAAAATTCTGCAGCATACGCGGTTACAGTAATTTTATTCCAGCACAATCGCACTTTTGGGAATTCTAAAGATGACCATCTTATTTTTCTTATCATATACCATTTCTACATCAATGCCATATTTCTCTGCCAGAAATTGATGTATGTTAACACAGTTTGGAAAAAAGAAATCAATAGCTTTTCCGCTCCCGCTTCTAGAGAAACCGATAGTGGCTCTTTTAATGTATGAGCCACTTAGCCTTTCCCTATCGTCATGTGACCATATAGCTGCGCCACTTTGATCATAAAGTGCGTCTTCACGATGAAAGCTGGTGGGCGAGTCATAGATCCTCTCTGTTGTGTAATATGCTTTGAGCAAGCTGCTGGAGCTGTCGATCATGCCTTCAAACCAAGGGTTTGCGCTGTTAGTGATGTTCCATCCCTCTTGGGATGGATCCATTTGCCGAGACTCCCTTGTGTCAAAGTAAGGGGCGGTGTATAGTGCTGCGTATATTGCTAAAGTTTTGGCTTCATATTCAACGAAGTATTCACCTTTTCTTGTGACGGCTCCTATTGTAGAAGCTCTCCACTCATAAATCTCTCCGCTTTCTAATTCAACAGCCACAGCTTGAAATTTAAGAGTTGGCATTGTTAAAGTATAAGCGAGAATTAGCAGTGGTGAAAGCAAAGCCACTATCAGTAATATCCACGGAAATGAAAGACGAGTCGATCGTCCTTTACTGCTCTTTTGCTGGTTTGAAGTAAAGGATGTATCGAACTTTTGCCCATCATAATTCCTACGGGAACTCCCCCCAAATTCCATAGCCTCTACAGCTTCTTTAGCTTGTTTCAAGCTGCAAGGGAATGTTTCATGGAATAGTTTGATGGCTTGCAATTTATTCCCTTCATTTATGAGTCTTAGAACTTCTACTAACGCAGCCTGTTTTTCATTGTTGTCCATATCGGGAATTTCACCTTTCAAACGTAAACCTGCCTCTTGACTACATGCTTTCAGGAAAGTATACCGATGTTTGCCACGCTATTTTTTATAATTCGATAATTGCGAATGCCTGCTATATAGGCTTCTTTTTACCCGGCGAGCAATTACAGTGGGTGGCAAGATTATTGTAACAAACAATAACTCTATAATATATAGCTTACCTTGGCTAGATACGTTTTCGGACATCGATTTGTAGTATAGATCCCAAGCTCTAGCTTGGTATAATGACGCTATAGCAATGCAGAAAATTGCAATTTGATGAAAGGAGCAAACAAATGATTAATAGTATAATTGATAGCTATGGAATCGACAAATTAAACACATTGACAAAATATCCAAGCATTCTGACATACCACGCCCTTGGAGAAAAAGGCAGCTTGGTTGAGCAATTATCTGAAGACAAAAGCTTTGTTGGCAGCGGTTTATGTTACATCACTGAAAAGATTGACGGCACAAATGCGAGGGTGATCTTTGGGGGAGAGGACTACATTATCGGAAGCAGGGAAGAGCTTTTATATGCCAAAGGAGACAGGATAATCAATCCAGCCCTTGGCATAGTGGGCATGTTAAAGCCAATAGCTGAAAAACTTGGGGCTAGCGCGTTAAAAGGCTTGTATGTGATGTATGGGGAAGTTTATGGGGGCAATGTCACAGCAGCCAGCAAGCAATACACCAACGACAAAACTTTTGGCTTCAGGATGTTTGATGTGGCCTATATTGGGGATTTAGGCATATTGGATGAGCCTATCAACAAGATATCAGCTTGGAGGGAGAGCGAAAACGGCAGGTTTTACAATGTGGATAAGCTTATGGAATTCGCAGGCTTGCATGATATCGCCACAGTGCCATATTTGTCAGATATTGATGGAGCTCAATTGCCGATTGACAGGATTTCCACATACAAATTTCTGGAAAGCTTCACGAGCACAAAAGCTGGCATTAACAATATTGGCCAATCTGAAGGAATTGTAATTAGAGACAATGGCAGGCAGTTGATAAGAAAAATCCGCTTTGAAGACTACCAAAGGACAGCAAAGAAGGAAAAATGGGAGATTTAATTCCAAGCATAGCTTAATTTCCTGTCAAGGTATGTCACCAAATATGGATTGTCTTTTTTCATTATCTCGACGAAATGTTTTGATGCTTCTATTCCCGGTGAAAAGACTAGCCTGCTAACCTCTTCCTTTGTGATTCCTACAATCTGGATGAACCCAAGTTGGCCATGTATAGTATTCACATTGTTAAGCTCTGTGTCTGACACCACCATCAAACCGGTAAGCTTGCTTCCTGATCCAGGCTTTAGCGGCTTATTGGTGTCAATGGTGTGTTGGTGGGGGCGCAAGTCATGGTTGGATTCGAATGTGTATTTAGCCAGCTTTGCCAACAAATCGAAAGCCCACATGAAATCATCCGGCTCGCAGTAGGGGATTTTAATAGTCATTTCGTATCCCCATTTGCTGCATGACATGCCAAAAGCCATCTCGTTGGCATAAAGCTCTGACATGCCAAAAGAGACGAGATGGAGGTACCCATGGGGAGAGCGGTATACAGAAAACCCATCCAAGTATTCTGTTCCGCCAGAAGCAACCCTGAAATCTGGGTTGGTGTCAAAACGTTGGGGTATTTGGTTGCCATAGATGCTTTTCATGCAGTCGTCGATCGCATCTATGCCAGGCGACCATCCTTTTTTGAAAGCCATTATTTTTTTGTATTCATCAGCAGTCATTTGCCACTTCCGGTTAGTAATGATTCTTTGGTTGTTTGGATCCAGTCAAAACAAATGGTTGTGTCTAATGCATATAGTTAAGTTAGAAAAAAACAGGCTCTTGGGAGCATATCAAGGCGGTATGTATTAAATAGTCCCATGTGGGGATGGGATGCTTTGGGAAGTCAGCTATGTGGTATAAAGGTGGTCAAAATAGAGAGCGCAAGAATTGTGTTTAGCAATATTTTAGCATAAATAGATCAAAACTCTGATAAAATAGCAGATAAAAAAGCAAATTGTGAGGCTGGTTTTCTTTGTTATCTAAATAAGGCCGATAATTTGTCAATGAATGCAAGTTTCGGCTTCCGAATTTGGTTTTGTGGCTAAAGGCAGACGCTGCGCCATTTTCAATGTTTTTTTGTTATTTTGAAGAACCGGAATTAGAGAATTTCTTGTCTAGCATTTCTTGAAGCCGGGCTCTTTCTAAGGCCAACAATTGGAGTGTGCTTTCTTGTTCCTTTAATAGCTTTCTACTGGAATCGACGGCAGCGGACAGGTCGATGGCAGTATTTTGGTGTTGAATGTTATTGTTGCTAATTGACTCAATCCGGCTTCTGAGCTCATTAATGCACTCCAACAAAACAGACTGTTGGCGTTTAGCATGTTCCAGCCTAGCCAAGGTTTCTTCAAGTTGGCTCCGGTTAAACCCATTATAATACTCATCCATGATTATGATTCCTAGTCGGTAATAATATGGTTGTTTCGGGCAAAAAAGACTATCAAAACCTAGAGCAAGCTGGCTGGAGGCGGCAGTGCGTATTGAAACAAGCTGGTTATTTTGGATTTTATTAACCTATAATCCCGGTTTAATTATACATAGGCTTCTATATTGACATCAAAAGCCGACAATATCTCCCGTTGGGACTTTGACAGTTTTGTGTTGACCGGCTTTCTCTTTCCGCTTAGCTGGACCTCATTGATTGTTTTCAACTCGCCCATCAACTCTGGCACAGTGCAACTGGCATCCAGCTTTGACGCCGCCATAACTGTGCTAATGGCGGTGTAGAGTATCTGCGCTATAAATTGGACAAACAGACGGCATTGCCTCGTCGCTGTGCACCCGCAGCCGCTTCATGTCCAACGCATTTTTCAGGTTGTCGAAGTTTTTCTCTGCAACGCCCTTCCCCCTGTACAGCTCCAGCGCCAGCACGGGGTCCTTTATCGCATTCGATATCACCACAAAGAAACCTTCCCGGTTTTCTTTGAATGCATCCACCTCTTCCTGGCGGATAGTGACGCGCCGCCCGCGCTTTGGCGCGTCTTTCATAACGAAGTATTTGGCGTAGCCCCCCTTGGCGCCGGCGCTTGCCTCCGCCACAAGCTCAGCAAGCAAAGTGTCCAGATGCGCCAGGAAACCGGCGTAATCGCTGGCAGCCTGCTGGCTGTCATAGCATACATGGCGGCAGCGCCGCTTCCCCTTCCATTTGGCGTTGCCAGTGATGGCAAAAAAGCTGCAGCCCCCCAGGCTGTGGAAATTGGCGTAGCCTTCTATGCCCACCCTGGCCGCCGCCACAAGCCCGTTTGCCCAATTGGCCGCGAATGAGGCTCCCGGCGCGAACTTGAAACGCTTCGAGTAGAGGCCGCCAATATTCTTCTCGCTGTAAAAGCCCCGGTCCAAAAGCGCATGCGGGCGCTTGACGCCCATCCAGCCATGGCCAGGAGCGCATTCTCCAATGCGCTGGCATCTTTGATGGCGCCGTTGGGCGCCTCGAAAAATATGGGCATGCCGCTCCGCCCCGCCAACCACAAGGAGCATGCTGACCTTCGGGAGCTTCTCAAGGTCGCGGTTGTAGCCATGCCTCGCATGCCCGATAAAAGCGCTGCAGGAGGAGGCGCTCGTGATGTCGAGAGCCATGCGCTCGATCTCTCCCCGGGCTTTTGCCCGCAGCGAGAAAAAATGCGTCTGCCTTCCCTGGTTATGCAGCAAAGCAGCCCGCTGGTCCGCTGGCTGGCCAAAACCCCGCCATAAGGGTTGCCGTTCGCTGCGCTCCATGTGCTGGCATGGCTGATGGCTTTGCCTTCGCACACAAGGAAGTATGCGCATGTGGGGATCTTGGCGGCCGGCTCGCTGCCAAACGCCTCTTTGAGGATGCCAGGCAAGCCAAGGCTCCCGGATGCTTTGCCAAGCAGAAGGCTTTGCCCTGTGGCAACCACATTGGCATGGGGGGCTTCTGCGCCTTCTTTCCTGGGCCTGCCCGTGGGGCTGCAAGGAACGGTTTCCCCGCTTTCAGCGTCAAGCTTGCCAACAAGTTTGCGCTTGGTGTCGCAACGCTTTTTTTCTTTGTTCCATGTTGATATGTTTTCGTAGACGTATGTTGTCCCGTTTGCTTTGTTTTTGAGGTAGACAAGCGAAGCCATGGCGGTCTCCATATGTATAATATATTATTTATTATACATATGTTTATTCTGTAAATAAAGCAAATTTATCGCTTAAATTAGCGATTTATAACAACCTATGTATAATTAACGCCGGGAGTTTAGGTTATTAATTTCTGGGAAACTATGCAAGTTTAGGAGAGAAATGCTTAAAATATAATTGTGCCAACATCCAGTGAAAAAATTTCCTCAAAAGATCAGATTAGCAGAGTTTTGGCTAATTTGGCTAAGATAAAGAAGCTTTTCTGGTCGAGCACTAAAATGTCATAGTGGCTTGGTCAAGGCAAATGGACAACAAAGCGCAAGTGTTTAGATACATCTCAAATGGCGGTGGTGAATGTTATGAGACAGCGGCAGAAAGAAGGGGCACACTAATTCTCTTGTCTTGTTGTCGAGCCAGAGTCCATTATCCGAATTTTAAAATATTCCAAGGCAAAAAAGGCTCCAAATGAACTGGAGCCTGCAAAAAGTTGCAGTTAAAATTGTTACAATTCTGCCATCAAGCGTTTAGCATCCAAAACAAAAAAGCTTGGCGATCAAACTTGTGGCGGGAAGGGATTTACAAATACTCTAGATGCAAACTCGTTATCAAGAGTCAACAGCAGCCCTGTATTGTCGCCAATCAGCTTCAACTTGTCCAGTATCTCTTTCGCATTGGATTCTTCCTCTACTTGTTCATCAACATACCACATCATGAATTGATAACAGGCGTGGTCGAACTCTTCCATAGCAATGGTAGCCAAAGCGTTTATGCGCTTGGTAACCATTTCTTCATGTGAGAGCACTTTCTTGAACACTTCGTTGATATCAGGATAGTCTGCAGGCGGCTGGTCAATAGCAGCAAAAGCGGGAGTCGCCCCACGATTCAAAATATATTCAAACATATGGGTGCCATGTGCCATTTCCTCCTGTGCTTGCACATAGAGCCAGTTAGCTGTCCCTTTCAGCCCCATTCTATCAACTACCGCAGCCATGGCTAGATACAGGTACGCTGAATAGTACTCAGCGATCACCTGGTCGCTCAATGCTTTTGTCAATTTATCACTTAACATAATTTTTTCCTGTTGTTTTTATTGCATTCCATATTTGAGGCAAAGCTTAAAAAGCATATTGCTGAATAAATCAGCAATACGCATTAGTGGTCCCAAAGTATGTCTATTTATTCAAAATATCGCTCAAGCATGCCTTTGAAAGCTCTGCCGTGCCTTGCTTCGTCCTTTGCCATTTCATGGACTGTATCATGGATCGCATCCAGCCCTTCCTCTTTGGCTCGTTTTGCTAGCTCGAATTTTCCAGCAGTCGCCCCATTTTCCGCTTCCACACGCATGGTTAGGTTTTTCTTTGTGCTGTCGGTAACAACCTCGCCTAGCAGCTCGGCAAATTTGGCAGCATGCTCGGCTTCCTCATAAGCTGCCTTTTCCCAGTACTGCCCGATTTCAGGATAGCCTTCACGGTGGGCTACGCGTGCCATAGCGAGATACATGCCAACCTCTGTGCATTCGCCAGTGAAGTTCATGCGCAAGGCTTCCATAATATCATTTGGGCAACCTTGGGCTACTCCAACTACGTGTTCAGCAGCCCAAGCCAAATCGCCTTGCTCCTTGAATTTATCGGCAGGCGCGCCGCAAGTTGGGCATTTTTCGGGAGGGGCATCCCCTTCGTGGACATAACCGCAGATTGTACATACAAATTTTTTCATTGTTTTACTTACCTTCCTTTTTCTCAATTTTTAATTTTTATCTAGCAACAACTTTGCTGCTTCTTTTGGAAAACCAGGAACGGCGTTTATGTATATCGCTTCTAACAATTCTCACACTTGGCTGCTCTGTGAAAGCAAATAACTTGCTTCTTATAAAAGATCCTTTGCCATCTACTAATTCATTATTAACCGCATATGGAATACTTGAATTCTAGTATTGCCCAATTAGCCTCTTTTAGTATTTGAGTTGCTAGTTTTTCATTGCGTTAGCAGGTAATTTTGGACAAATTTTAATACACAGCTAGCATACTTACAACTTACAACTCTGCCAACTAAGGACGTTAGTTTCAGTTGTGACTTGCTGCTAGTTTTAGCGAAGTTAAACCAGATCAAAGTTAACTCTTTGGGGAATCTCTAGTTGCTAAACAACAGTATTGGCTTTTTTAGTCAATTGGATCATGACTCTGGGCTATATCATTTAGGCACTTTTCGCAAATACCAGAAAATGCAATCTCGTGGTTGTCAATTTGGATATTATATTTTTGCTCAATATTTTCCAGACAATCTTCTGGATATTCAATTTCTATATCAAAAATGATTCCGCATTTGTTACATATAAAATGATGGTGCAGGTCAGTGCGCGAATCGAACCTTTCCAAGCCGTCCATCAGTTTTATCAAGCGGAGTAAGTCGCTTTTTACGAACTGGTAGAGGTTTCGGGAAACAGTCGCTTTGCTTATTGAGGGATGCTCGTTATGAATAAAGGAGTAAATCTCGTTTAGAGAAAGGTGGGCTCCTTTTTTTAGAGATTCTAACACTATTTGGCGTTGGACTGTATTTCGCTGAATATTCATTGCTCACCTTAATGATGAAATTAACTATTAGTATAGTATCACGACTAGTTTTTTAAACCAATAGTAATAGTAAAATAATAACATAAATTTACAATAGTAATTAAACTAAATAAAAAATTTTAAATTGATTTTTATTAACCTTCTGTTAGTGCCTAGTTTTGACTCAGTGGCAGTTAACTAGGCATCGATGAAGAATTATTGGAGTTCAAAAATAAGAATAGCTATTTTGGCAAATTAGTGCAAAAAAATAGATTCAATTTAAAAGACTAATTTCAGCTTGACTAATTTCAGATTTTCTTGTAATATAAGCAAGTCACGTGGGTAGGTGCCCGAGTGGTTAAAGGGGGCGGACTGTAAATCCGTTGTCGAAGACTACGATGGTTCGAATCCATCCCTGCCCACCATTAAGAAAGGCAAAACAATGGCTTAAAACCGTTGTTTTGCCTTTTTAGTTTGCTACCCTTACAGTTTTTCTATCATGTTCGAGTAAGCCTCTTGAATACGCTGGGCGCTCTCATTTTTCATCTTCTCAGTGACATGCCCATATGTATCGAGTGTAAAAGCGGCTGAGTAGTGCCCGAGAGCCTCCTGGAGTGTTTTTATATCATCTCCATTCGTTAAGTATAGAACTGCATAGGAGTGGCGTAGATGATGAAATGTCGCTTTTGGCACTCCAATATTTTTGGCGACTTTCTTGAATGCCTCGAAAACGGATACATGGGACATGTGCCTTCCAAACTCATTTGTGAAAACTAAGTTGTTATTGTTTTCCCAAAGGCTGCCTGCCGCTTTTCTCCAATCTTCTTGTCGGGATCGACATCTCTGGAGCTCCTCGGCCAAGAACTTCGGTATAGCTATTCTTCTAGTAGGTAACGACTGCCCGAACGCCTCATTTGGGTATAGTTTTTGTCGTGATCTAGAGTCAACAAATATGATAAATATGTGTTGTATATTGTGTCAAGAAAAAATGCGCATGCAGGCTGCTTGCGCATTGTAAATTTGATCATATGTTGTTTGGCTTCCAGCTATTTATGTAGAAATCAGTTTCGAATTATTGTCTGTATAATGGGTCTAAAACCCTCGCCTTCCAGGCGAAACCTTTAGGTCGACTTGCAAGATGAATTGTTTTCAGCCGATTTAGTAATACTAAATCGAAGAGGTGAAAACAATTGGA
>WRIE01000050.1 GCA_009782875.1 Eubacteriaceae bacterium | reverse complement strand
TGTATTTTTTCAGAGAATTGATAACATTCATGCCAAATTATGGATTATGGTGTCGAATTGAGAAGAAATGGCGTGTCAATAGCCTTCCATCACAGAGTTGAATTCCTTAAACCGATATCTATGATAATATATTAGGAATTATTCAAAAAAAATAATAAGCGCTAGCCGTAATCTGTTATTCTTCGAGAAAGCTGGCCGTGCCATGCAGTTCTTCGAGTAAAAAATTTTGTCAAAGCAGAACTCGGCGACACCGTCAAAGATCCATGTCTCAAGTTTCGTATTTGAGAATGAATTGCAAATTTAAACTATTCTATTAATCAAGAGCAAAGGGAAATCGTTAAGATACTAGTATAATATTGTTAACACAACAAATAAACCTAGAAAGTGAAATCCTTATGAATAGCATTATAGCAGGCCATGAGACGCAAAAGCATCGGACTCGTTCCTTTTCCGCCTAAAACTTGGCACAATGCTAAAGCAATGCAATTTCAGCAAACGCAGCGGCATGTCCTCTCTTGAATTGCTGAAACTTATATTTTCGCTGATTTTTACACATAAGAGCTGGAGCCAAGCGCTGTCGCCCAGCGATCCTGTGGCAGCAGCGAAGAAAGATGCGGCATACCGTTTCTTGGCAAGCCCAAACAGCAACTGGGAGAAACCCCTCTGGACAAATAGTTGCGAAGGCTACAGGAGAAGGTGCTTATACTAGTTACGATATTATGATAGATCTAGGAGCAAAATAGTTGAATTGTTGGTCAATGTGTACGATTATGTCAAAGATGCTTACAGGAGAGGTTTCAGGCTGCTTGTTGGGGTTTGGAGCGAGGGCGCGGCTGTTGTGCCCATCAATTTCCAATTGCTTAGCTCGCGCGAGAGGAGCAACAGGCGCCAAGAGATGGATGGAAGCATTGACAAATGCGCCATCGGGCACAAAAGAAGGCTGCGGGCTCTTGGGAAAGAAAACGATGTTACGGCTGGTTTTATAATTTTAGCCCGCAACAGCAAGATTTTTTCAATTATGTGCTAGTTGGCAGCTGGTCCACGTTTAAATTTTCTTTGCCAAGCAGAAGGCCGCAGGCATCGGATGCATCGGAATGCTGAAAAAAATGCATAATGTATATTATCTCTGGGAAGGGCAAAAACTCACATCACACTTTCGAAAATTAGCAGGAAGCTGCCGAAGAAACGGGGCAGAGCTAAATTGCTTTGCGAGGCAACCGTTTCAACAATCTCCTCAAATGAAGACGAAATTGCTGTCAGCCATAAAATTGTGTTTGTGCGCATTATAACAAAAAGAAAGAGTGGCTCGCAATTGCTTTGACTAGCATTAGTTTGGAGGATGGAGAGATCGTTCGTTTGTCTGGAAGGCGCTGGGATGTGGAGGTCTTCTTCAAAGCCGCAAAGGGATGCCTTGGCAAAAGAGTTTTCGTGCAGGTCTTTCGATTCTCTGGTTGCTTGCGCAGCAATAGTTTTCCTGCGCTGTATAATGCTGGCAGAGGCACAAAGGGATTCTGCCGGCCTTAGAATGGCAGGCGGGATGCTTATACTATGCTGCGATGAGGCAAGGGATACAGCGTTCCAGGAGGTTCTTAATGAGCTGATGAGATACTTGGAAAATTTCCCATAGAAAGCAACTGCCTTACAACAACAAATATCTAAATAAAATCATTGGAAGATTTTTTGATGAAATGCCTGATGGATTGCGGTTTCAGCTCAATTATTGAGTTGCGAAACTTTAGTCCATGTTATTATTTCACAGCCCCTAATCTGAAAGAGCATCGACGATTTTTGAGATCGCGTCAAAGAAATTGCCCTCTATTTCGCATTCCCATACCGTGATAGCTTTCCATCCCTTTGAGACATAAAACTCCTCCAACATCCTGTCCCTGGCCTGGTTTTTTCCGATTTTCCCCTCCCAATACCCAGTATTGCTCTTAGGCATCCTGAAAATTCTGCATCCCTCATGTCCATGCCAAAAACATCCATTGACAAAGACCACAGCCTTCTTTTTGGAGAAAACCATGTCTGGCGTTCCGGGATAAGACTTGTTGGCGACAGTGAACCTGTATCCTAGGGCATGTAGTTTTTTGCGGACTGCCAGCTCTATCTTGGTGTCTCTGGATTTGATCTTAGACATAATTTTACTTCGCTCGCTCTTTGAGACATTGTCCACAATAATATCCCCGCAAATTTCGATGGTATAGTATAATAGCGTATATAAAATATCTGAGAACCAAGGGGCAAGAAGAAAAAAATGCTGGATGAAATCAAACTTGCCTACAATATCGAAGCTGCAGTCATCGAGCTGTTCAACGAATACACAAGGGAGCTGGCAAGCATGGAGCCTTCTTTTGGCTCCTGCCTAAGTTTTCAAGGATACTCAAAAGAACTCGAGAGCTTGGAGGACAAGTGCGGTTTGCCCAGATGGCAGGCTGTGTCGCTTTAAGAAGGCAAAACGCAGACGCTTGCGGGATGAAACGGCTGTACTGTATGGCATGCTAGCCTTTATGCCAATTGCGCGGCAACTCACCAGCGCAATTATCCAAGACGCGAAAGTCGTTGGCTACACCTGCATGCTTCTTGACACCCTGTCTTCTTTGGCGTCGGTTATCAAGCATTATGAAAGCATAGGTTCTACAGGGTTGGCCCCTACAACTATAGTCTTGTAAAAAATATTATATTTATGCGCTTAGACCTGCCCTAGGCATTGAATAAAGAATTTTGAGCGTTGTTCAAAGCCACCAACCTCTGTTTTGAGGCCTCAAAAAATATAACCCCTGCTGCCACAGAAGCGTTCAACGATCCGATATTGCCATGCAAGGGGATATTAGCCCGAAAATCGCACAGCTCGCCAATTAGCTTGCCGACGCCTTTCCCCTCGTTTCCAACAACAATAGCCAAGGGCATGTCGTAATCGATGCTATAATACGCCTGGCCCTCAGTGTCAGCGCAAACTACAAAAACCCCCTGCTTTTTCAGAGTTGTGATTGCCTGGGCAATATTTGGCACTTCTGCAATAGGCAGGTAAGCGGCAGCTCCAGCAGAGGCTTTAAAAGCGGTTTCTCCCAAAGGCGCAGCCCTGTGTTTGGCAACAACAATGCCATGGGCTCCAGCGCAGTAAGCGCTTCTGATTATTGCGCCATAATTGTGGGGATCCATGATCGAGTCAAGGAAAACCACAAAAGGCTTCTGCCCCATGTCGCGAGCCGTGTGAATGATGTCTTGCAAGCTGCAAAACTGCACAGGAGAAATGTAGGCCACAACCCCTTGGTGGACGCCTCCAGACGCCAAGGAGTCTAATTTCCTGCGGTCCGCATTGGCCACTGCGACCCCTTTTTCCCGGGCAATCGCCGATATAGCCAGCAGCCCATGCTCCTTGTTTCCTTGGGCAAGAATAAGCCTATTTACAGTCCCTGCTTTCAAAGCCTCCCTGACCGGGTTTCGGCCATATATTATTTCAAACTCAGCCATGCTGTGGCCTCCACTATTCTGTTTACGGCGTGCTGTAAGCCAAATCTTTGAATTTGGTGAATTCGCTGATAAATGACAGTTTTACAGTGCCAATTTCCCCATTCCGGTGCTTGGCAATGATAACTTCGGTCTCATTGCTTGCCAAATCCCGCTCATAGTAGTTCTCCCTATACAACATCATAACGATGTCTGCGTCCTGTTCGATCGCCCCTGACTCCCTCAAATCGGAAAGGACTGGCCTGCGGTCTTTCCTGCCCTCAGGCGCCCTGGAAAGCTGCGATAGGGCCACAACTGGGATTTGGAGCTCTTTTGCCAGGGCTTTTAGCTCCCTTGAAATTGCAGAAATCTCCTGCTGCCTGTTTTCTGAGCGTATCCTTGTGGTCATCAGTTGCAGATAGTCTATGATAACCATATCCAACCCTTCTGATGCCTTGAGCTTTCTAAGCTTTGAGCGGACTTCAGAAACCGAAATCCCTGAGGTGTCGTCAAGAAACAGCTTGACGTTGCTTTCTTTAATATCAGTGTTTAGCCTGAGTATGCGCTTCCACTCAAAATCGCTTTGCGTCCCAAGCCTGATTGATGTCCCGCTGATCTCAGACTCCGCAGAAATGATCCTTAAGACCAGCTGGTCGGTTGACATCTCAAGGGAAAAGAAAGCTACAGACTTTCCTGCCCTGAAAGAAGCGTTTTGAGCAATGTTCAACCCCAACGCTGTTTTTCCCATTGAGGGCCTTGCAGCTATCAATACCAAATCGGAGTCTTGCAACCCGCCTGTAATCAGGTCAAGGTCTGCAAAACCAGTTGGAACCCCTGTCAAAGCTGTGTCCATGGCATATAGCTCTGTGAGCCTTTTGATGGCAGGGGTGATAGCTTGGGTTAGGGGCACAAGGCTTCCACGGTTCTCGTTCATTGAAAGGCCGTAAATAAAACGCTCGGCCATTTCGATAATTTCTGCCAAAGGCAGCTGCTCCCGGTAGCACTCAGCGATTATTCCAGAAAAGCTTGCAATGATTTTGCGCATTGAAGACTTTTCTGAAACGATCCTGCAGTACTCAGTGATATGCGAAGTGTACGGCACAATTTCAGCAAGCTCCACCACATAGGTTGGACTGATCCGCTCGCCTAAACCTAGGGAATTGAGCCTGTCCCATACGGTGACAGTGTCAATGGCAAAACCCTCGTTTGAGAGAGAAGAGATCGCTGAAAAAACCCACTTGTTTGACTCGACATAAAAATCATCTTCGCCAAGCAGGCTTAATGCCGCCACCAAAGAGTCCTTATCGAGCATCATGCAACCGAGCACGCTGCGTTCTGCGTCATTGCTGTAAGGCGGGGCTTTGCTAACTGCTTGCTCCGGCATATCTCCCCCTAAATGGTCAGTTTACAGCCACTATGACAAATACATTTGCTTCAACATCGCTGTGGAGCTTGATCAAGGCGTTATAGGTCCCAGGTGTTTTTATAGGCTCAAAAACAACCTTTCGCCGGTCGATGTCAATTCCAAGGTCAGCCTTGATCTCATCTGCGATTTCTTTGCTGGTCACTGATCCGTAAAGCTTGCCGTCAGGGCCGGCGGATTTCACCACTTTGAAGGTCTTGTCATCCAGGCTTTCTTTCAGAGTCTCAGCGTCAGCTAGAATCTGGGCTTTCTCTGCAGCAATGCGGGCTACCTCCTCATCGAGCTTCTCCATGTTTTTATCGCTAGCACGCAGCGCGAATCCTTTTTTGATTAGGAAGTTGTTCGCATACCCAGGTTTTACGTCTACGATCTGGTTGGCTTTTCCCAAGGTTTCGATGTCTTGCAATAGAATGATTTTCAAAATATAACTCCTTTAGTGAATTATGCTATTGGGATTATACAATACTTCAGGGCAATTCCAGCCAATATATTCGTCAATTTTTGGCGCAGGCCATATTCGCCAAAAATCCGGGGGCAAACATCTTTTTGGCAGGCTTGTATGGCGGGAAAACTTGGCACATAAAAAGTGTAGAAGCCGCTACGCATTGGCAAAAAATGCAGCTGGAGGAGTTCTAAAAAGAACTAGCTAACAATTAGGTGATAGCTGATAGCTCGTTGCTAAGCAACAAACATGCGCCAGCCTTTATCCTCTAAAAGAACATGTTAATCTCAAATAATTCCAGAGAATGGTTTGCCCCAAGCTTTATTGCCCAGCCAAAGGGTATTCACAGAGCCCTGACACTACACATGCTCTGCAATCTGGTTTTCTAGCCTTGCATATCGCCCGTCCATGCAAAATTAGCAAATGGTGGAATAAACCTAGCTGCCCCGGTTCCATCAAGGTTGTGACAGCTGTCTCGGTTTGCATTGGGTTTTTGGCTTGTGCCAGCCCCAGCCGATTGCAAAGCCGAAAAACGTGGGTGTCGACGGCGAACGTGTCTGTGCCAAAAGCGTTGTATAGAACTACATTGGCTGTTTTTCTGCCAACCCCGTCAAGCGCGACTAGCTCCTCAAAAGTTTTGGGAACCTGGGAGCTGTGTTTTTCAACCAAGTCAGCGCTTAAAGAGATGATATTGCGCGCCTTGGAATTCATCAGCCCGCAAGGCGCTATGCACTCCCGCAATTTGTCTTCCCCAAGCTCAATCATTTGGCTGGGAGTGGATGCCAAGTCAAACAATACAGAGCTGACCGCATTAACCCTCACATCAGTGCACTGGGCGGAAAGCACTGTAGCAACCAAAAGCTCGTAGGGGGTCCTATGGATGAGGGGGCAGCCGGCATGCGGGTACTCTTCTTTTAAACCATTGAAAATTTGTTGTGCTTTTTTCTTGTCCATAACGTTTTCCAATCTGCAAAAATCCATGTATTACCAATAAGGAATAATAGAAAGCCTGTATACAATCGCTGTTGTTTGCTAAAGATACATGTGTGAACTAAACGGAGGATGACAAATGGACAATAAAACAAAGGTATTTCTGGGAGTAGCAGCTGCTTCAGCCGTTAGCGCAGGAATTTCTTATTACTTGTCGAGCTCTGAGGCAGAGAAGCTTCTAGACAAAGGCAAACAGTTCGTGTCAAACGCAGTGAGTGAAGGAGTGGAGAAAGCGGCTGATAGTGCAGCTTCGACATTGAGGAACGCTGCAAGCAAGATTGACTCCTACAGCTAGACAAGCTAACCCCCAAATACGAGCGGTAAAAAGCGAAAGTGCTACTTTCGCTTTTTTGCATTACTCAAACTCATACCACAAACCTTGGTCTTTCAAGTCCCTGATAATCTTGGAATGCTCCGCATTTGTTTTCGAGAAATACAGCTTTCCGTTTTTGTCTGCAACAAAGAAGAGGTTGTCAGTGTTTGCAGGCTCCAAAGCGGCAATGATTGAGCTACGCCCTGATGAGGATATTGGTCCTACTGGCAGTTTGCCTTCCATGCCCGGTCCCCTGGTATTGTAAGGGTTTTGCCTGTTAAGCTCGCTTTGCTTAAGGTCGCGCTCCCCTATCTCAACCTTTGCGGCGTAATATGTAGTCACATCGCTACCCAAAGACATGCTCCTTGCAAGCCTGTTGTAGAAAACGCTCGCCACGTTTTTCCTGTCTTCGTCATGTATCGACTCGCATTCAATTATAGATGCCATTGTCAAAATTCCATGGGCTCCTTGGGGAGATGCCTCGATCTGCGCCCGGTAGGGCTCGAGAATTTTGCCCGTTTGTTTGAGAAGCGAATCAAAGATCTCCTCGATTCCCACATCTCCATCTTCAAAACTATACGTGTCAGCAAACAGGTAGCCCTCCAAAGGATAGTAGATATCCGGGTTTTTGATCTCGCCGGTCAAAAACCAGTGCTGGGCTATCAAACTATCGATATATTCGCTATCTGCCATCAGTTCCAACACCGACTCGGCTGTGTTTGAAGTCTCCCTGGCGATGCGGTTCGCCAGCCAGCGGATATTTTTCCCCTCAACGAAGGTGATTTTAATATTGTGCTCTGAATGGACTTTTCCAGTCTTTAGCAGCTCGCATATCTGGCTGAAACCAGCCTGGAGGGGAATATCGTAGTTTCCGGCTTGGAACTGCCCCTGGCTAGAAAGCTTGCAGTATATCCTAAAAGCCAAACGGCTACGGATAGCTCCTGCGTCCTCTAAGCTGCCAGCAATTGTGACGACTCCGCTTCCCAAAGGGATTTCGACCTGGGCAACTTGCCCGGGTTTGCCAACCGGTCGGCTTGCTGCAAAATACCACACGAACGGGGTTGAGGCCAAAAGCGCCAACAAAAGTAAAATAAAAAAAATAGTCCTTTTAGGGTTTGTCCTTTTTTCGCCAGCATCATGAAAAATAGAGTCTTTTTTGCTTTTTTTGTCAGTTGAATATAATGTTTGATCTGCCATATTTTTTCAAATTGCTCCATAGCTTGTCCTGGTTTTCGCGTCTAATAATAACATCATTAGCAGCCCGATGCAAACTTCGCGCCAGGCCTTAATAATATACAAATTTTGAGCTAACAAAAAAACAATGTTAAAAAATAAGGCAGGATTATTGCATGAACAGTCAATCGGGGTTTTTGGCTGCAGCCGTAGGGTCAATTGCAAAGCCAATATTGTAATCGCCCACTATAACGGAGCCTTCAATTGGCAATCCCCTGATTATAGTGCGGCTTATCATGATATTGTCATCTTCATCGATCTTGCAACAAGCGAACTGGTCCTCAAAATGGTGTATTGTCATTCTCATACGCTAAAGCCTCGCAAAGAAAAATGCCGTTGCTCTATAAATATTCACCAACTATGCAAATGTCAACAGATAAACTTGGAAATACCAAAATTCACAACAAAAAGGGGAAGGGCAATTGCAATAGCAACTTTTTTTTTAAAAGAACACATGCCCGGACAAGAATCCTTCGTTTGTACAATTTGCTCTATAGGGATAGCCTGAAGCCGGGAGGCGAAGTTATTCCTTGAGAGGCCCATGCACACAGGGTGCCTCCTGCTGCTGCAGCTTGTCAAGGTGGGCGTCAAACACTTCCTCTTGCGTTTTGTAGCCAAGCACTTTTCTTTAGCAGGGTGTTCATATGCCATTCAGCCCCCAGAAGACTTTCATATTTCGAGCCGACCGCAAGGCCGCCTTCCCAGTAGCCGGATGTCTCCCTGCTTTCTGCCTCTTGCGGCCTTTCCTCGATGTTTTTGCCAAGCTTCGTTTTATTTTTACGTTTGTTTGCCCTTTATTGGAAGGTTTTCGCTTCAGCTTGCTGGGCAGGCCAGTTGTCATCGTCTCCATCAGGCCTTCCGATATGTATTTGTATACTGTTTTTGTGCATAACGAGTTTTCGGCGCTGTAGCCGCCAAATTCACTTAGCGCCCCCACAAAGCCGCCGTGGCCGCATTCTTGCCGTGCCCGGCTATCTTGCTGCCACCTCCGCAATAAAAGCGGCGCACTGGGCTATTTTCAGCAGCCTCGGCTTCCTAGCCTCGCCGTGCCGGCTCTGCCCAACATCGGCAGAGTATACGAAGGCTATCGCCCCATTCATCTGCTGGGGCACTGTCCCCTTTTTCACTTTCCTTGTCTATTGTGGACTGGCTCCTGCCAAGCTCCTTGGCTATTTTGCAGCGGGTGTCGGCGCGCTTAAGCCCTGCTTCTATTTTTGTCCTGTCTTCCTTTGACAATTGTGTGTATTGCCTGCTTTGTGTGCTAGTATTGTATTGGCCCATAATCACCTCCTGATTGATTTGTAGCAAAATCATTATATTACAGGATTCGTGTTTGGGCCATCATTTTAGTTGCACTTCATATTACAATCAACCAATAATTATGTTAGTTAATGGAAGAACCTGAATTGGTTGAAAAATGGAAAGCTATTTGGCTCTAAACATAAAGAAGTGTTGTCCCCATGCAGGAAGAGTGGCAAGGAGCTCTAGATCGCCTTGCCGCCAAATATCCTCTTATGCAAATATATGATGGCGGCAAAGCCGCCGAAGTTGTTGTGTTAAACGCAATTTCAAATTGCCATATGCCCGCAAGATTTCCCGGGGCTCTAGCAACGCGCAACCGCATTTTACATAAAAAATGAAGAATCTGGCAAGGATCTCAACTCAAACCAGGACGAGAGTTAGCAATGTTACCCATAATTGCCGCTGCAGAGCTGGAATCGGGCTATTATTACGTTGAAGGCAGCAGCATGCTTTACGATGAGCTGTGTCCATGCTTGGATGGGGATGATATTGAGAATATTTTCCTTGTTGCCCAATATTATTGCGCGCTTGAAAAAGAAGAATCTGCGAATAGCGCCATTCAGGCTTTAATGTCGAAAGAGCGTTAGAAATGATGATATAATCTATTTGTTGCAAGTGTAATAATGTAATAACAAGAAAGGAAACAAACGAAAACCAATATGAGCATTTCTACTCTCGACGCTTATTCAGGAGCAAGGCAGCTGGTGTCAATGGCTGGCAGCGCAATCGAAGAAGCAATATCAATATATAGCCATAATGCCCCTTTCGAGCAAGGCGACAGCGTGTATCCAATGGCGTTGATCCACGCCTTTACTGGGGAGTCGCCAAGAACCTTGGGCGATCTGTCAGTTTTTTTCAGGGATAAACTCGAAAAACCCAGCTTGGACACGCATTTGTCGGCTTTGCAAACCATCATGGTTGCAGAAATCTATAATTGCCTGAAGGGGAATGCGGAAGGATTTATTCCTGATTATCTAATACGCTCCTCCCTTGCGCCTATCTGCTGTGGAGAAATGCCTGCTATCGGCTTGCTGATTGGAGAGGAAAGCCGAATGTCGCAAACAGCAGCCTTGGTTTCCCTGTATGACTCAATCGGCGTTGTTTCCCTCCTTTCGGGAAAAGCAGCCGCCTTGCATGAAGGCCCCAAGCAATTCCATGGCACTTTGGCCCTTCCAATCGGGGTTTCAGATTTCTCGTGTGTCAATGGGATCAGCTTTGCGGCAAGGGCGGCTTTGTTTTTCGGGAAGATTGCCCCAGGGGACAAGGATTCAATTATCCTGTATGTAAAAGAGCGCTTGCCAGTCTTCATTAATAGTTTCGGCTCTTTGAACCTAATCGAGGCTGCCATCGCCTTCGCTTCCGCCCAGATTGGCTTTACCATAATCGAAGTAGCGGCAGATTCCTCCCTGGAGCAAATCTCCCGCCTCTCATTGGCTGCCTGCCCGAATGCCAAACTCCCAAGGGAGCAAATGCCTGCGCCATTTTCTGCCGCATACCTGCATGAGGAAATTAAAAACCCTGTCTACGAGTCCGCATCGGCATTGACAAGCTTCTTAGCTGTGTCAAGGGATCCTTCAAAGATATTTGATGGCTATGTCACCGTAATTGGCGAGGAGCTGGGCGAATCGAAAGGTGCTGGAAGGGCATTTGCTTGTGTCGCCGAATTTTCTGGATACAATGTGGCTGCTGAGTGCGAAGAGCTATTTGAGGGCAAAATCAGGGATTGGCTCTCGCAGATCAAAGGAGTTATGATAAACGACGGCTCCATTGCCATCAGCCAAGAAGCATTTGAGGGGGGCTTGAATTTCAAGCTGGTAGGGGAGTGCGTTTTGAACAAGATGCGCCAAGAGTATTCCGGGATCATCAACCAGCTGGAAATCACCATCCTTACAGATTTTGATAAATGCAGGGATTTGGTGTACACAGTTGTCAAGCCGTTAAGGCAGCTGCGCAAACCTGGCTTGGAAGATACGCTCTTTAAATGTTTCCACTGCAAAGACCTTGCTCCTGGCCAAAGCTGTGTCATATCCGCCAATGCAAAGGCGCCATGCGGGTTTTTGGGGTATCGTGACGCCAGGGCTTTGTCTATGGAAGGGCCCGCAGCCCTGTGCCAGCCGATTGAAGAGGAAGAGGGAATGTTTGGCATTAATTACCCTCTCCCCAACTGTGGCAGCGGGGAGCTGTATTGCCAATATGACCCATCGACAGGCGGGGTGTTTGTGTTTGCCCCAGGTATTGGGGCTATCGCCCCAAACGGCTTGGATTGCAACAAGGCAGCAATGACGCCCGGGTCTATGCCCATTAGCAAAGAGTTTCTTCTCTCAAACCGCTTTTTAGAGACTGAGGGGGGGATCAAGCGAATCGTATGGATGCCTGGAGAGTTGAAAGAAGAGATGGGTGCTGGCCTTGATAATGTGGCTATCGGCGACTTTGGCATCGAGAATTTTACTGCCTTGGTTTGCGACGAGACAATTGCCGCTTCTATTGTACAGCTCGCCTCGTTTCTGGAAGGCAATGGCCATCCCATCATTAGCTTGGAGAAGCTTCAATAGGGCTATGCCTATTGAATAGCTTCCTGCTTTTTAGGGCAGGCCCATGATTTGTAAAAATAGGCTTGCTTATCCAGCTTTCATGTGGGAAGCTGCAATTAAATTTGTGCAAAGCCTGCAAATATTGGCTGGAAACAGTGTTGCAGGCACAGTATGCATTTCTGCCGTTTGCATGCTTGGTTTTGCATACAAAACCAAGACAACTTTTGGTAAAGGATGTGTGCAAATTTGAATGTTTTATTTTGGAATGCGCATAGAACGACACATAAAGAAAATATTGACAACTGCATTATAGAAATCACAAAGGAAAAAGACTGTGACTTGGTTGTTCTAGCAGAATATGATGAACCATTAGACGATCTTTGCTCAATACTAAATACAAAATTCAAAAATAGGTATAAACCACTGCCAAATAATAAAGGATGCGATAAAATCAAGGGCATTGTAAAAAATAAATTTCAAATGGAGAGCATACAAGAACAATCTCGTTATCAAATAGTGAAAATAGAAACTACGCTTTATAAATTAATATTGGGATGATACATAATGTAAGTGCTCTTCATGTTTCAAAAATTAGCGCACTAGACCAATTTCACAACGATATATGCGATGTGGAAGAATCACTAAAAACTAAAAATGCAATTGTAGTAGGCGATTTCAATGTTCACCTTTTGACTGTGTTTCAGCAAAGGCATTGCATGCCATTCCTTATGTTGAGGAAACGATAAAACCAACCAGAATTGTCACAGGAATGGAATATCACAAATTCTACAATCCTATGTGGAAACTACTTGTGAGGAGGGAAATGCCTTATGCGACCTATTAATACAATAATAGTGGCGAGATTGAAAATTTTTACTGGCATATGTTTGATCAAGTTATCATTCGACCCAAATTGATTAGTGCATTTGAAGAAGATTCTTTGTGTATTATTACAGAAACGACAAATCATAATCTACTAAAAAAAGATAAGCCAAATGCTGATAATTATAGTGACCATTTACCAATTTTTTTTAATTTTAATGAGGTGAATATATCATAAACAACCTATGGAAAAAAGAATTTGAAGCTCTCAAAGAAAGTTCACCAGATGCAATAATCGAAGCTCAATGTAGGTTTTTAGGGCAGATAACAAATGACAAGATAGTGGCTAGAGTATCAAGTTATAGTGGGCATATTTCTTCTTATATTGCTAGATCGCCATTGACAGCTCTTGCAAGCGCTATGGAGGATAAACAAGTTGACATACAGGAAGATTTAGGCAGTGTTTCAGAAAGCGATTTTACTTTTGAATTTTTTATAACCTCTACTGCCACTCCGAATTATAAATACAGGGTATTATTTTTACATTATGATATACCTTTTTATCCTGTTATATTGTATTGGATGAGGCGATTGGAACAGAATTGGGCACTGGGCAAAATATTGAATGTGATTCCCAAGAAAACTTTGAAAAAAAACTCGGGCAAATCCTTGGTTCAAAAAAAATAGATGATGTTGTAGGCGCTTTGCTTGCAATAGTTAAAAAGGAAGAAGGTTAAATACTCCTTTTTATTTGGCTAAAGGGAGTTTTAAGAAACCATAACTTTCTAATGGTTGCCCGCGCTATGTCTTGCCCACCATTCT
This sequence comes from Eubacteriaceae bacterium, assembly GCA_009782875.1. Lineage (GTDB taxonomy): Bacteria > Bacillota > Clostridia > Eubacteriales > Anaerofustaceae > WRIE01. The sequence goes on along the minus strand of WRIE01000050.1, from coordinate 10,736 downwards.
CTTGCTATGGTGGGCTGTAGCAGCCTTGTGCCATTGCAGGACCTAAAGAGGTTTGCGCCGCACATAGTGCGGATTGCTTGGCTTTTACCCGCTTTTGTTTCCCAGGCTGGCAAGCGCTGCCAGTACTGCCAGAAATGGTATTTGAACGGTTTTTATGCCAGCCTGCAGGCACATAGGCGCAGCTATAGGCACAACCTGAAAAATTAGCTTGTATGGATATGTGGCATCTGGTATAATTATCTGCGTAACTGTTGTAATTGTATAGGAGTAATATAGATATGCCAAGAGAATGCTTTATTTGCGAGAAAAAAACAATGTCGGGAAATCGTGTCAGCCACTCAAACATCCATACTAAGAGAACCTTCAAAGCAAATTTGCAAAGAGTAAAGATAAACGATAACGGGTCTATCAAAACTGTCAGGATTTGCACTAGATGTTTGCGCAGCGGAAAGGTCGAGCGAGCCTAATTGGGCGTTGCACAAAAAATAACTGTTTCAATAGCAAACAGTTATTCTTTTTTTGTGGATTATTTAATATTCCGGAATGTGCCTCCTTTATACATCAAAAACAAGCTGAATCCAAAAGTGGCAGTTGAGATTAAAATGACTGTGTTCCTTGGCAGGGCCATGATAAACATGACGAAAGTCACAAGCACTAGCATAGCCTCAGGTTTTTTCACGTTGAAATTCTTCACAGTTTATACCCCCATCTATGGTTAGCATATGCCCATGAAAATGGGATTCACCAATCAAATTGCTAAAATGCCTATTTTTGCCCTGATTAACGATGATGGCGGCCGTAATCTGATAAAACATGATAAAATTATTTTGTATGCTATAATAAGCTAACAGCGCACAGCTTTGGAGGTTTGTTTATGACAATTAAGGATATATTGCCTTCCAACTCCAACAACGGAAAAAAGCTGATTAAACAGGCAGCGGCAATAGCTGCTACCCACAGCTTCGGAGTAGTCGGCATGACTAGCAAATACTATAGCCCCTGCCCATTTAGCAGGGCAAACCAATCCAAGGGAGTTTATGTAAAATTCCTTGCAGATGGTCGCGCGCAAATCGACCTATATGTGATTATGGAGTTCGGAATCCGCTTGCTTGCGGCTGCCGAGAGTTTAATTGACTCTGTCAAATATAACGTAGAAAAAAACATTGGCGCAGATGTCGCAAAAATCAATGTGCATGTCAAGTATGTGAGGGCTTAAAGTATGATCGAAAGAATCGATACCCAAATGTTTATAAATGCTTTGAGCAGCGCCACCCAATGCCTGCTTAGCCATAAGCAAGCAGTTAATGATTTGAATGTCTACCCTGTCCCTGACGGGGACACTGGCACCAACATGTCCTTGACTATGCAAAATGCCTTGAAAGAGTGTATTGGTTTTGATGCGAAAAAGCTATCAGAAGCAGTTACCGCCAGTTCCAACGGTGCGTTGATGGGTGCGCGGGGCAACTCTGGGGTTATCCTTTCCCAGCTGTTCAGAGGGTTTGCCCGCGCATTGCAAGGCAAAGAATACGCTTTGGCAGAAGATATTGCCCATGCCATGGAAAGCGCTACAGAAATGGCATACAAGGCTGTCATGACGCCAACGGAAGGCACCATCCTGACGGTGTCCAGGCATATGTCAGAGTTTGCCATGGACAATTACGAATCAATCGGCCAAGATATCGAAGCGCTTCTTGAGCAAGTGATCAGCCGAGGGTATGAGTCCCTGGCGGAGACTCCCAAACTGCTCGCAGCATTGGCAGAGGCAGGTGTTGTTGACGCAGGGGGCCAAGGTTTGCTTTATATCCTTGAAGGCGCTTTGGCTGCACTAAGGGGAGAGGAGATCAAGCCGGAGCCTACAGGGTCAAATGCGCAAGTCAGCGAGAAGATCCCAGATATCCAGCTGAATATCGAGTATGCGTACTGCACAGAATTTTTGATTACCTCAAAAGACAAAAGCAACTATGAAAGCTTTTTAATCGACCGTTTGGTCAAACTGGGCGATTCGCTTTTGGTTATCCAAGACAACGGCTATATCAAGGTGCATGTGCATACGAACGAGCCTTGGACTGTAATGAGGATAGCATCTGCTTGCGGAGATTTCTCAAAGATAAAAATCGACAACATGCGGGAGCAGCATGAGGAAATTTTCGGGGCAGAAATTTCGGCAATTAATCAAGACCCGGTTCCATATGCTATTATTTCGGTCAGCAGCGGGGAAGGTTTTGCGAAGATTCTAGAAGACTTGGGGGTAGACTACATAATCGAGGGCGGCCAGACTATGAACCCCTCAACCCAGGATTTTCTAGATATTATTGAAAGAGTGAACGCAGAGAATTTCGTGCTCTTGCCTAACAACAAAAACATCGTTTTGGCAGCAAACCAGGCAAAAGAAATATCTAGCAAGAATATAGCTGTCGTGCCTACCGCCACTATCCCTGAGGCTATCGCGGCTTTGATGGAATTCAACCCTGAAGCTGGTTTGGAGCAAAACACAGCTAAGATGATTGAAGCAAAGTCTACTGTCCTGACAGCCCAAGTGACATTCGCGGTGCGGGAGTCCAAAATTGGCGATTTGGTTGTTGAAAAAGGCGATAGCATAGGCTTAGTTGGCAAAGATATCCTTTTCGCTGGAAAAGCGGTGGATGCTGTCGCATTTGACGCGGCATCAAAACTCGCCGATGAATGCGAGCTGTTGACTATTTATTATGGGGAAGAAGTGTCTGAACAAGACGCCCAAGATCTCCAGGAGAAAGTCCAAGGCATAGCCGGAGGCGTCGATGTGCAATTGTTTTACGGAGGCCAACCCCTCTATTACTACATTATTAGCGCAGAGTAGCGCTTTGGGAACTGCGAGATGCTCCTAGAACAGGACAGTATTTTAAAAATAAAAGGGATAGGTCCAAAAACTGCAGCCGGAATGGGCGAAATGGGTATTGAGACCATTGGCCAATTGCTAGGGTTCTACCCGAAATCATATAAAGACAGAGGGCCTATGGTTGACATAGGCCTTTCTTTGGTTAACAGGAAGGTCTTGACAACAGCTAAATGCACCCACGTATCCAAACAGGTTTTTTTTTCAAACAGAAGCCGCATAACAATAACTTTCCAGCAAAAAAACACGCAGCTTCAAGCGCATTTTTACAACCAGGCTTTCAGGTCCAATACAGCTGTAGGAAGGGAATATGTGCTTTATGGGACCCTTGGCTACTCAAACAGGTCTTTTTTTATAATATCGCCCCAAATTGAGCCATCAGGAAGCGCAGCTTACCTCAAGGAGGGCATCTATCCCGTGTATGGGCTGCCAAAGAACAGTTTGGCCAGCCAAAAAAAGATGCAGTCATATATTAAAAACGCCTTGGGCCAACTTTCATTTGAAGAAACAACCCCTTTTTGGATTCTAGACAAACTAGGTTTTTATGAGCGTGGCCTCTCAATGAGGGCAATACACTTTCCCCATAGCCAACAGGAAGTGGCTTATTCTATGAGGTACCAAGCAGCCAACAGGATTATTGGCAGATTTGCTTGGCAAGCTTCCAACAGCGAGTCATTTGCCAGGGGCGAAGGCAAGGTGATAGGCGCAAATCCCCTTGGCAGCTTTCTTGCCATGTTGCCGTTTGCATTGACCAAATCCCAAAAGAAATCCCTTGGTGAAATCACATGCGACCTTGGAAGCGGGGTGCAAATGCGCAGGCTGCTCCAAGGCGATGTAGGCAGCGGCAAAACTGTTGTTGCTATGGCGGCTGTTTTCCTTGCCGCAAAAGCTGGCTGCCAAGCGGCTTTTTGCGCGCCGACAGAAATCTTGGCAAAGCAGCACTTTGACAAATATGCCCCATTGTTTGAATCTTTGGGCATCACCTGCAAGCTTCTAAGCGGGTCAATGGGGCAGCAGGAGAAACGAGGCTCGCTAAATGCCCTTGCGGACGGCTCGGCAAAAATCGCCATCGGCACCCATGCCCTTTTCTCAAAAGCTGTAATATACAGCAACTTGCAGCTGGTGGTGATCGATGAGCAGCAGCGCTATGGCGTCGCCCAAAGGGCAGCCTTGGAAACAAAGGGGAAGAGCGCCCACGTGCTGGTTTTATCCGCCACGCCTATCCCAAGGACTCTCGCCCTTGTCGCCTTTAACGAGCTTGAGTACAGCTCAATCGACACCTTGCCTGCCAACAGGAAGGGGATATCGACGTACTCCCTGGGCCCGGGAATGGACAGGCGCATTTTCGGCTTTATCAAGCAGCGGGCAGAACTTGGGGAGAAATCATTCATTGTCTGCCCGGCTATCGACTATGAGGATATGGAAAATGTCGACAATGTTTACAATATCGCCAAAGAGGCGCTGGCTCCAATGGAAGTGCTTAAGGCAACAGGGGCAATGCACGAGCGTCAACGCTCAGCCGCTATGGAGGCGTTTGCCTATGGGGATTGCAGTTGCCTTGTAGCAACAAGCATTGTTGAAGTGGGCATAGATGTGCCACAGGCCACAGTGATGTGGGTCCGCGGGGCAGAGCGTTTCGGCTTGTCCCAGCTGCACCAGCTCAGGGGTAGGGTAGGCAGGGGGGACAAGGCAGGTTATTGCATTTTGACTGCCGGAGGTTTGTCTGGTAATGCAAAACAGCGCTTGTCAGTGCTAGCTAGCTCTGTAGATGGCTTAGAAATCGCGCGCGCCGATATGCTCGCCAGGGGGGCGGGAGAACTGCTGGGCCAGAAGCAGTCAGGAAAAGGTTCTATAGCCCAAGACGCCTTGGCACATGCAGATTTGTTTGAGGCAGCCCACTCAATCGTGGACAGGCTGGTTAAATCTACCTCGGAAATGGACAAGCTTTATCTTGCACGAATTCTCGAGGAGCAAGGCCAACTTTCGGAAATGGTGGTGTTGGATTGATATGGCGCTTAGAGTAATTTCAGGAGAGCTGCGGGGTCTGGCTCTTTTCTCAGTCAAGGGCGACAGTGTGCGCCCTACAAGCGCCTATTTGCGCGAGAGTATTTTTAACATTATTAGCGGGGATCTGCCAGGCGCAAAATTTCTTGACTTGTATTCAGGCACTGGGGCTGTCGCTATCGAAGCTGTAAGCAGGGGGGCCCGGCATGCCACCTTGGTTGAAAATTCTGCGACATCAGTACAGGCAATTATACGAAATGTCGAAAAGACGAAAAAAGAGCAAAATTTTACTTTAGTTAAATCAGATGTCGCTAAGTTTTTACACAAAACAAAAGATTGTTATGATATAATATTTATTGATCCGCCATATGTCAACAAAGATTCAAATTTGTTGATCGAAACTATAATTAACCGTCATATTATTAACGAAAACGGCTTGATTTTATTAGAACAAAATTCAAAAACACAAGTTCCATCTATGATCCAAGGATTTGAAAACTATCGCAAAAAGAACCACTCTGCATCTACAGTGCATTTCTATAGGCAACTTTCAGAGAACTTATAATCCTGTATAAATATGGAGTATTTGGGGCTTGGCTTGTTGAATAAAACTCAACTTGAGAGGGGACGCATTTTACATGTTAAAAGCATATGAGCTTCTAGACAACCTTCAAAACGAAGTGGAAAATGCCGGTGGTGTTCCGTTTCTATCAAACAAAGTTATCTTGGAGCGGGACGAGTTGCTTGACATAATAGAGGATATCAGAAGCTCTCTTCCAGAAGAGCTTAAGGAAGCGAAACGCATAATAGACGAGGAAAACCGCATCAAGGCCACTGCTCAACGCAAAGCCTCCGGCTTGATTGAAGAGGCAAAGGTCCAAAAGCAGCAGCTGATTGACACAAACACAATAACAAAAAACGCTTACGAAGAAGCAGACGCCATTGTGAGGGCAGCCAAGCAAGAGGCAAGCAAACTTAGGGCACGCTCTATTGAATATTGTTCGAACTTGCTCGGCAAAGCTGCGGAAGAGTTAAAGGCTTTGCTTTCCACAATAGACGAAAACCGGGCAGAGCTTCGTGACAAACGCAGAATAATCAACCGCCCGGAAGCCCCGGAATACGTTGAATAGGCAGACAGGCGGGGCTAGCTAGCCCCAGCTTTCTTTTTTTGTTTTCCGTATTGGAGCTCAGAGACAAGCAGGGATGAAAAAATCAAGAAAAATCCAAAGATGATCTGGGCAGTCAGCTTCTCGGCATAAAGTACCATCGAGAAAAGCACCCCGAAAACAGCCTCTAGGCTTAAGATAATTGACGCAGTCTCTGCTTTTAAATGCTTTTGGCCTGCAGTTTGCAGCGCAAGGGCGACTGCGCTTGCTGGAATAGCCAAAAAAATGATGCCCAGAGCCGCATGGGAGCTGACAGCCCCAGGGGCTTTTTCAAACACAGCTGCCACAATCCAGGAAGCCAAGGCTGTTGCGGCAAATTGGATTATCGTGTAGAGGATGGCATCAGACTCGCCAGAGCGCGTGAATTGGTAAACCATTTGCATATGCACCGCATATGCGATGCTGCATGCCAAGGTCAGCAAATCGCCCTTGTTGACAGTCAAACCAGCATCAATAGTTACAAAGCCGACACCAGACACGCAGACGGCAGCTGCGATAAAATGCTTGGCCAAAGGCCGTTCCCTCTCAAAAATCCAAGTTGTGAAAGGCACAATAACAGAATAGGCAGATGTCAAAAAAGCATTTTTGCCGGGGGTGGTCATTGTTAGCCCAATTGTTTGCAGGGAGTATGCGCAAAAAAGCAATATCCCAAGCGCAGCGCCTTTTTTTGCATACTGTATGTTCAAGGATTTCAACCGTTTGAAAAACACCAAGCACAAAAATACACAAGCAATAGAAAACCTGTATGCCATCAAGTAATGGGGGGGTATTTCCTCCACAGTGCTTTTCACTACAACAAAACTGGCCCCCCAAATCAAAGTGGCGCAAACCAGCCCAAGTTTCGCAGCAAGAGTTTTGTCTTTCACATTTTTTCTCCCAAGTTTGAAAGTGCATTGCAAAAAATATGGCACGCGAAAACAACAATCGCGGACCATGGAAAATGCTGTTAGAAAGAGCTGTATTTCTCCCTTATCTGCGCTGTATTGCCGCAGCTCATGGCGCCTTCCTGGCAAGGGGCGGCTAAGCATTTGGGACCGGCATTTTTGAATACTGTCGGCGCCAATGGCTTGACTAAACGCAGCATTTCGTCGGCAAGGGCCCTTATCTCCCATTGGGCGCGCTCGCAACAGCGCACAGAGAAGAAGTGCAGCAATTCCCTTGCATTCATTGTGCCAACTATTTTTGTCTCGCAAGCGTTGGGCAAAATAAACCTGGCGTCTTCATTGGCAAGCTTTTCTGCCGCAGCCTTGGCTTTTACGCTGGAAACGCCTTGCTCCTGCAATTCTGCCACAAAGCTGCCCTTAAGCTCATTTCTTATATTGTCGTAAGCCGAATGGAGATACGCCATCGCCTCCTCGTACAAAACAAGCGCTTTTTCGTTTCCTTGTATTGACGGGGGTGTGATGTACTCAAAGCCTGACTCTGTGACATATCTTTGAGACCTTTGTGAAAAGCTGGCAATCCTGTGCCTGACCAGCTGGTGGGTGAGCGACCTGCTTACCCCAGATATTGAGAAAGTGAAACTAATATGCTCTATCGGGGACAAATGCCCCATGCCAACAAGGATGCCAAGGAATTTTGCAGCCTCCTCATCATCCATCCCTTCATACAGGTCTTCTGCGCAGTCCTCTGAGTAACACAGTTTAGCTGCGGCGGCTATAGTCTTTTCCGGGTCAGGCGTGTATCGCAATAAAACAACGTTTAACAAATTCCGTCCTCCATGGATATAATTAATTGCCGGGGTTGTTTTTACAGCCTTAAAAGCGGCGCTTCAAAAGCCGAATAATGTTTGCCCGAATTATAGCACACAAGAAATAAAACATCAATAATCGGCATTTGACGCCTATTTTATGACAAATTGCAAAAAAGACAACAGAATTTGGCTTATATTAGATTTTTTTGCCCTTTATGCATGGTATAATGGGCTAAAACTGGAGGGATGCTTGAATTTTGCATATTTAGCCGCAGCTATCGTGCCCACAGTAGTGATAATGGCATATATCTTGCGCCACGATGAATTTGAAAAAGAGCCAAAGCAGCTGCTCTTCAAGCTTTTTTTCTATGGCTGCCTGACCGTAATACCCGCTGTTATCCTGGAATCTGTTTTTGCAGTCAACACAGACACTCTGTTTGGATTGGCCATAGAGTGTTTCTTTGTCATTGCGCTTTCTGAAGAGCTGGTCAAGTACATTGTCGCCAGAAAAATCGCACTCAATAGCCCCTCGTACGACGAGATTTATGATGGAATTATTTACTGTGTGTTCATCTCCCTGGGATTTGCCACAATTGAAAATATTTTATACGTTCTGCAAAGCGGGCTGGGCGTGGCTGTTTTGAGGGCAGTCACAGCTGTTCCAGCCCATGCGATTTTCGGTGTGCATATGGGCTATTACATGTCACTATACAAGTCTGGGCAGCGGCGCAAAGAGGCGTTGGCTTTTTCATTGATAATGCCTGTCGTTGTACATGGCTTTTATGATTTTATCCTATTCACAGGCTGGATCCTGGCTTTGTTCATTTTTATCCCATATATGGTATGGTTGTACTCCAAGTCAATCAAATTCATCAAAAGCACCTACCAATCAGCGCCATTTGACAATTTCGAATAATAGAATATTAAATTTTAAAAACAGCTTTGGGCAAGCTGTTTTTTTTTTTTGGGGCTTTATTATCTGCCAATACAAGAAAGCCCCATCCCAAAGAAAAGCTTGTGTCATAAATGCAGCCTCAAAGCAGTATCTATAATCACAGACCGTCTATTTGGAGGTAGCATGTTCAAGAAAATAAAGAGCAAAATAACATTTAAACCAATAAAAAAGCTGGAATTCCGGTTGCCAAGGATGGATAAGTTGTCGCTTCCCCAGATTGGCGTTGTATTCTTATGCATTGCATTGCTGATGCAATTTGCCCTCCTCGGGCGAAACACCTACATTTCCACCAATTCGGACGCTGTCGATTGGGGCATGAGCTTCCAAGAGGATGGGGCAGCCCCAATTGGCAATGCCTCTAAAGAGTACCTGCTGCAATACGGGGCGTTTTTCCTCGGAGATGAGAGCAACAAGATTGTGTATTTGACATTCGATGCGGGATATGAGAATGGCTATACTGAGAAAACCCTTGACATCCTTAAAAAACATAATGTCAAAGCGGCTTTCTTTCTTGTGGGGCATTATATCAACACACAGCCAGAGCTGGTTTCCCGGATGGTTAACGAAGGCCACATAGTCGCCAACCACACAAATACCCATCCCGACATGACAAAGCTGAATAAAACTGATTTCGCTAAAGAGCTCGCTGCTAATGCTGAAGCGTTCAAAACAGCCACAGGCACAGAGATGGCGAATTATTACCGGCCGCCAAGCGGCAAATACAACGAGGAAAATTTAAAAATGGCCCAAGAGCTTGGCTATACCACAGTGCTTTGGTCAAGCGCATATGCCGATTGGGACAATAACAAGCAGCCAACAGTCGAGCAAGCCTTCAACAAGCTGATGCCTAGGCTCCACCCTGGCGCGATTGTGCTGCTCCATTTGACATCAGCGACTAACGCCGAGATCTTGGATGAGTATCTCACTAGAGCCAAACAAGCCGGCTATACATTCAAGACACTTGATGATCTGAGGGAATGGATCCGCAATGATACAAGTTTCTAAAAAGATGACCTATGCGCTGGCAGCCATTGTTTTTATGGCTGCGGCGCTCTTGTTGTCAATTTCAAGCCTTGTCCCCTATAACACTTATGTTTCTACATCTAATGACGAAGCTGCCAAGGCAGGCATTGCGGTTCCAATAATAATGTACCATAGCGTGGTCAAAGCAGGGGAAGCGACTTTGGGAGACTACGTGACCACAACAGAAGCGCTGTCCAAGGACATAGCCTATATTATCGGCAATGGATACACGCCTGTGTTCTTTTCTGATTTAGAGAAATACGCCAATGATCTCGATTATTCCCTGCCGGCAAAGCCAATAATAATATGCTTTGATGACGGCTACTACAATACCTACACATACGTTTATTCAATATTCAAAGACCAAGGAATAAAGTTCGTAGTGGCTGTTGTAGGAAGCTATGTGGAGAAAGCCCAGGAAAGGCAGTCTACGGTCTATTCGTATTGTACTTGGGAACAAATAGCTGAAATGCACGAGTCAGGGATTGTGGAATTGCTGAACCATTCCGATAATATGCATAGGATCGGCACACGAAGAGGCATCTTGCCGAGGCAAGGCGAGAGCGTGCTGGCTTACGAAGAGGCTCTGAGGCAAGATTTGATGAAGAACCAGTCATGCTTGGAGGAATTGGGCGCGACATCGATGACATTTGTCTATCCATATGGCTTGTACAATAAAACGACAGAAGCAGCTATAAAAAAGTTGGGTTTTACCTCTTCCACAACATGCGAAGAGGGGATCAATTATATATTGAAAGGCGCCGAATTGTTCAAGCTTAAGCGCTTCAACAGGCCCCACGGCCCAAGCGCTGAAACATTCTTTTCAAACATAATCATTTAGAAAAAACAGCCGGGCAATTCGGTTGTTTTTCAATTAGAATGCGCTCTTCTATTGGAAATAAATCCTAACTTGCACAGTGGTGCTAAATAATATATAATTTCATCATCTGAAAGAATAGTTAAAGGAATGATGAAGATGAGCACGAACAGCAATCACGAGTCTCGCCGCAAGACTCCTTGGGA
>WRIE01000049.1 GCA_009782875.1 Eubacteriaceae bacterium | reverse complement strand
TGCTTCCATTATAGCAGCTCCATTTCACTTAGTATTTTTTGTTCACTAACACAATTATACCATAGTGGATGGAGCTGTGTTTTTGTTTTGAAATTCTACGGAGCTTGGGACATCGTCCTTGTTCACGATTGGAGGTTGTGGCATTTTTTGGACCAGTCTTGCAACTGTAAAACTGTAAACTAATATTTACAGGGCTCTTATATGCGCCTATCGATATTGCGCTATCACGTTTGTTTTCATTGTTTTTTTGCCGATATGAGAAGCATCATGGGGCGGCGAAGCTCGTCTGCCATTCCAGGCATATTTAGCGTCTCTGGCGGGGGCATCGGTTCTTTAATTTCGTCAATTCCAAAACCTCTTTCTTGAAGGGCACAAATGTATGTGGTCAATGTCCTATGGTACTTTAATACCTTCTCCCCTAAACCCATTCCTGGCTTCCTTGCGATGTGAAGATAGGATGCTCCACTGAAAACACGAAATCGACCCCATCGGCAAGGCAACTATAAACCTTGCCGCATACTTGCCTGTAATCCTCGATATAGTGCAGCGCCAAAGAGCTGATAACCACATCAAAACTGCCGGCTGGATACCCATAGCCTTCAATCGACTCCAATTGGTAGGTGATATATCATGCTAGCTGGTCAATCTCCTTGCTTTTTCAAGCATCAGCTTTGATATGTCAATGCCTACAACCGACTTTGCTTTTTTGGCAGCTGCGTAGGCGCAATGCCAGCCATACCCGCAGCCAAGGTCAAGCACCCTTTTGCCTTCAAAGCCAGGCAACATCCCTTGCAAGGTCCTCCACTCCCCTGCTGCGGCCAAACCCTTTGACGACCTGTCCATTTGGCTATACTTGTAAAAAAACAACGGGTCATCATACTTGTTCTCTATCACTTGGCTTTGTACTCCATTCCCATGTAGCCCGATTTGCCCTCAAGCTCTCCAAGCATTTGGGCCAACCGCTTTTGCCTTGTCTCCTCCCGCTTTGCCCGGGTTATCCAGCCGATATAGTCGTTTCTCTGGTACGGTGGGCGGGCTTTGTATAAATCCCATAGGCCCTTGTCATCGAGGGCTTGTGAAACAAATGGAGGCACGGGATACACCTCCCGGGCCATTTTAGAGGTGTCCATGCCATCATTGGACTTTTGAGTTTCATTTGCTTCCATATTGGCAGCGTTCCATGCTGCTATTTCCGCTGCCAAAGCGTAAGGGATGGGTTTGTCCAGAGGCAAGCGGACCGAGCCTTTTGACACCTTGAAACCTTCGAGCCTGGGCGCGAAATGCGCCACTGCCTCTGCGCCGGGATACAAGCCGATATGGTTCTTGAACGCGGCAAAATGGATGAGGTTGCCGCCAAGCCAGAAAGTGGGCATTTTCCATGCTATCTTTTGTGTCGCATTGGGCACTTTCTCCTGGATGGCTGCAGCAAGCTTGGCCAGCAATGGCCGCACATGCTCAGGCTGGCTTTCAATATAGCTGCTTACAGTTTCGATATCACTGCAATAGTGGCTTTGGCCTGTGTTTTTGAACTGCCGCAAACATTTCGGGCATGTCCACATGATAGGCTCCTTTCTTTGGAAAAAAAAGCTTGTCGCGCAATTCTGTCATTTGTCCATTATCCAATCTAAGTACTTTGATAGAAACATCCTGCGAAGCAGTTCTGAACCAGCCAAGTTGACGGCGCTGTATACGATCAAGACAACACCGGGATGGGCGCCTGCCTCCATTGAATAATACATGGCAAAACCTGATACGGTTATATAGACAGCCGAGACCATAAGGCAAATCAGCACGTTTGAATTCTGTTTGACCGCCCTCGCAGGGTTGTCCCAATCCAGCCGCGGCCTTTTAAGATCCACCAACAAGGCAAAAAGCATTATTGGGATTGTGGCAATTATTGATGCTATACACATCAAGGCCGCATTGTCAAATGACATTGACAGAATGGATGCTATCATGGCAGACAAGATGGCTGATGTTGCTGTATTGATTAAAACAGCAACCATTATCCTGCCAGCTAGCTGGTCCGAAGGGGAAGATGGCGAGGATTGGGTGACCCAATGCCCTGCACCTTCCCTTGAGAATGATGTGGCGGTTATCATTGACATGTCCAGCAATGACACAACCAGCAAGCATGCATAAGCCAATGTTTGCGGGTATGCGGCAAAAAGGAATGCGAACATATTGCCTGCTTGGTCTACCAGCAAAAAGTGGTAATACGCCAACAAAAGAGGCAGGATTACTATCATTGCCAAAGTGTTCATTGCAAAGGTCGGAGTGCGCACCAGCACCCGCAAATCACAGAGAGCTATTGCAAGCGGTTTTGAAATTTTAGCGAATCTATATTCTTTTCCTTCTTTCTTCGCTTTTTTCTTTGAAGAGGTTTGCCTGGTGGCTGCATCCAGGTATAACCCCTCTCCCAGTAAAACCGCTACAAAAAAGCTGCCAAATGAAAGAAGAGTGTAGATAGCCAAATTCAAAAACCCTGTGATATTGCCGGAAGAAAGCATGGCGCGGCTAAAAAAGATCGATGGATAGTAGGCCTTTGAGAGCAGATCCATCAGATATTTGTTGTCTAGCAGAAAAATCGCTGCGCTGACCGGGTCTGACAGTGTCGTAGACAGCTTGTTTGTGGCGTAGCTGATTAAAAAGGATATTGCGAGAGTCAAGGTTACCACGACATATTGGGCGCTGTCTACAGAGACCTTTCTTCCCAAAACCCGCATAATACACATCGAAATTACCGATCCTGCGGCCAGCGGGATCATAGGGGTTATGATCAGCATAACTGCGGCATTGGCCCAATATGATGCCAAGAACGTTTCCGGCGCAAGCCAATAAACGGCAGGCAAGATTATCAGGGAAAACAGGACATATTGGATGGCGAGCACTGTCAGTTTGCTGGCGACAATCGCCCTGGGCTTGACGGGGAGAGCTAGAAGCAACTCAGTGTCTTTTGAGGAAAAGAATGTGGTGAAGACATAAGCAGTGCCAAAAACAAACACTAGCATTGATGCGACAGCCATGGTGAGGGTGTACAGCGCAGCTGTCTGGTTTATCAAAGCCAGCGTTTCAGATAAAAAACGCACAAAGATAAAATACATTGCATAGGTGGGCAACAATAGTATGGCGATAACAGCCACCAAAGCCGCCCTTGTTGCGCTTGACCCCTTTTTTGTGGAGGATGCAGTGTCGATTGTCTTTAAATGGTATTTCAACAAGAGCAGGTATTTACTCATGGTTTTCTGTAAGCTCCAAGAAGATTTGCTCCAGCGTGGAGCTGGGAGACTGCTCTTGTTCCCTCAGCTCTTCCATTGTGCCGCTGGCTACTAGCTTCGCATTGTTGATTATGCCAATCCGGTCACAGAATTTTTCTGCCACATCTAAAACATGGGTTGAGAAAAAAACGCTTTTGCCTTCGTCACACATGCCTCTCATCAGTTCTTTGAGCGAAAATGAGCTGCGCGGGTCAAGGCCTACCATAGGCTCGTCCAGTATAAGCAGCCGTGGGTTTGTGACCAAGGCTGCGATCAGCACGATTTTCTGGGCCATGCCGTGGGAATAGGAGCCTATCTTGTCGGACAGGGCGTGTTCGATGCCGAATAGCTCAGCGTATTGCATGGTTTTTGCCTTTCGGGCTTCTTTTGATATATCGTGCATGTCGGCTATAAAGTTCACATATTCGATGCCTTTCAGCTTTTTGGGCAGATCGGGGGTGTCGGGCACGTAGGCGATGGCTTTTTTAGCTTCAATGGGAAAGCGCTCTGAGTCAATGTTGTCTATCAATACGAGCCCGGAATCCCTTTTCAGGATGCCTGCGACAATCTTTATTGTAGTTGACTTTCCAGCCCCGTTTGGGCCTAGAAAGCCGTAGATCTCCCCCCTTTTCACTTCAAGGGACAAACTGTCTACGGCTTTGGCGCCTTTCGGCGAATAAGATTTGTTAAGGTCCTCAATTATCAGCATGGAGCTTTTTTACCTGCCTTTATTTCTCAATAGGTATGATGATTTTCACCTCTACCCTGTCCTCGTAGGCTGTCTCGTCGTAACCAGCGTCTATGCCGGTTTTGCAGATGGTTTCGAAAGCTTGCTTTATTGTGTTGGTGTATATCCTGTAGTTGAAGACATTTTTCAGATTAGTATTCCGGCTGGCATCCAAAACAACTTCAGCTTTCAGTTTTTCTACCAGCTCTTCAGACTGCCTGACATTCAGCTCTTTTTTTGCGATGGTTTCGATGGCCCGGATGCGGGTTTCGGTGTCAGGGATTTGAAGCAGAGCCCTTGCGTGGCGCTCTGAGAGGTTGTTTTCGACCACAAGGCTTAGCACTTCCTCCCCCAATTTCAGCAAGCGCAGCTTGTTGGAAATGGTGGACTGGCGTTTGCCGACTTTTTCGGCAAGTTGGGACTGGGTGAAATTGTAAGTCTCAATCAGCATAGTATAGGCATTCGCCTCTTCCAAAAACGACAGATCCTCGCGCTGGATGTTCTCGACAATAGCCATCAAGTGGATATCCTCTGCCCCTGCTTGGATTATTACACATGGAACCCTATCCAACCCGGCGATAACAGCTGCCCGTAGGCGCCTCTCCCCGCTAATCAATATAAATTGCCCATTGCCGGCGGCGCGGACACTAAGGGGTTGTATGATTCCTACAGCTTTTATTGAAGCTGCCAGTTCTTCCAGTGCCTCTTGGTCAAAGCGCTTCCTCGGCTGGTTCTTGTTGGCTTGTATATTTGCAACTGGTATCAATTTCAGCTCTTTAGACATATTGCTTGACATATTGCTCCTCGCTAACGCGCTACGCGCTTGTCCAATTCGTCGAATTTTAGCTTCCGTTTCTATATTGTAGCACATTTGGATAATATAATATAATCATATAATCATCAAGCAAAAACCGTTAATTTATGACTAATTATTTGTTAAATCCTTATACTATTATAATGATCCAATCTTGCGCAGCTCGGCCATCAACGCATAAATGTCTGATGGGCTGACCCCGCTTATCCTAGAGGCTTGGCCGATATTGCCCGGCCGTTGGGCTGCAAGCTTGATTCTCGCCTCAGTTCTCATATTTGTCGCTAAACTATAGTCAAAGCCATCAGGGATCTTTCTATTCTCTGCTTTTTTAAACTGGTCTACCTGCCGCTGTTGCTTAATTAGGTAATCCTCGTACTTGATCTCCAACTCCACTTGGTGGATGACATCAGCAGGCAGATCTGGCCGGCTTGGGTCGAAGCCTTCCAAGTGGGCATACGCCACCTTTGGCCTTTTCATCAAAGAATACAAACTAGAAGGCTTTGCCAAGGGAGGCTCCCCGATTTTGTCCATAGTTTCGTCAATTTTGTGGCTTGGGGCGACTATTACTGATTTTAGACGTTTAATCTCGTTTGCAATAGATTCGATCTTCAAGTTTATGGCCTTCATAGCCGCCTGGGACACAAGGCCATGCTCGTAGCCAAATTTGGACAGGCGGATATCAGCATTGTCTTGGCGCAGCAAAAGCCGCATTTCCACCCTTGAAGTCATGATCCGGTACGGCTCGTCAGCGCCCTTTGTGATGATGTCGTCGATCAGCACTCCAATATAGCTGGTGGAGCGGTCAAGTATTAAAGGCGGGCTTCCATCGATATAGCAGCATGCGTTTATGCCTGCCACAATCCCTTGGGCAGCCGCTTCCTCATACCCGCTTGTGCCGTTGATCTGGCCTGCAGTGAAAAGCCCTTGCACTGCCCTCGTCTCCAAGGACAGCTTTAGCTGTGTGGGGTCGATTGCGTCATACTCTATAGCGTAAGCGTAGCGCATTATCTCGATATCCTCAAATCCCGGGATAGTGCGCAGCATTTCATCTTGCACATGCACAGGCAAGGATGTGCTTAAGCCTTGCAGATACATCTCGTCTGTGCCGGCGCCCTCCGGCTCAACAAAAAGCTGGTGGCGCGGCTTGTCCGCAAAACGGGTGACTTTGTCTTCAATGCTTGGGCAATATCGCGGGCCCACCCCCTCTATCTTGCCTGAAAAGAGGGCTGACAAGTGCAGGTTTTGCCTTATCGCATTGTGGGTTTCCTCGTTTGTGTAGGTGATAAAGCAAGGTTCGTTTTTTATAGCCATTTGGCTTGTTGAAAAGGAAAATGGCTGCGGGTCGCTGTCCCCGTACTGGGCTTGGAGCTTGGTGAAGTCAATGGAGCGGCGGTTGACCCTGGCCGGGGTGCCGGTCTTGAGCCTGGATAGGCGCAGGCCGGCGCCTGCAAGGGATGGACCAAGCAGGTTTGAGGGGGCAAGGCCTGACGGACCTGACTCGAAATCCTCCGATCCGACAAACACCCTGGCAGACATGTATGTGCCGCTGGCGATGATTATAGCTTTAGCTGTAAATTGGGTCTTTGTGCGGGTAATAACCCCTGCCGCTTTGCCGCCCTCAATGACCAGTGACGTGGCCTCATGCTGTTTTAGCTCCAGGAGGGGCTGGGTCTCTAAGGTCCGTTTCATCTCGTTGTGGTAATCGTGCTTGTCTGCCTGCGCGCGCAAGGAATGGACTGCTGGCCCTTTTCCAGTGTTGAGCATCTTGTTTTGGATATATGTGGCGTCAATGGTTTTGCCCATCTGCCCGCCCAGGGCGTCAATCTCCCTGACCAAATGCCCTTTGCCGCTGCCGCCTATGCTGGGATTGCATGGCATAAGCGCCACAGAGTCCAAATGCATAGTCAACAGCAAGGTCCTCTTGCCTTTGCGCGCGCAAGCCAAAGCCGCCTCGCAGCCTGCGTGGCCTGCGCCTACCACTATCACATCGTAGTTGTTGTTATATGCCATTATTCTATTGTATCCTCACTTGCCTATGCAGAATCTGGAAAAAATCTCGTCAATTATTTCTTCTGGCGCGCTCTCTCCGGTGATTTGGCCTAAATGGTAAAGGCAGTCGTTAATGTCAGTCTCCACAAAATCTATGGGAAAGCCCTTTTTAAGGGCCTCAAGCCCATCGGATAAAGCTTGTGCCGCTGATTCGAGGGCTAGTTTGTGGCGCAAGGTCACTGTGAAATTCATCCCGCTGGCCTCAAAAGCCCCGGATGCGTCTGCGACTAGTTCTGCCAGCACGCCGACATTTGTGTTGTCTTTGGCAGAGACCTCAATCAGCCTCTCCTCGCCAGAGAAAAAAGCTTTTGTCTGGGGGTTGGCGCCCAAGTCGGATTTGTTCAAAGCGATGATCCGCTCCGGCTTTGATGCCGCCATTTCATATATTGATTTGTCTTGGCTGTCCAAGGGCTGGCTTGCGTCGACTACAAAGATTATCAAATCCGCCTCGTCGATGGCAGCGATTGACCGATCCACCCCCAGTTGCTCTATGCCGCTTGTTTCCCTGATGCCTGCGGTGTCATAGAAGCGGATTGCCAAACCCCTGATTGTGACCCAATCGTCAATCACGTCCCTGGTAGTGCCCATGAAATCGGCGACGATAGCCCTGTCTTTGCCCAGCAGCCTGTTTAGGAGCATTGACTTGCCTACATTGGGCTTGCCAATGATCACAGCTTTTACGCCTTCCCTGATGGCCTGCCCCTTTTTGTATGTGCTTGCCAGCTGCCTCAAAACAGCAATAGACTCCTCCAGCAGCCCGGCTATCTGCTCGTCTGTCGCCGCGCCTAAATCATCGTATTCCGGATACTGGATTGCGACTTCGATTTCCGCAAGCCCCCCCACCAGCTTGCCCTTTATGGAGTCAACCGCTTCCTGTGTCGCCCCAGATAGCTGGCTCATGGCAGCGGCCAGGGACATCTCGGAGTTTGCCTCGACCATTTGGCCAACGGCTTCCGCTTGGGAGAGGTCTATCCTTCCATTGAGGAAGGCTCTTTTTGTGAACTCCCCCGCCTCTGCCAGCCGGGCGCCTTTTGCCACCACAAGCTCAAGGACAAGGCGCGCAGGAACCAGCCCGCCGTGGCAATTGATTTCAATGATGTCTTCCCGGGTGTAGCTTTTAGGCCCTGACATTTTTGAGACCAATACTTCATCGATTGCCTCGCCAGTTTGTGTGTGGCAAATGCTGCCATAATGGATTGTGAAGGAAGGGGCGTCTTTTATTTTTGTTTTGGATGGGCTTGTAAAGATCGATGAGCATATATCAAACGCCTCTGGGCCGGAGATGCGGACAATCGAGATGCCTCCGAAACCTTGGGCTGTGGATATGGCTGCTATTGTGTCAAATTGCATTTTATACCTTGGCTTAAATACTCTTTTTTCATGCATGCAATTATACCACTTTTGACTTGTTTGAGCACAAAAAATGCCCTTTATTACAAAGCGCCTTTTTTCATTGTCGCATAAATCTGCGCTGGAGCCTCTAGAAGCCAATGGTTGATTGCCAGGTAATTGCAAAATACGGGACAACGCCCAACTAAGTTGCCTTTATTAAATTGCTTCTTTTTTAATTGGCTTATGCCGCGTTTGGGCAAATAAGAGCAGACCAATGGAGTTAAGCATCCCGCCGACTGTAACGGGATGCTTTGTAACCTAAAATCCCGAAAAAATTATACCTACACAGGCACTTCTACATCAAAGGCCTCATAAATGCCGCGCTGTTCCTTGTCCCCATGACAACCAATCTTTCACAGCCAGGCAAGAAAGCTTCTCATCGCTGGGCGATCTTTGCGTTTTTTTAAGAAACGCTGGGACCAATGGCCAAATCGACGTGGAACTTTCCAGGGGAAGCTACATAGTCATCCGCACAAACATGCCCCTTTTGAGATACGCGATGATCGCCCCTTTATCTATGACAACAGGCTATGATGCTGACGATGCGACAGACGGCCACCGCACATTTGGCTATGTGCCAATGCAAGGGAAGTTTTTTGACGAAGACGTGTTCGCGCTTGACTATGCACAGATGGAAGGCGGCAATCATGCGGTAATATCCCCTACCACTTGTTTGACGACCACTTGTTTTTCTATTTCCTCGATGAGGCCAAGAAAGACGATTTCCTTTACTATCCCACTGTAAACATTTACCTTTGTCAGCAGGCGGGGCATAGCCAGCTGCTGCTTCGGGGGCAATTGAACAGGCGTGGGTCTTGGGACTTGTCTTCCAGCGTGTCGCCTGCCTATGGCAGGATAACCCTCGATTTCAAGGAAAAGGGCGGGCAAGGGTATGGCGTTTTTTTTCGAGGAGGATTAGCGGGCATGCAGACACTGCTGGGATGGTTCCGCAGGTGCCAAAATTGGCTGCTAATTGTGTGGATCTTGCTGCGCCTTGCCGACCATGCCAACGATGTTTTTAGGCAATAGGCAGCCTATGCCCCGAGTTGGGGCTGCAGCGACCCTTGAGCCGGAAGAGGCGGAGAGGTTGGGCAAAAAAAGGGAAAGGCAGCTGGAGCACGGCTGGGGGCGTTGACACAGGCGCAGGCTGGCCAATATGGCACGGGAGCCGGCAGGTCCCGTGCAGCTACTACCCGCTCTTTTGCCTTTGTCAGCTTTCTCATTATAACCTCCACCGGTAACTGTCGCAAGACTAGTATTGGGTACCAGACATAGCCTTATTAGCACTATTGAGGAAATGCCTTGCTTTTCAACAGGGCATTTTTTTGTCGCTAAAAACCGGCATTCCAGAAATGATATCAAATCAATTTCGATAATGGCAGCAAACATCCTCTCATTTTTGAAAGCCTCGGGGCAATACCCTCCATCTTCACCCTTCGCGTAAAACATAAAGTATTGCGCAAAAAATATCATAAAGGCCATATGTGTATGGCCTTGTCGCTTTGGTGGCTTACTCTAAAAATGGCTTGATAATCTCGAATTGGTCCCTAGTTATGTCGCTTGGATGTTTTTTTCTCATATAAAGGTAAATAGCCTTTTTATTGTTGTTGTACCATTTATCGACATTAATACTCATTAAACAGCCTCAAGAAACTTGTGCCCTTCATGTATTTAGACTTCACTGATTTTTTTGAAACCAGCCCTTACTCTGCAATAGGGGCGATGAGCAGCAGAGGCATTGTGGTGTCGCTCGCAAAAGGGTGTCACTGTGCACTTGGCAATAGCGGCAGTTGCTTTGGTGGCCTCTTTCCTTTTATTTAACAAACAAGATATTACCTCCTAGCTGGCAAAATTCTAGCTAATGGTTGATGATAAATATGGCTGATTTTTTAAACAACTATAGCAAAGGCGATAGCCCGCCGACAGAGGATTTCAAAGCTCCTCCGAAAGGCGTACCCGAGACCATCCGGAGGATGCCCAAATCTTCGTAATAACTTTAGCTGGTCTAATGTGTAAAGCTGGATTGTCGATTTTTGCGCCAATTTTGGCATGTTTCTGCGGAGTGATGATTTTGTATTTTAATTAATATTTGTAATAATTATTTTAAAATCCCATGGGGGCAGCCCCCCCACTACTAGCCATATTTATCCGATGGGGCAAGAATACGCCAAATTAAGGTTTTTAAATGGTGGTTCCACAACATAAACTATTTCTGGAAAGCGGATAATTGTTGATATTTCAGCATATATACATTATAATCTTCTTCATAGTTTGTTTGTATTATGAGGCAATTTCCTACATACGCCTAAGAAAAAAAATGCAGGCAATTCTAAAACAACACATATTCGGAGGAGAAAATGAAAAGATTAGTTGCAATTGGTCTCGTGTTTGCAATGGCCTTGACAGCCCTCGCCGGTTGCGGCGGAGGCGGTGGCGGCGGACAGACCAGCGGTGGCGGTGGCGGCGGAGAGACTGACGTCATTAAAATTGGTGTGTTCCAACCATTGACAGGCGCATACTCAGCAGGAGGGACGATCGAGGTCCAAGGCGTTGATCTTGCTAAAAAGTACTGTGAAGAAAAATTCGGCAAGCTTCTTGGCAAAGAAGTTGAGCTGGTAATCGTAGACAACAAGTCTGACACAGTCGAAGCTGCGACCGCAGCCGCTAAACTCGTTGAAGACGACAAAGTCGACATCGTCCTCGGTTCTTGGGGATCCGGGCTTTGCATGGCTGGCGGAGACTCTTTCAAGAACAGCAAGACAATCGCTATCGGAGCTTCTTGCACCAACCCCAATGTCACTATAGGCAATGACTACTACTATAGGATTTGCTTCCTTGACCCATTCCAAGGTACAGTTCTTGCCAACTATGCATACAATACCCTTGGCGCAACGAAAGTCGCAGCAATCTATGAAGCCACTAATGACTATGCTGTCGGCCTTTACAACTTCTTCAAAGAGGCATTTGAAACCCTTGGCGGAGAAATCGTCGAGACACAGATGTACCAGACTGAAGATCAAGACTTCAATTCCCAAATTTTGACAGTCATGGCAAAAGAGCCTGAGATCATCTTTGCGCCCGGAGTCGAGTCTGCAGCGGCAATTATGATGAGGCAAACCCGCGAAGCCGGCTATAATGATGTTATCTTCATGGGCGGAGACACATGGGAAACACCAATGCTCATCGACCTAGGCGGAGAATTTGTCGAAGGGTGCATCGTCACCACGTTCTTTGATCCTGCAGCTCCATTGAATGATATCACAGCAGAGTTCGTAGAGCTTTACACTGCGGAGTATGGAACACCTCCAGCAGCATTCACAGCTCTCGGATTCGACTCATACTTGACTGCTTTCCAGGCTATTACTGAAGCTGGCTCAACAGACAGCGACGCGATTATGGCAGTGCTAGAAAATATTGTAGTCAAGGGCGTAACCGGAGACATAGCATTTAATGAAATCGGGGATGCCATCAAAAACATGGCCGTTCTCAAAACTGTACAAAACGGCGAGTTTGTGTTCATGGACACTGTAACAATCGAATAGAACAATATCCTATCTAGATCAAAGGCGGTCCTTCCGGGATCGCCTCTTTGCTCTTTTTTCCAAATTTGCCGCAAACCAATCAACCTTGAGGCAAAGGCTTGCAGCGGTTATGCGGCGCTCGACAGTTGCAGCCACTGCTTCTTGACTTTAGCTGTTTATTAGGCGCTAATTCACTTGCATTTATTATTGAGGAGCTAATTATGGTTCAATGGCCTACACTTTACATGTTCCTTCAGTCTATGGCAAACGCCATTTCAATTGGGTCTTTGTATGCCCTTGTAGCTATCGGCTACACAATGGTATATGGGATACTAAGGCTTATTAATTTTGCCCACGGCGACATTTTTATGATGAGCATGTACTTTGCCTTCTACCTTGTGGCAGCGTTTGCCCTGCCATGGTACATATCCTTCCCCTTGGCAATTTTAGCAACTGGCATTATGGGCATCATAGTTGAGCGCAGCGCTTACCGGCCACTTCGCGACGCTCCAAGGATTTCCCTTTTGATCTCATCAATCGGTGTCTCATACCTGTTCCAAAACTTTGCGGTTGTGGTATTCTCCGGCATCCAAAAGCAATTTCCGCAAGTGCCTTTCCTCCAGGAAATGGTGGTTATAGGCAAAGTGCGAATCCAAGTGTTGACATTTGTCATGCCTGTTGTCACTGCAGTATTTGTCGCAGCGCTTTTGTTCTTGGTCAACAAAACCAAGGTGGGGATGGCAATGAGGGCTTCAAGCAAAGACTTTGAGACTTCCAGGCTAATGGGCATCGATGTGAACCGCATCATTTCTGTCACCTTTGCCGTTGGCAGCATGCTTGCAGCCCTGGGCGCGATTATGTGGGGGCTCAAATACCCCAAAATCGACCCATACGTGGGCAGCATGCCAGGTTTGAAATGCTTTATCGCTGCAGTTATCGGGGGAATCGGCAACATCAATGGGGCAGTTGTGGGCGCTATGCTATTAGGCTTTATCGAAATTATGATCGTGCTTTTTCTTCCCGCGTTGTCTGCTTACAAAGACGCGTTTGCGTTTGTGGCGCTAATAGCAATTTTACTTTTCCGCCCAACAGGGCTCCTTGGCGAGAAAAAGGCAGACAAGGTTTAATGGGGTGATTATATGAAAAGCAATTCATCAAACAAAAAGATGGGGTTATCTACAATACTGACAATCGCCTCCCTCATTGGCATAGTCGTTTTACTCTATATGATTGACCAGCACGGGTTCCTTGGATCCTACTGGACACGGGTTTTACGGCTAAGCGGAGTTTACGCCATCTCGGCATTGTCGATGAACCTTGTCAATGGCTTTACTGGGCAGTTCTCACTTGGGCATGCAGGTTTTATGGCCATTGGGGCTTATGTCACAAGCCTGCTAATTATCCCCACTCCCAACAAGGCTATCCAATACTATGTGACACCAGTTTTGGATTTTGTGGGGAAAATGCATGCCCCTTTTTGGCTGGCTTTGATACTTGGAGGGCTCCTTGCAGCGATTGCGGCATTTTTTATTGGCTTTCCTGTTTTGAGGCTAAAAGGGGATTACTTGGCTATTGCGACCCTTGGTTTTTCAGAAATTATCAGGATTTTTATTACCAACCTCATTCCAATCACTAATGGGCCTATGGGCTTGAAGAACATTCCAGCCTCTGCCAACATATGGTGGACCACAGGGATTTGCACGTTGACGGTTGTGTTTATGCTAAGGCTGATGGACACATCCTATGGACGTGCCATAAAAGCCATCCGGGACGATGAGACAGCCGCGGAAGCTATGGGCATCTCCCTTTTCAGGCACAAAATGATGGCATTTATGATGGGAGCATTCTTTGCGGGGGTTTCAGGAGGCCTCATTGCCAGTGTAGTCGGCACAATCAATCCGGGATTTTTCAGGTTCACACTGGCATACGAGATTTTGCTGATTGTCGTCCTTGGAGGCTTGGGCAGCATCACTGGGTCTGTTGTAGGGGCTTTTGTCCTGACAATATCCAGGGAATGGCTAAGGTTTCTCGACAACGGATTTTCAATTTTGGGAATCATCAAAGTCCCTCCAATAGCAGGAATGCGCATGCTCTTTTTCTCTGTATTGTTGATGATAGTTATCCTTTATTCCAGAAGGGGGCTGTTTGGCTCCAACGAGTTCACCTGGGCAGGCTTGTTTGCGTTCCCTGGAAAGTGGAAAAACAAAGCGGCGAACCTGTTCGATTCTGCTAAACAAAAGGCTGGTAGGAAAAAATGAGCGTACTTGAAATGAGGGAAGCCACCATGCGTTTTGGTGGTGTTATTGCAGTGGAAAGCTTGAACCTAGAGGTCAACCTTGGCGAGATCGTAGCTATTATTGGGCCAAACGGCGCAGGCAAAACTACAGCTTTCAACATGATAACCGGGGTTTACGCCCCTACAAGCGGGTTGATCCTCTTTGACAGGGACGGCTCCAAGGAAATGCAAACCATAACCGGCATGAGGCCGGATTTGATAACTAAGCTTGGGGTAGCAAGGACGTTCCAAAATATCAAACTCTTCCAGGAAATGACCGTTTTGGACAATGTGTTGATTTCCAGCCATATCGGGGTAAAAAGCGACGTGTTCTCTGCTATTTTTGGCCTTCCACATTATTTGAAAGAAGAGAAGGCGATGCGGGAAAGGTCGATGGAGCTTTTAGACAAAGTCGATTTGGCAGACGAAGCTGCTGAGCTAGCTACAAGCCTCCCATATGGAAAGCAGCGGAAACTCGAGATTGCCAGGGCGTTGGCTACCAAGCCCCGCCTTTTGCTGCTGGACGAGCCAGCAGCAGGCATGAACCCGACCGAGACACAAGAGCTAACAGACTTTGTATATAAAATACGTGATGAGTTTGATTTGACAATATTGCTCATTGAGCACCATATGCAGATTGTTATGGATATTTCCGACAGGATTTATGTCCTTGACTTTGGCAAATTGATTGCCCAAGGGGTGCCTGAGGAGATCAAAAACAACGAAAGAGTTATTGACGCATACCTGGGGGTGGCAGATGATTAGCATAAAGGACTTGGTAGTCAACTATGGGGGAATCGAAGCAGTCAAAGGGATCTCTTTTGATGTGCCCCAAGGGTCTATTGTCACATTGATCGGAGCCAATGGCGCAGGCAAGTCCACAACCTTAAAAGCTATCTCTGGCTTGGTGAGGCCAAAATCAGGTTCAATCTCTTTTCTGGATGAGGATATCACCAACAAGGATCCTGTTGCGATTGTGGCAAAAGGGATCACTATGGTTCCAGAAGGCAGAAAAATATTTGCTGATTTGACAGTGCTTGAAAACCTAAAAATAGGCGCATATTTGAGAAAAGACAAGCTGGATGAGGACATAGAGTGGGTTTATAGCATATTTCCGCGCCTGAAAGAGAGGCATTGGCAGCTTGGAGGCACCCTTTCAGGAGGGGAGCAACAGATGCTGGCAGTTGGAAGGGCCCTGATGAGCAAGCCAAAGTTGATGATGATGGATGAGCCTTCACTCGGCCTTGCGCCATTGATAGTAAAAGACATTTTCAACGTTATCAAAAGAATTAACGAAAATGGCGTTACTGTGCTATTGATTGAGCAAAATGCCAACATGGCCCTTCATATCTCCGACACTGGGTATGTGCTTGAGACTGGGGTTATAACCCTTAGCGGACCCGGGGAAGAATTGCTCGAGAACGCTGCAGTCAAGGAAGCGTATTTAGGCAAGTGAGAATGTTTGAGCTTGGTTTTATTTGGCCAAGCTTTTTTTAGTGGCTTTGTTTTCATAGCTGTACTCATTCTTGAACACAAGAATGAGGTTTGTGCAAATACCAATAATCGCCATAATACATTATTTGCATCAACTCCAGAAATAGGTGTGATATAAATGACAAAACCAAGAATAGCAAGCTCGCGCTGGCATGACCCTGTTTCGTTGGCGGCTATAGAAGAATGCAAGCAGTTATGACCTTAACGCTAAAAATTCCAGAATGCAGCTGTACTTATAGCGGATTGCTTAGAAGCTGTTGATGCGAATGCATGAGTATTGTGTTTATGAGTTCTTGCCAGATTTGCCATGCAACAGCCGCTAGTTTTTTTTGGCGGTTGTATCTGATTTTCCCGATTAGTGCAACTATGTTCATAGCGTTCATAGCGAAATACCAAAATGTTCTATAATGTCTCTTTGGGTGGAACCAGCTTCTGTGACGATCTTGCCGCGCCTATCTGATGCGCTTACTTCAGAGACAGTCTCCATTGCCTCCATGATTTCCCTGACAGTGAGGTGGCTGAGTTTGTTGTGCTTGTTTTTTCCATCCTGATTTTGGTGAGAAGCACCAGAGCGATGAACTGGATAAAGAGGCTCGCGTTATAGCCTGGGACGAGTGTATCCTGAGCCGCATCATGTCCAGCATGTTTTTGAAGGCCGTCAAAGCAGTTCTCAACAGCCTGTTTGCTGCGGTACAGCCCGATGGCTTCCAGTGCGCTTGTTTTGCGCTTTGTGAGTATGCAGAAGAACCCCATATGCTTCTTCTTTGTGTCCTCTACAGCCTTCTTGTCCTCCTTCACCGTCCGCCCCCGCTTGGGCGTTTCTTTGACAATGAAGTATTTCTTGTAGGCCCACTTGTTTTTGTCCTGCTCATTTCCAGAAGACAGCTCATCTTGCCACAAGGCCAAGTCCAGTATGAACCCGTCCAGCTCCCTGGCCGCCTCCATGTGGTTGTAGCAGACATGGGCATAGCACCTTTTGCCATTCCAGCTGTGCAGGAGCGTTTTCATGTACAGAACCTCGCCCTCGCCCCTCGCGCGCCTGTTCCCAGCCGACATGATCTCTGCGCATGGGCCTCG
This sequence comes from Eubacteriaceae bacterium, assembly GCA_009782875.1. Taxonomy (GTDB): domain Bacteria; phylum Bacillota; class Clostridia; order Eubacteriales; family Anaerofustaceae; genus WRIE01. Next base: position 7,556 of record WRIE01000049.1, on the reverse strand, counting down.
AAGAGCTCCTCGTTCCACTTCCTCCTAGGGCACACCGTCACGAAGCCGTACTTTGCCTCGAAAAGCGCGTCGGCATTAGTTTATCCTGTAAGAGCCCCTGTCCATAACGGGCGTGAGCTATGCCTGACCGATAAAACCAGCTACGCCTGCAGCGAGAAAACGCCAGGCATGTTTGAAGAACCCAGGGAGCCTGCTTTGCTTCCCGAAGACTATGCCAAGGTTTATTTGGGGCAGCTTCTCTTTGTCGCAGTTGTGCCCGTAGCGGACATACTAGTTCTGCTTTGAGCAGAAGGAGACGCTTGTGATGTCGTAGTAGAAGCAGTCCGCCTCTGCAAGGTTGCGCATCCAGTCTCTGAAAAAGGCGCTTTGGCCGCTTGGCTCCATGGCTTGGAGAAGCCCGGATACGTGCTGGGGCTTTATTCCGCCGCCATTCGGGTGATTGCGGGACTCGCTGCAAGCCTCGCACCATGACAGCGGCAGGCTTTTGCGCGAGGAAGTATGCGAGGCTCAATATCATTTCCCAACTCATTCGGGAAAGCTTTCGCCAGTATGCCGCCAAGGTCCATCTGGCTGGCAACTTTCCCGAGCAGCGCAGCTGGGCTAACAACAAGCGTCGACACCTTTGGGGCATCCTCCAATTGCGGGGCTGTCTCGTACACATATTTGGCGCCATTCGGCTTTGTGTGGATTGTCCGGAAAGCAATCTCCTGCCCCTTGAAACATAGTTATACTTATTCGGGAAAATCGGCTGTATTTGATTTTTTGAAATTGTTTCAATTGGGCAGTAGTCTTCCATTTTATTTACTGATGCCGGCAAATTTGCCGTTAACCATCTCCAAGCCACAATTAAATATTAGGCTTGAATCGATTCATATATACATTTTGCAATTACACTGATATAATCAATTTAGGCTGAATTTTGAATCATGGATATTCTGGATAAAAAGAGTTATTTTTTCATAAACCAAAGTTGCCCGTATCTGCCAGTCCAATACTGCCAATCCACTGCTAACAAACCTTTTTTTCAACAGCACCGAAAAATAGTATTTGAAAGGAATCATTTATGAGCGATGTGAAAAAATCCAGCATCCCATTAACGGAACGGTTAAGCTACATTGTGTCAAGAAGCGGTTTCACACTTATCCTCACACTATATAACACAAGCTACGCTCCCTTGTACTTGAACACTGTATGCGGAATCCCGATGGCAGCAGTAGCTTCAGCGATGGCTACAGCAAAACTGCTGGATCTTCTAGAAGTATTATTCTTGCAACCTGTCCTGTTTGAATGGGCTTCAAAAACCAAACTTGGCAGATACCGCATCTGGTTTGTTGTGAGCCCCATAGGCTGCCTTATCGGGCATTTGATGATGGAGTCATACGTGACAGCTACCGTTCCAGACAGTTTGAAAGTGCCGTTTGTAATAATCGGCTATGTCATAATTAATGGAACCTTGAACATCCAGTCTACAGCCCTAAACTCCATGAATGCCCTGTGGATCAAAGACCCGACAGAGCGGTTTGCTATTACTGCCCAAATGAACGTTGTCAATAACGTAATGTCTATGACATTTGGTTTCATAATGCTGCCAATCATGTATTTTGTTGGCGGAGTGAATGTAGTCAACGCTGCCGGGATGACTTTCCTTGTCGTCCTCTACAACGTGCTAAACATAATTGCTTCAATACCAGTGTTCAGGTTCACAGGCACCATTGATATGGACCAGGGCACTGCAGGCGCAAGAACAAGCCCCTTCTCTACTATCAAACTAATCGCCTCCAATAGGAATGTGGCGGGAATGTTCTTTACCCAAACTTTCGCTACTGCTGGCACCAGCTCATGGAACTTGGTTTTTTCATTCATTTTCCTATACTACTACAAGAATCCAGCAGTGTTGTCGGCATATAACGGCTTTAGCCGGGGCATCATGATCTTCTCAAACTTGATAGTGCTAGCGCTTGCGTCTAAACTTGCGCCGAGGAACGCTTTCAGGATGTCCTTTACTGTGCAATCGCTGTTTTACGCTGTTATATTCTTCTTTGCTAAAGATGCTATCACCGCAATGGTCTGTGTGTGCATCAACTCGCTCTTCAACGGCATCTACATGACAGCAGCTACCCCTCTGTATGCTGAAGTTGTAGACTACACCAAGTGGGAGAAAGGGGAGAACATCACTGCGACAGTATTCTCCGCACAACAAGCCACAGCAAAGGCGCAAGCATATATCTCAAACTTTATCCTTACTGCTGTGGCGGCAATCGGCTTTAGCGCCTCTGACACCGCAACCCACACTCCGGAAATCTTAGACAACCTGAAAAAGCTTGCATGTTTCTTCCCAGTGGGATTCTTTGCCTGCGCTCTTTTGATCTTCACCTTTATTTACAACATAACACCCAAGAAGATGGAGATTGCCCGCAAAGAGCTTGCCGAGCAAGCTGCCGAAAACAAGTAATGTATACCAAATCTATTAGCAGTGGAGTTTGATTGCTAGGCGGCAAGGATGCCTGCCGCCTAGTTTTTTTGTCATAACCAACCAGTTCATACCAGCAAACGGTCTTTGCAAAGCTGAGGGACAGAATTCTCTGTCTTAACGTTTATTATCCTACTAAATAAACAGCCTTATATGGATAAAAAGACTGTTTATTAGGTATTTTCGAACTAAATTCATATTCATTTCTCAGGTAGCTATTTAGCGATGAAGACCCATGGCAAATACACGATGGGCTATTTGCCTCACCAACCCTATATGAGCCGGCTGTTTTTGCTAAAAAGCGCTGGAAACTGCTAACAGCTTCCAGCGCTACATTAAATACTCAAGGGATTATTATCTGTATTAGATTAGTATTTACCATACTCCCTAGCTGTCTCGAGCATCACATCAAGGTTTGCAGGGTTGCAGTCTGATGGATAAACCAACATTTTGTCTGGTGAAAGTATCAGCTTCTTGCCAAGTTTGTCGATTAACTCCTTGACCTTGTCGACAACTTGCTCTTTAGTGCCTTTTCCCAAAGTGGTTGTGGGGAATCCCCCCTCAATTGTGATATTGGGCAGGATTTTTGCCACCTCAAAAGGATCGTCTTGTTCTGTCAATATTGAGAAATGGCCTGCAGGCAGATCCCTGAAAAAGTCTCTTAAGTGCAAATAGCTGCCCTCAGGAAAGAAGTTGCCCAACAGGTCTTTCTCAACAATTTTGTCTGCATTGGGTTTCCAGTAAAGATCCCATGCGTACTTGCCAAATTGGTTGATTGAAAGCATCGAGGAAGAAATTGATGTCAACGAATATGCGTAAATAAAATCATCTGAATCCACATAGTTTTCAATGCCGCTTAGAATCCTCTCTTTCCTTCCATTGTCAAATGCTTGGATGATGTCCATGATTTTTGACTCAGGAAGGCGCCTAAGCTGGATGCCGAAGTTTTTCATGCCTGTTTGTGGATAAAAATCGTCTATTGCAGAGTTCTGTGACAAGCCGCTTCTCGATGGCACACCGTAATGCTCTAGGAAAAGCTTAGTCCTCTTGGCATTGGCTGCATTCAAGTCGCGCTGCTCGACCAGGGCAGCTTTTATCTTCTCAATTGCGTCCTCGCGTGAATAGAATGGAAACTTGCGTGGAAACATTTTCTCATATGTAGTTTTGGCCAAACCGTTTTCGATAAGAAAATCGTACTCTTCTGGATGCAGCAGCGTCTCGTCTAGGTAGTAGACTGATCCAAGCTCATCATCAAAGAGCAAGCCGCCATCGCCCATAACATGGGTTACACGGTAGTAGTACCTGGAAAAATATCCTTGGTACATGTCAAAGTTGTACTTCTCATGGAAGTCTCCCATAATTTGGTCAAGCAAATCGTAATTGCTCAAGGCTTCAGTCAATTTATATCCTGCAGGATGGATTGGCCATGCGCCAAAAGAGCTCATCAATGGGATCCGCTTTGCATCAGGGTTTTGGCGGACTGCGTCGGTTATTGTTTTTTTGCGCTCAGCTTTTAACGCCTGGGGGTTTTCAACAGTCATATGATTTGCCATTTTTTACTCTTATGCCCTTCCTCTCGAAGTAATAAATGCTTTTATAAAAGCGTCCTTCTCCTCATCTGTATCCAGCCAATCGATTACTGACCTTAATTCAGGAAGGTCTTTATCGAAGTCTAGAATGTCATACTGCCTTTCTTGTTCCATATTAGCCTCCGTTTTTGTTATCGAGCTTTATTATCATGAGCCAAATAATTACAGATCTCAGGGTAATTATACAAGTATACGGCAAAATACTCAACATTTTATTGCAACTCACATAACCAACTTATTGCATAATGCCAATAGGTTATCTGCAATATGCGCCAAGCATCTATAGTAGTTTTTAGCATTCCTGTTTACCTTGCATACATTTTTTTGTCAGCCATGTTGATGTATAAACACTCCTCTAATACGCCCTCTAACCACGCATTGAATCAATCCATAAACACAACTAACCATTTATGCCTTTATGTACTTTTATAGCAGCCATTTGCAAAAAAACTAAAGATGCGCTGGGTCACACATGCCCAAACCTGATACTCTCCAGTGTAGATGTCAATACAAAATAAGCCGCTAAACCCCGCTGGCATGCGGTCCTCTTAGCGACTTATTAGCACAAGGGTAATAATTATCTTATAAATAGAGCTGTTTCCGGCTTCTATTTTCTTCCGTATTCGTCTACAAATTTGAACACATCAACCACATTCTCGTTGATATCGCCTTTGCATATCCAATGTTTATTGCAGCCAAACACGAACCCGCCGCCAGAGGCGCATTCGTCGATAACTTTTTTAGCGTAATCAATGTTGTACTGCAGCGGTTGGAGCTTAGTGTTTTGCAACAACATACCGCCTACCAAAGGATGGTGATGGCCGATTATTTTGTTGAGTTCCAGGATTTCGTCGTCATCCACAAATGTGTAAACCGAGTCTTTTGGCAAATCCAAGAAACTCTCGATTACACGCAGCCATCTGCCTTCAATACAAACATACATCTTGTTGCCTGTTTCGCTAAGGCCATTTACCTGCTCTTTAAAGTATGGCCAGAAAAATTCGTCATACTGTTTTTGGTTCAAGTAGCACGGGATATGGGCCATGTAAGAGGCAAGCTGTTCTTTCACTTGGGTGTCTTTGTAGTCAGTCGCGCGCACTTTATAGATAACATCCAGCGCTGCCTTGACTTCTTCTGGCCTTCTTCTAAGATCCGCAATTGTTCCAACAAAGCCACGCATGCGGTCAAAGATAACATCGATTGGAGTTACAACACGCGGCAAGGTAGTTGGATATGGGAAGAACCCATACTCTTCAAAAAGCTTTTTTTGGATTTGTGGCATATGCCCGGTTGCCCGGCCTGCGGTCTCGTCTACTATAGTCTTGATCTTGTCCTTCGCGGCTTCCTTCCCGCTTGCAAACAATGGAGGGAATTTCCTTGGCAGCAAGGTGTCTTTCACAAATCTGTCCAAGTCTGCAATTAGCAAAGGATACTCGTCCGGTTTCATGGGTGGCCTTTGCAAATGTTGCAACGTAACCCCGTCTGGCGCCAGGAAGGTCTCGGTCATGTTGTCCAAAGCGGCATAGGCTTTGGGTGTGGCATTGAATGCGGCATTCCCGACATCACATGGCAGCCTGTCAAATAAGTTCCGTAGAACCTGCTCGGTTTTTTCTGGATCGTACTCGGCTTCCATAAAAGTCATGCCTGCAAACGCCAAGAGGGAATTGCTGCCTTGTATTTTTTTTGGTATGTAGTCTGGCTCGATGTGGTTGATAGCTTTAAAAAAGTTTTCTTTTGTTGAGGCTTGAGTTCTTTGTGCCATTTGGTTTCTCCTTAAGTGAAATACTGGCGTTTTTATTTGCTAGCAATTAAACTAGCAGCCTTATAGTCGAAAAAGTGTCCAAGCAAAATACTTTAGCAACGTAGCATTGAGAGGGTCTTTCAGATCCCGCCTTTCGTCAGCTTTGAGTTCTTCGATAATTTCGTCGATTGTGAATACCGTGCCATAACCCTCTTCTTGCCTGCCATATCAGCAAGTTGATATATGCGACTGCCAAGCTTTGGCTGATATCACCTTTGCATACCCACGGTTTGTTGCAGGCAAAAATGAGCCTGCTGCCAAGTAGCGTATCGCCAATGCACTTTCCATAATAGATGCCGGCCTTGGGTTGCAACTTGCCCTAAAGAAAATCATTTCGCCAAAGTAACATTCACCTTTTTATTTATTTTTGTGTATCTAATTTGGTTTTTGATATTATTATAGCATAGATTTCTATACTGGACAGCCGTCGTTTTGCTTAATAATTTTTGAAAGCAATATTACAAAAAGGTCGATGGGCGAAGCAAACCTGACCGCGCGTGAAATGGAAGCCATGCGCCTGATGTGCAGGCACATGACCAGCGGGGAGATCGCGAAGGAACTGTTCATTAGCGAAAATACGGTCAAATTCCATAAGGCGAATATTTTATCGAAAACAGGATATGAAAAATCTATGGATCTTGTTGTATATGTGCTGACAAAAGGCTGGATCAACCCTCTGTATTAAATGGCTAGGTTTCAAATAGTGCTGAAAGCAATGCCATTCCCAGCCGCGTATAGCTCAGCGTAAGAACCAGCCGTAGAACAGATAATCAAATCTTTACTACACCACGCAAACGCTTCCTCCCCAATATACGTAACGCTGGCTGGCATTATTGCACTAGTGAGCGATTCACACCAAGCGAAAGCCCGGTATCCAATGCTTGTCACTCCGCCAAGCAGAACTGCGCTATCCATCTGATTACAGTCGGCAAAAGCTTCGTTTCCAATGCTCACCACACTGGCCGGTATTGTTACGCTCGCGAGCGAATAGCAATCGTAAAACGCCCTATTTCCAATATCCGTAACACCATCCGGTATTGTTACGCCGGCCAGCCAGTCACAGCCGGCAAACGCGCCATCCCCGATACCCGTCACGCCATTTGGTATCGTTGCGGATGTGAGCAGGGAATAATCGCAAAATTCCCTTTCACCAGTACCCCTTACTGTATCAGTTGTAATAACTCCCGTTTCGTCCATAAATTCCGCTTTTTCCAGTACGCCGTTCTCATTGATTGTAAATTTAGCAGCCATTTTACCAGCCTCCGGCTCTCACAGCATATAAATAACCTACCGCCATAAAAACGATACCGCCAATAGTAAACGCTATCCCTATGATTTTCACGTTTGATTTATCTTCAAAACTGTAATTGCAAAGCCAGCAAAAGAAATCTGCCAAGCACAAATTAGCAGTTGTCGAAATACCAAGAATTACATTGGAAATTGACATAAAATTATGAAAAGAGGCAACACACCGCATTAATGGTATTATGAATTTGCGATTAAAACACCAAGCGGGGAAAGCATCATGAAGAATATACCACTAAACGGGCGAATTGCAAAGTTTTGTGAAGGAATAGCCACACTTAAAGGCTTTGGGCTGAAAAAAGCAATGCTGGCGGCCAGGATGATGGCAGCGATGATTTTGCCGGCATATTGCGGGATGCCCACCGAAATCGAGCGGCGCGCAGGCCCCAGC
>WRIE01000048.1 GCA_009782875.1 Eubacteriaceae bacterium | reverse complement strand
CAGGCGGCGGAGCGGATATACGACGAGAGGGCGGGCGCGGTCCGCGACTACACCCGCAAAATGGATGTCATACACACGCAGATTTTCCTGCCGGAGGGGGCGCCGGAGGCGTGGCTGGACCGCAGGGCCCTGTGGAACGCGGCCGAGAAAGCGGAGAGGGCCCGCAACGCCCGGGTGGGGGTGGCGCTTGTCATAGCGCTGCCGGTGGAGATGGGGAAGGGGGAGTGGGTCCGGCTGGTGGAGCTCCACTGCAAAGTGTACACAAGCATGGGCCGCTGCGCCGACATCGCCATCCACGACGACGGCAGGGGAAACCCGCATGCGCATGTCTTGCTCACATCAAGGTCCGTGGAGGGCGGCCTGCTTGCGGGGCCCAAGCCCCGGGACTGGGGGGACAACAGCGAGCTTGTGGCCTGGAGGCAGGCGTGGGAGAGGGACTGCAACGCCATCCTGGACGGCCGCGCCCATGTCGACCACAGGAGCCTCAAGGCGCAGGGCCTGGACAGGGAGCCCACAATACACCTCGGCCCCGCAGCGGCGGAGAAGGAGAGGCGGGGCGAGCGCACCGGGAGGGGGGACCGCAACAGGGAGATCGCCCAGGAGAACGCCCGCCGCTCCGCCGCGCGCATGGCAGGCGCGGTCCGGTCATACGCCAGCGAAAAAATAAATCATCGCGCTGTATTGCCGACTTTCGCAGGACGATAACCTTAAAGGAGAGTCGAACAGTATCGCGATGCAGAGACAAATCCTTCAAAAATACGCGGACGATAACGGTTTCAGCAATGTCCGGTTCTGGGTGGACGATGGCTATACGGGGTATAATTATGACCGCCCCGCGTTTCAGGAGATGCTCGCCAAGGTTGAAAACGGCGAAATCGGAGTAATCATCGTCAAGGATTTATCCCGGCTCGGAAGAAATTATTTACAGACCGGAATGTATATTGACATCGTATTCCCGCAGAACAATGTACGTTTCATCGCCATCGGAGACAATGTAGACAGTTCAAAGGGCGAGGATGATTTTACTCCGATAAAAAACCTGTTCAACGAGTTCCACATCAGGGACACAAGCCGCAAGATCAGGGCGACCAACAAGATAAAGGTCGAAAAGGGCGAACACATATCAAGCAATGCGCCGCATGGCTATCTGAAAGACGGTAAGCGTTTGGTCATCGACCCGAACACCGCCCCGAATGTAGTGAAAATCTTTGACCTTTGCGTGAACGGCTACGGTCCCTCGCAAATCGCAGAAATCCTCACCAAAGAGCGTATATTGACCCCTAACGCGTATTCATACCAAAGAACAGGCCTCGAATACTATGCAAAGGCGATGGCCGACCCCTACCGCTGGCACGCGAGGACTATCGGTGAGATGCTGGAGTATCAGGAGTATATCGGGCATACCGTGAACTGCAAAACCTTCACTTACTCTTACAGGGATAAGAAAACACGGCATACTCCGAAGGAAGAGCAGCGGGTCATCGAAAACACCCATGAGCCGATCATAAGCCTTGAAACATGGGAAATCGTTCAGAGGGTGCGCGAGGGCAAGCGCAGACGGACGAAGATGGGTGAAATGGACAAATCCTCCGGCATGGTTTTTTGCGCTGACTGCGGGAAACGTCATTACTTCATCAGGGGTAGGACTCTCAAAGAAAGCCAATGGGGTTATATTTGCGGGACATACCGGCATCACACCCATCCCTGTACGCCCCATTCGATGCGTATTCCGATTTTGGAACAGTTAGTGTTGGCACATATCCAGTATGTAATCGGGTTTGCCAAAGCTCATGAAGCCGAGTTTGTCCGTCAACTCTCTGACAAAAGCGCGAAGGAGCATAAGGCTGTCATCGAACGCCAAAAGCGCGACCTTGCCAAAGCGGAACGGCGCTACGCGGAACTCGACCACCATTTTGTCCGTATCTATGAAGATCATGTCAACAATAGGCTTTCGGACGAACGGTATCAACTGTTGTCAACGGGGTATGAAGCGGAGCAAAAACAGTTGAAGTCAACGATAGCTTCATTGATTGAGCAGATTGAGGCAAACGCCGAGCAGTCACAGAATATCGACAAGTTTATCGCGGTTGTCCGCAAGCACACCGATATTCAGGAGCTTGATTCAACTATCCTCCGTGAACTGATAGAAAAGATCGTGATCCACGAACGCGTCAGGGTTGACGGCAGGAAACATCAGCAGGTTGACATTCACTACAATTTCATCGGCGTGGTGGATGTCAGAAAACTACCCACCGAAGTGGTGAAACCGTTAGAGAGCGCTTAGCTCTCTAACGGCATCCACACAAATCATCCTTATTGGAGGGGGGCGAAGCGCCCTATTTTCTTTTATTGGGCATGCTCTGTTCCTTAGCCAATCACCGCTTCATAGCTGATCTCAATTTTTTATTCAATGAAAACATATTAAAAAATCTTCTTGACAATACATAGAAGATGTGTTTTAATTCCCTAAGCAGCTATGATGGAGAGAAAAACGCATTTAATGCCGGAAGCCATAGAGATTCTGCGGTTGGTGAAAGCAGAACCCGTAATAATGCGTATAAATACACTTCTGAGCTGGCGCTCTGAATGTCTGTTGATAATAGGGGCGTCCGGAAGCCTACCGTTACAGGGGCTGGGGTTGTTTGATCCCAATGAGTGATGGCTTTTTTAGCTGTAATCAGGGTGGTACCACGGGAATATGAATTTTCTCGCCCCTGAGCAAGTCCTAACTTGCTCAGGGGCTTTTTTATTTGAGCAAGAAAAAAAGAAGTAGTTGAATTGTCGATTCAACAAGAAAGGAGGAAAAAAACGGAAAGGAGCGCGCCGAATCGCCTTGGTAAATGGCTGGGCCTCTCCGATGCCAGGCCATAGACAAAATAGGCAATAATGATAAATGCCGTGAGTCAGGCATTCAGGCAATTTAGAGTCTCGCGAGGCCAACTCATGCAATATGAGGCTCATAGGCGTAGCCATGGATTAAGAATCCATAATAAAAGCACTAGATAATAGCAAGAGATAAAATATGAAAAAAATTAGATAAAAGGAGCCAACAAGTTATGTCACAATTGAATTTTAATTACCATTTCCGCGATGCGGACGAAGCGCCGGAGAAACCGGCGGAATACAGGCGAACCATAGAGAGCGGCATGATTGTAGAGCGGGATCTTCCCATCCCTTTGCGCGATGGAGTAGAGCTTTGCGCAGACCTTTTCAGGCCGGTTGACGAAAAACCTGTGCCACCGATTATTGCCTGGACTCCCTATGGCAAGCATGTGCCGCTTAGGCCAGAGCGCTATCTCGACTGCGGATTGAATTATGGGAGTGTTTCGCCTTATACAGCTTTTGAGGCGCCGGATCCCCTCTATTGGGTTGGCCATGGATACGCCGTTTTGGTAGTGGAAATCCGCGGCACCTGGAAATCCGGAGGCGACGCGCTGTTTGTCGCACCAGAGGAACGCTATGATTTTTACGATGTAATCGAATGGGCAGGCACACAGCCATGGAGCAACGGAAAGGTAGGGCTGTCAGGGGTTTCCTATTTAGCGCTCATGCAATGGCGCGTGGCGGAGCTTAACCCGCCCCATCTTGCAGCGATTAATCCATGGGAGGGCTGGACGGACACTTACCGTGAAGTGGCGCGCCACGGCGGGATTCCTGACAGTTGGTTCTGGCCTGCGCTTATGCGCCGCTGGGGAGCTGGGTTGAACAAGCTGGAGGATCTTGCGGCCGAGAACAGTGAACATCCCTTCTTTGACGACTATTGGCTGTCCAAATCCGCTGATCTCGAAAAAGTTACCACACCAGCCTTCGTCGTGTCCAGCTGGACCGACCAGGGGCTCCACACAAGAGGCACTCTTAAGGGCTTTGAACGGATATCATCGAAAGAAAAGTGGCTCGATATCCATGCAGACAAAAAATGGAGGCATTATTATCTTCCAGATAGCCTGGCACGGCTCAAAGTCTTTTTCGATCATTTCCTGAAGGGTATTGATAACGAGATTTCACAGTGGCCGAAAGTGCGGACTATTGTAAGGGACAGGAATTTAGTAGGAACCATAAAGCACGAGGAGAACTGGCCGCTCGACCATACGGATTACCGCAAACTCCATCTGGACGCCGCTTCGAACACTTTGCAAAATAGTCTGCCGTCTCCAGCCGAGACCAGCTACGCTCCCCTTGAAACTGACGAGGGACCGCATGAAGCGACGTTCGATTACAAGTTTGAAAAAACCACTGAGCTTGTTGGCCACATGAAACTGAAGCTTTGGGTTGCAGCCGAAGATGCGGACGACATGGATCTGTTTGTCGCAGTCCAGAAGTTCGATTTCCAAGGCAACGAAGTGACATTTCCCTATTTTATGCAATTTGATGACGGCGCTGTTGCTCTTGGCTGGCTGCGTGTTTCCCATCGCGAACTCGATCCAGCCCAGTCAACTCCGCATCAACCTGTATTGTCGCACAAACAGGAACTAAAACTCAAACCTGGTGAAATTGTGCCTGTGGAAATTGAGATTTGGCCTTCAGGCACCATTTTCCATCCCGGCGAGACACTCCGTGTGTTGATCCAGGGCAGCGATGTGAAAAAATATGACAAGCAATGGGCCATGTATTGCCGCCATGAAGAGACAGTAAACCGTGGCCGGCACATTATTTATAGCGGAGGCGACCATGACTCCCATCTTCTTGTACCCGTAACTGCGGAGTACTGATAATAATAATAGGCAGTAGCAATGGGGCGGGCCACTTCTCCAAGCAGAAGAACCGCCCCGCTGCTTTCCGCTTTTGAAAGGAATTGTATTCTATGGCAAGAAACCGTTGGTTTATTTTGTTCATCGGGATTTTAGTAATGTTAGCCGCGGGGATTGTTTATGCTTGGAGTGTAATGGCTTCACCGATTCTCAAGGAATTCAACACTTGGACTGGAGCGCAGATTTCATTGGCTTTTACGATCATGATGACTGCGTTTTGCGTCGGCAACCTCATCTCCGGGTTTTTGCAAAAAAAATCTGTGCCGCGCGTATTTATTCTCGTTGCGGGGTTGTTGTTTCTTATCGGCTTCTTTCTCGCATCCCGCATTGCCTCGCTCATCGGCCTATACCTGAGCTTCAGTGTCCTATGCGGAATCGCCTCAGGTTTGGCGTACAACACGACAATGGCAGTAATAGGAAGATGGTTCCCCGACAGAATGGGGCTCATCAACGGCATAATCCTAATGGGCTTTGGCTTCAGCGCCTTTATCGTTGGAATATTTTATCAGGCGTTTACACCAGCCGCTATCGGCGGATGGCGGAGTTCCTTTGTGTTCATAGGCATTACGATTTTTATCGTGTTTGTTATATGCTCGTTTTTTTTAGCACAACCCGGGCTGGACTACAAGCCCCCCTCACCAGCGAAAAAGAAAGCTAAACGCGTCAATCCAGTCGCCATCGAAGCCAGCCCAAGGGTGGCATTAACGCGTCCGCAATTCTGGCTGCTTTATCTATGGTGCATACTTATTAATGCCGGTTCGCTAGCTTTGGTGTCACAAGCCAAATTTATTGGGAACCAATTCGAAACTGCCATAATTACCGCTGCCAATATCACAACTGCAGTTGGATTGATTTCCATTTTTAACTCCGTTGGCCGCGTGATCCTCGGTCATCTTTATGACATCGCAGGCCGCGGTGTCACCATGCTAACAACTACCTGTCTTCTCATCCTCTCCGGCAGCGTGTTGTTTTTCGCTCTCCGCACAAACAACTTTGCTTTGCTGGCTGTGGGATTCATCCTCGGAGGGATGGCGTATGGAGGGGTGACACCGACTATAGCCGCTTTTATGGGCTCATATTTCGGCATGTCGCACTATGCAGAAAATATGTCAGTAGTCGCCACAGTGCTGATTCCCTCCTCTTTTGGAAGCGCTATCGCAGGTTCTCTGCATGACGCTAGCAACTCATATCAAAGCACTGTCTACATGATGATAGTTTTAGGGGGGTTGGCTATTGCGGTGTCAATGCTTATCGCCATTGTGGATAAGAACACGCTGAAAAGAAAAGCGCAAGGCTGAATGCATTTGATGAGAAGCAGTAAAAGGAGTGGCGGGCGTAATCGTTATGGCGGAAAACAGGCGTGCCCTGTCTTAGCTCCAGCACCTGGCATTCCATTTTATTAAAATAATACCCAAATTGATACAATCAGCAATTTGCTAGTTGAAACAGAAAGTTCTGCGTTCCGAGTTGCACTGGGCGCTCTGCTGCAGGCAGGCAAGAAAAAACACAACACCAGACAGATAAGATAAGCTCTCCCTTTGCCATTTGCGCAGAACACTCTTATTTTAGTACCGGTTCACAGATGGGACATCATTCTATCGGCACACCAGATGCAATTTTGGCGGTAATGCCCCACTTGCCCTTTAGGCGCAATATGCACAAAATGCCAGTTTAAAGCAAGCTGCTTACACTCATTCTTGTGCGGGCAACAGCAGTGTTTCTCCTGTAAAGTCGATAGACAGTATCTCTTCTGCTTTGGGATTGGAGAGCTATCCTGTCATTTCTCTGTTTGCTGCGTCCACAGTGCAACGCTGGGAACCTGGCTTTAAATATATAGCTATCTGGCTAATAATCCACAGCACGGCCAAGCCCTGGCTGTGAATTATTAGCCAGGAATTGGCTTGAGTGGGAAACGCAGCATAGCGCTAGCCAAAAGAGCACTTTTTGCAATTATTTAAAAAGCTTTTCTCTGCAATGCTTTCAATCAGTTTAGCAAAATAATTTTTCTTGTATGTTCTTGGCTCATTACGAGCAGTGATAGGCATTGCAACTAAGCACGTATTATCAGCAGCTAATTTTGGGGGCATCAAAGCCATCTATTTGGCCAATGTATCTTTTTCCCCCGTCCTTCCCATTGAATATCATTGCAGTTGATTATCCATTTATAAATTTCCGCTCGTAAAAAACTCACAAACATACGCCAAGCTTCCAGGTTTTTTTTGAAATACATAAAATGTGCCTCCACCACTTTGTTGTTGTATATTTACCGGATTTTTCGTATAATTGTGTTATAAAGGATCAACAATTCGATATTGAACATCAAGCATTCAAGACAATTTTTCACAATTGCTAAAATTCGCTCGACATGCAAACTTTAAGGAGGCAAAATGACTGAAGAATTACAGAAACTGTACGATGAGAGAGTGAACCGTTTTGTAACAACAGCAAACTTGGAGGAGCCGGACAGGGTTCCGATTCTCGCATCCATTGGGACAGGCGTTTTCTTTTATGCCGGAAAAACATTCGGCGAAGTATTAGAAAACTACGATCTGGAAACAGAAATTTACTTAAACGCAATGGAAGGCCAGCTTTGCGATGGTTTTAGCGGAGGAAGCATCAACCATTTGATGCAGACAGGCTTTGTGCTCGGCAGCAAGACATTCTTTATCTCCCCCAACGGTGTCACAGTCCAGCACCACGAGACATCCAGCATGAAGGTCGAGGAATATGACGAGTTCATTGCAGACCCGATGCGTTTTATGGCAGATAAAATCGCAACCAGAAAAGTTGCTGCATTCCAAGCTGAGGATGACGAAGAGGTATACAAAAGCTTGTCCCTGCTTTTCGACAAACAAGCCGAAACACGCAGCAAGTCCACTGCTGGAAGGGCGATCAGGGAAAAATACGGGCTTCCAAACTTGACTGGGGGCTCTGCTTACCATAGCGGGTCCATAGCCCATCCTATGGACAACTATTTCGACTTTGTCCGCGGATTCAAGCCAACAATGACTGACATGCGCCGCAGGCCTGACCGGGTTGTCGCTGCTGTGGAGGCTATGTACCCATTCTATGAGAGGCAATTCCCGAAAGAATATTGCGGGCCGTTCCCTTGGATGAATGACACCCACCATATTGCCACATTCCTGACAAGGGATTTGTTTGAAATCTTCTATTGGCCTTTCTATAAAAAGTCTGTTGAAGCATGCTCAAATGCCGGGATTAAACTGATATCTGTTTTTGAAGGTCCTTGGGACCAGCATTTCGACCTTCTAGACGACCTTCCAAAGGCAAGCATGATCGCCAACTTGGAAAGGAAAGACCAAGTTGAGCGGTTTAAGAAACGCTATGCCAACCAGTTTGCTATCCAAGGAGGCTTGTCGGGAGTGCTGCGGTATAACACAGCTGAACAAGCAATCGAGGATGTAAAGGCTCTCCTTGATATCGCAGCGCCTGGCGGGGGATACCTCTTCAGTTGCGGTTCCATGATTGCCCCAGGCGACGGCACACCAGAAAAACAACGTGTTGTCAACAAATGGGTATACGAGAACGCAAACTACTAAAGAACAATAAGGAGCAAATATGGAAAATAGGCTTTATAATTTAGTTGAAAGATATGTTAGCGAGCGTTTTCCCGAGCTAGAGGGGGAGGAGCGCCAAATCAGGATAGATTCCTACTGCATTTCATTTCTAAGGGTATAACAAATCTGCACAACCATTTGATAGAAGACAGGGAAATGCTTTTGGAATAACACTTTCCCCGTCTTCTTATACAGTATTCACTGCCATTTGCTGCCATAGCATTCTTTGAGCGCTTGGCTTGCCGATGCTTGCCTGGGGAATTCATAGCGATTCTTCCAAAAAGCTGGAGTTACAGCAGTCGAATATATGCCAATCGCCCGAATGGGGCTTTTCAAGGTTTTACATGCCATTACATTCTAGTAGTTTAGCGATTTCAACACACTTGCCAATTCATTTTGAATTATCGAACTCTTATACTAAGCATTAGAGGTTTTACGCTAATAGAGCAATTGACAGGATAGGCGTATCAAAAATAACTATGGTATACTGTTGAAGTAATACATGGCAAACATCCTCCTGCTTTATTTGGAGGTTTGTGCAATGCCGCTCTGAATTTTATACATAGGAGATTTTTATGGCACTTCGAAACAGGTTTGACGAGCAACTCACTAATCTGAACAACAGCCTTATAGAGATGGGATCGATAGCAGACAGGCAAATTAGGTTGGCAACAAAAGCTTTTGAGACCCATGATCTTAAGTTGGCACAAGAAGTTATTGGCCAGAGCGGACTAATCGAGACCATGGAAAAAGATATTGACCATGAATGTCTCAAGTTGATAATGACACAAAACCCTGTGGCTAGAGACCTTAGGCTGATATCAACAGTTATCAAAATGATAGCTGACCTAAAGCGGATCAATGACCATGCATGCGTCATTTGCGAATTATGCGAATACCTTCCTTTCAGCAGTTCTGCAGATGACATCATTTTCTCAATAAACATTGCCGGCATGGCCAAGATTGCCATGAAAATGGTTACTGACAGCATTGACGCTTTTGTCAGAAAAGACCTTGATATGGCAGGGGAAATCATTGCCCGCGACGACGAGGTAGACGACTTGTTCGTCCTTGCCAAACAGAAGCTGATTGATGTCATACATGCTGACGCAAACATGGGGGAACTTGCGCTGGACCTTTTGCAAATTGCTAAATATTACGAGCGTATTGGAGACCATGCAGTTAATTTGGCTGAATGGGTTATATACTCCATCACTGGAAGGCACAAGAGCGAGTAGAATAATTAATCCTTCATAGTTTTGTCCTCGCAGTAATTATTATCCGACCTGGACAAGGCTATGCTTCTGCCATAGCCTGCAGGCTCTGAAAAGGCAGGGCGTGCTCCAAAGCCTGCAGGCGCAGCCAAGTTCGTTTGCCTTGTGTTTTGGCGTCTTGTCCATATACAGTTGCCCGCAATTGACCAAAAGTTTGCAGATTGCAGAAGAACGAATTATTGGATGTGTACGCTATATCAAAAAGCCAGAAGACTAAATGCAAACAGCTGGGCAATCAAGCATTGATTGAAACGCAGGGTATTGCAGATAGCTGGCAAAATCTCTTACGTGTGTTGTTTGGATATGCCGCCAACAATTCACGCACCAAAAAGCTAGCGCTTTGGAAAGGCGCCATGCTAGAGCCCGGAATGCTTTGTTTTTGCCAGGCTTTGCTTGTTGATGGCGCAAATGGCTATTATGAAATGAGCATGCAGGGACATTGATTACAGAGAGGAGGGGGCGCATTCCTCCCACTTTAGAAGCGGGGGCATCCTGCGCCAAGTCAAAATGAAAAAGAGAATCTTTTGGGCTAACACTTTTTTGGTATCCATTGGAATTTTGTTGGCAAGCATTGCGGTTAGCATCATATTCTATTTCCAGCTAACCGCTTCTGCGAGGGTTGAATTGGAAAATAGGGCTAACTCGCTAAAGCAGTTGTCAACTTATGAATACGAGCCCATGTTGCTTAAGATAGTTCCACGAGACTTGCGCTTGACAATCATCGCCCCAGACGGGAGTGTCAATTACGACAATTATGCGGATCCTTCAACCATGGCCAACCACTCTGACCGGGAGGAGGTAATCCAAGCGCTGGAGCAAGGGTATGGCCAAAGCAGGCGAGTATCAGAGACACTGCGCACTGACAGGTTCTACCATGCTATCAGGCTTGATGACGGGAATGTTTTAAGAGTCTCAAAATCAGTCACTAGCATATATGCTGTTTTCCAAAAATCGCTGCCACCCACAATCTTCATGATCATGGTTATGGCGGTTCTCTGCTATGTTGGAGGCGCCAAGCTGGCTGACCGTATTGTAGAGCCGATCAATAATGCTGATATTGAAAACTTTGATGGGATGTACGATGAGCTGTCGCCTTTTATCCGTGCTTTGTTAAAGCAAAGGGAGCAGATTTCAAAAGACATGGAGACAATCAAAAACCGGCAAGACACAATCGAAGCCATTTTGGACAATATGAGCGAAGGGGCTGTAATTGTCGACAAAGACGAGAAGATCCTACATATCAACAAGAGCGCAGGATTTCTCTTTGGGCTAAGTGATTCCAGCCATCTGGCTGAAAAGACTGTGCATTCGCTATTCTGGGATTGGGAGTTGCTTGAAATCACAAAACAAGCGCTATCTGGTGTCCAGCAAAGTAAAGAAAAGAGTTTTAATGGCAAAGTATTCAAGATATTCGCAAATCCGGTCCCAGCTCTTGGGGCGGCAATACTTCTGTTTATGGACACAACCGGGATAACAGGCGCAAAAATCCCTCTTTAGACGTTGCTAGATTGAAAAAAGCAAAAAGCCAGAGCGGCGCTTTTGCCAGCTCTGGCTTTTTTGCTTTTTTTCTACAAGATTAGCCGAACCTCCCGGTGACATAGTCGCTGGTGCGCTGGTCGCGGGGGTCAGAAAAAATAAGCTCTTTTGTGTCCACTTCAATCAAGTCCCCCAACAACATAAATCCTACCCTGTCGGAGATGCGCGCTGCTTGCTGCACATTGTGGGGAGCAATCACTATAGTGTACTTTTCTTTTATCTCCATTAGGGACTCTTCAATCCTTGCAGTAGATATGGGGTCAAGACCGGAACAAGGCCTGTCCAGCAACACGACTTCCGGCTCAAGAGCCAAAACCCGCGCCATACAAAGCCTCTGTTGCTGCCCTCCTGACAGGCTCATGCCAGGTGTGCTGAGGCGGTCCTTGACTTCCTCCCACAAAGCCGACATTCTAAGAGCCTGCTCCACTTGGTTAGCCGTGTCTGCTTTGCTCATTTTTATTATCTTCAACCCATAAGCAACATTGTCAAAAATGGACAGCGGCAGAGGGGTGGGCACATCAAACACCATGCCAACCCTCCGCCTTAATTGGGTGACAACAATATCGTGGTCAAAAATGTTCTTTCCATCCAGGACCACTTCCCCCTCTTGGCGGCTTTCGGGGTTCAAGTCGCAAAGCCTGTTAAGGGTGCGAAGCAGGGTTGTTATTCCGCTGTTTGCAGGACCAATAAGTGATAGAATCTCGTTTTTGTTTATCTCAAGGTTGATCCCGTGGATAACCTCTCTATCCGAATAGTAGGCCTTTAAATCACGTATCTCAAATTTCGGTTGGGAAATGTCGCCCACCTCCTTAATTAACGGCTTTTAGCTATAAACCGGTTCACGATGGTGTTAGCCACGATGTTTATCAAAAATATTATGATCATTATCAGGGCAGCAGTGCCATAAGCGTTTTCCATTGAAATGCCTTCCCTGGCAAGTATGTAGAAATGGACAGCCATTGTCCTTGTGGGGGACGACAGTGATGAAGGCATGCGCAATGCAGAGCCTGCTGTTAAGATTACTGCAGCTGTTTCCGCTACGCACCTTCCTATGGAAAGGATTGTGCCGTTTACTATCCCCCGCATGGCGGAGGGGAAAACTGCTTTGAAAATTGTCTGGAATTTCGTCGCGCCTAAAGAATAGCTGACTTCCCTGAATACAACAGGCACAGCGCGGATAGCCTCCTCGGATGTCCTTATGATAGTGGGCAGGATCATAAGGGCAAGAGTCAGCCCTCCAGACAGGATTGACCATCCTAGATCCAAAGATATTACGAAGAATATGAACCCGAACAAGCCGTAGACGATTGAAGGGATTCCTGCCAAGGATTCCGCGGAGAAGCGGATGATCTTGGTCACAATATTCTCCCGTGTATACTCTGCCAAGTAGAACGCTGTGCCAATGCCCATTGGCAAGGCGATGGCGATAGCTACTATTGTTATAAGAAATGTCCCGACGATTGTCGATGACACTCCTCCATCCCTGCCCATATTGCGGGGTATCTGCGTCAAAAACTCCCATGTGATATATGGCAAGCCATTAAACAGGATATGCACTATAATGGATACCAGCAAAGCCAAGACGAATATGGCTGCTGCCCATATCACTGCTATGGCGATTCTCTCATTGGCCTTGGAGGTAGTATTCATTTTCTTAATTGGTGTTTCCATCTTTTTACTTCCTTCTTGCAATATACTGGGCAGTGGTGTTGAGGACCATAATGATGACAAACAGCACTATGCCTGTCGCAAACAGTGCTTGGCGGTGGGCGCCGACAGCATATCCCATCTCAATGCCAATGTTGGTGGTCAAGGTCCTAACCGGGTCCAATACCGACTCGGGAAGGGCTACAGCGTTTCCAAGCACCATAATAACTGCCATCGTCTCGCCGATAGCGCGCCCGATGCCTAGGATCACTGCGGCGATTATGCCGGACTTGGCGGCAGGGAGTATTACAGAGCTGATTGTCTGCCACCGGTTTAGCCCGAGGGCAAGCGCCCCTTCTTTATAGCTTGATGGCAATGCGAGAATTGAAACCTCGGTGATGCTGATAACTGTGGGCAGTATCATAATTGCAAGAATAATTGATCCTGCCAAGATACTTAAGCCTGGCCCCCCCAAGTGGTCCCTGATTGAAGGCACTATGAAGATGAGCCCCCAAAAGCCATAGACGACAGAGGGGATGCCAGCCAGCAGCTGGATTGCAGGCCGAAAGATATTGCGCATAAGCGGCGGGGCAAACTCTGCTAAAAAGATCGCGCAACATATGCCGATTGGCACACCTAAAATAGCTGCGCCTATTGTGGCTGATACTGAGCCGACTATCATTGGGAATATTCCAAATTCACCTTTCAACGGAGCCCAAGTCATGCCGAATACAAACTTGAACAAACCGATTTCAGCTATTATTGGGGCTCCTTGAACGAGTATAAAAACCGTTATCAGCACAAGCGCTGATATTGAGGAAAGCGCAAGCGCAAAAAAAACTGCATGCGATAATTTTTCTGAATTGCTATTCATCTTAGTCTCCCTTTTCCGGAGGGATTAGCCCCTCTTTTGCAAGCAGCTCTTGTCCATGCTGCCCCATAACAAAGTCTATGAACTCTTTTGCTTCGCCTTGGGGCTCATCGCTAGTGACAAAGATGAAAGGGCGGTGCAAATTGTATGTGCCGTTTAGCACGTTTTCTATTGAAGGCGCGCTGCCATCAAGCTTGAGGGCTTTAACCGTGCCATCGACAAGGCCAAGGGATATAAACCCGATGGAATTGCGGTCATTTGAGACCAGTTGTTTGACCGCTCCATTGGAATCTTGGACAATAGCCTTTGGCGAAATAACGCTTGTGCCCATAACAAGCTCTTCAAATGCGCTTCTAGTGCCGGAGCCTTCTTCACGGGTGATCAGGTGTATTTTATGGCCATTGCCGCCCATGTCGCTCCACAATGTTGCTTCCTGGGCATAGATAGCGCGAACATCATCTAGGCTCAAATTGTCAAGCGGATTATCTGGGTGGACGATCATAGCTAAACCATCTTTGGCGATTTCAAATGAATGAAGCACTGCTTCCTCGGATTCTTTTAAATGCCGGGAAGACATGCCAATATCTGCAGTGCGGGTCTCAGCAGCTTGGATGCCGGCTGAAGATCCTCCGCCTTGGACGTCTATTTCGCTGCCTGGATAGAGTATGGCGAATTCCTCAGCCAGGATTTCTGCATAAGGCTGGACTGAAGTTGAGCCAGCGACGATTACAGACAAGTTGCCCTTATTGCTGCATGAACAAAGCAAAGACAGGCAACATGCCAGTGCCAGGGCTTTTTTGATGCCGGCAGCCATTGAAAGTGGAATGTATTTTTTTGGTAATCTCATTTTATTGTCTTTTTATCTTTTATATCTCCTTTTTGCCAGATTCTAATGGCGTGGCGCATCAGCCAAACCGGCCTGTTATGTAATCCTCAGTACGCTGGTCTGTTGGGTTGGAAAACATATCGACTGTAAGTGAATACTCAACCAACTCCCCTGCCCTTTCTGGATTTATCATCATAAAGGCGCAGTAATCGGAAACCCGCAAGGCTTGCTCCATGTTATGTGTGACAATAATAATCGTATATTTTTCTTGCAGCTCCATCATCAGCTCCTCGACCTTTGCAGTGGAGACAGGGTCAAGGGCGCTGCATGATTCATCCATTAGAATAACATCAGGCTCAATAGCTAGCGCCCGGGCGATACAGAGGCGCTGCTGGTCTCCAGGGGTAAGGCTTTGAGCCGGTTTTTGGAGGATATCCTTAGTCTCGCCCCAAAGGGCGACTTGGTCCAGGCACCTTTCAACTATATCGTCCAGGTCTATCTTATGTTTTATCCCATGTTTTTTCGGCCCTATCACCAAGTTGTCGTATATGCTTGTTGGAAACACATTGGGTTTTTGGAACACCATCCCTATTTTGGTCCGAAGGTAGGTCACATCGGTGGATTTGTCATAGATGGACAGGTCATCAAGGAATACTTCCCCATCTACCCTGGCGATGGGAATCAGGTCATTCATCCTGTTGAAAATGCGAAGCAAAGAGGATTTGCCGCACCCTGATGGGCCGATAAAAGCTGTTATGCTGTTTCTTTGTATATCCATTGAGACATTGCTCAGCGCTTTAAAGGCTCCATAGTGCAGATCGACTTTGTTCATTTTTAACTTAATTTCAGTTGCTGTTTGAATACTGTCATTGCTCATACAATAATTCTCTGCCTTCTCGTTGTGGTTTGCTTATATAGACATCTGCCAATGAAGCAATCTGGCAAATGGTATTGTCGAAATTTGTAAAAAATTCTTTTAAACTGCTGCCCCCTTGTGTTTGCCTTGTAGTGTGTATGACAAAAAAAAGGACAATATATCTATATTGTATAATAAACCATGACTATTTAGTGGCTTGAAAACTTAATATTTCTTTTTTAATTTTCAAAACTATTTATATCATTATCCTCTCATAGAATTCCATTAATTTACAGTTAAGAATGCCTTGTGCACAAACGCACTATTAGATTTTTTGTTTAGAAGTAAATTACTGCAAAATACATTCCATTTGCAGTAGAATCAAAGCAGTTGTGGAACATGAAACCTTGGAGGCTTGTTTAATGAAACGCGAACGGATAATGCTACTGCTCACACTCCTGTTGCTAATTATGCTCCCTGTGCCTGCTCGCGCTGATACGGGCCCAAAACCTTCAATCGAGATTGTCTGCGCTAACTTGAAGGGCAGCGAGGTTTACCTTGACTTGCTTATCGACGATGACCTGCCAAGCATGGGATTCATGTTTGGCAGAATGGACAGCTCTTTTGACCCTGAGGGATACTATGACAAAACCATGTTGGACTTGCTTAGAGGCTACAATAAAGATGGTTGGAGGCCTGCGCTTGCCACTGGGACATCTAACCCTCTTTGGGCAGAGTTGCGCTGCAAGGTAATGGCTGACGGAAGCGCTATTTCTAAATTTAACTACTTCGGAGTGCCGAACAGCTTCAAGGTCATAATAGTAAGCCAAGACGGTTCTGTTGCTGTGTCAAACAGAATAGACCGCAAGGCATTCGATTCTGTTGTGGAAGTTGACTTTGCGAATAAACACCTGGACGATGACGGATATTGGGAGCTTACGGCAATCGAGAAAACCCCGCTCAAACAGACATTCAAACAATTTCTATCCACTTTGGCCGCCACCTATCTAATTGAAGGAGTGGTATTGCTTCTATTTGGATTCGGTTTTAAGGAAAACTGGAAACCATTTGTTTTTGTAAACTTGGCGACACAGGTTGCACTATACATTGTTATCCTTTTTGTGGCAGGCAATTCAGGGAGTATCCCGGCAATGTTTGTTTATTTGCTTTTTGAAATCGTGATACTGTTTGTGGAAATGGCTGCATACAGCCGTTTACTTGACAGCAACAAGTCAAAAGGCATAAAGAGGCTGTATGCTATTTGCGCCAACCTTGCAAGTTTTTTTGCTGGCTGGATGATAATGGGCATGTCTGCCATTTGATCAAAGAGAGAAAGAAAGCTTGGATAAAACCGCATTTTAAAGCGGATTTATCCAAACTTGGATATGCAAAGGTTTGGTTTCTTGATCTATAAAACCTTTTGCAACTACCTCCAGTATATATTTCGAGCTAAACAATCCTACGAGCCATAACAATCACCGCTGTATTGCTGTATCTACCTATGATCTTGGGCATGCATCAGGAGCAT
The DNA here is from genome assembly GCA_009782875.1 of Eubacteriaceae bacterium. Lineage (GTDB taxonomy): Bacteria > Bacillota > Clostridia > Eubacteriales > Anaerofustaceae > WRIE01. Next base: position 9,694 of record WRIE01000048.1, on the reverse strand, counting down.
AGGGCGCCTTATTGCCCAAATGCGAATGTAGGCGGTTCTTCATTTTGCTAACCAAACTTCAACGTCTGTCTGGACAAACTCTATTACTTGGCATATCGCAAGGCTAAAGAAAAGCCACACATTAACCACAACAATGAATCGAACGAGGCCTGGAATGGAAAACCTGTGTTATGGCTTTATACCGGGCAGGATGCCCGTTGCCGCTCGTCCAGCAAATGCTTCAATTATTTGGTGAATGGGCATTGGCATGGTTTTTGTTTTATTGCGGCCACAAAGTTTGTCACGCGAGAGCCTCATCGACTTGTTTTCCACAATTGGGGCAGAATTTTGTCCCGACTTGGATCTGTGTTTCGCAATTTTTGCAAAATATCTGTGGATTATTAGCGTTCTGTGCTTTTTCTTTCTTTCTCGCGATGATGAACGTGGTTCCGCCTCCAATAGCTACAGCCGATAAAGAAGCAAACGCAATCCACAGCTTGTTGAAGCCATTGCTCTCTTCGCTATCAGGAGTGGGCATATCAGTATCAGTATCATCGCCCGATATAGTTGTGTCCTCATCCGTCGCTAGCGTGCCATCGCCAGGCAAAGGCGTGCTTTCGTCCTGCTCGAGAGCGCTGCTGCCCTGCGTAGGCGTGCTATCCGATGGCGGCGGTGTTGTTGCGGGAATCTGCTCAAAAACAGCTTTGACCGTGACATTTGAGGACGGCATGGTGAATGAGTTGCTTGAGACTGTCACTCCGCCGCTCACAACCTGCCATTCCTTAAATTTGTACCCGTTGTTAGGTGTAGCCGCCAGGTTGATTTTCGTGCCAGCAGCCGTAGTGGATGGGTTGGCGTTCGCCGTGCCGTTGCCGTCGCTTTGGACGTTTACCGTATATGTGGATGGCGGCAAATCCTTATATGTCGCCATGACTGTGGTTGCGTTTGGCGGCATTGTAAACGTGGTGCTCGCGTTGTTAGTGTTGGCAAAACTGCCTCCGTTTGATGTCGTCCATTTATCAAAGGTCTTTCCTGCCTGGGCTGCGTTCGCTGTGAGGGTAACGGTTTGCCCCGCCGCATAGTCACCGCTCCCTGTGCCTCCATTCACAGTGAGCTTATATGCTGGAGCAGCCACAGTGAGCGTTGCGGCATTCGAGGTTGCTGTGCCTCCAGCGTTGCTCACTTCGCAGCGGAAACGCTTGCCATTCAATGATGTATCTGTTGTCGACACTTTCAGGGAAGACGTACTCATGCCGGAAAAACCTGCGCCGTCTGCTTCAAGCCACACTCCGTCCCGGTGATAGTATTGCCACTGGTATGCCAACGGAGCAGTGCCCGTCGCGACAACAGAAAATGTTGCGGTTTGCCCTGCCGTAATACTTTTGTCTGTGGGTTGTGTGGTGATTACAGGGACAGCAGCATTTACCGTGAGTGTCGCTGCGTTGGAAGTGGCGCTGCCCGATGAATTGCTGACTATGCAGCGGTATTTTGTTCCGCTGTATGAGATAGGGGCATCTGTCAGCCCTAGCGTTGCCGTTGTCTTGCCGGTGTGTCTGGGGTCAGAACCTATATCGTACCATGTTCCGCTGTTGTTGTACTGCCATTTGTAAGCCAGATTGCTGCCGGTGGCCGCGATGGTGAATGACGTGGCGCCACCAGCGACAACTGCTTTGTTGGCAGGTTGTGTGGTGATCTTGGGCGCGGCGATTTTCACCGCGAGCACCGCGGCTTCGGAAGTGGTGCTGCCATACGAATTGCTGACTATGCAGCGGTATTTTGTTCCGCTGTATGAGATAGGGGCGTCTGCCAGACCTAACACCGCCGTTGTCTTGCCGGTGTGTCTGGGGTCAGAACCTATATCATACCATGTTCCGTTGTTGTTGTACTGCCATTTGTAAGCCAGATTGCTGCCGGTGGCCACAACGGAAAATGTCACACTTTGCCCTTCCGTAACGCTTTGGCTTTGGGGCTGCTTGGCTATTTTAGGCGGGGGAAACAGCACGTTAGCGATGACTTCTACGCTAGTTGCCCCCGCCGACGCCGTCAAGCCGCCCGGGGTTTTCAGGATGGGCTCAGTGTATGCCGTCTGCGGGAAAGCCGCGAACAGGCCGAGCATGGCCGCCATTGCCAGCAGAGCCGAAATGACCTTGTTAGTCCTTGTTATGGTTTTCATATTTTATTATCCTCCTTCATTGTCCTTGCTATCAAGGATGGTCTCTTTCACCACATAGATGCACGAAAACGCTTTTAGGTTTTATATTTTGCAAATATTTTTGATTATTTGTAAAAGTATTATTTCCAGTCCCATTATAATCCCTCTAGATATCTTGGCATTCTATTTATTGCGAACAAACGACAAAAGGCATGCCTTGTGAAAGCCGGTCTGCTGCCATTGGAAATACAAAGAGGTCAAGCCAGAAAAGCGTTCCACGGTGCACAGGCAGGCCTGTGGAAAATTAATATCTTCCACAAAGAGTATAGACGAATGAAGATGCGGAATTATGGAAGTGAAGCCGAAGAGGACTTGTCTTTCAAATCAACGCCCTTAGTCGCCTCTTTTAGAAAGCCATCCTGGCTGCTGATGGCGGAGCCAAAAGTGTTTTCAAAGTAGCCTAGCCAGCTGTGGAGTCGCTCAAGGCAGCACCTTCCAGGGCGGCATGCCACGCCAATGACAGGATATCCTTCATTAAGCTTTCGCTAAAGCTCTTCTCGCTCGAGTAAATAAACATAAAAAAGTGCTCTAAAACCAGGTTTTAGGGCACTTAAAAATTACAAAAAGTAGCCTGGCTTTCGCTTTAGGGGGCATGCCCTGGCCTAACTAAACCAAAATCGCTCCATTTGCATGGCAGGAATTCGCCAATAGAAGCTTATAGGTTTATTCAAAATCATGCGCGGCAGTTTCAAGCATGTCAGGAATATCCAATTGGTACTCGCACCACTCATTGCATTCGCCGCAGGCAATGCATCCGGAGGCAGGTGGATCAAACGCCTCGTACTCGCTCTTGTATCCAGAAATATCAAATCCTAGGCTTTTTGAGACAGTATAACGCCCATGCATTCCAAGAATCCTTGGAAAATCGACAGATTGCGGGCACTCAAACTTCTCCATACAATGCATACACTCCCGGCATATGGAATCCAGGTAACGGGAAGCCACTAGTGACCTTTCCCTCAATTCTACACGTTCTTGCGCGCTCAAGCGCGGCAGGGATGCGGCATGAATATCCGCAAGGAACTCCTCTATGTTTGTGACGCCAGCGTCGATTGTGGATATATATGGGTTTGAGATACAAAACCGCGCCATTCCGGCATACCCGATCCCAGTTAGGTCGCTTAGCTGCTCAGATATCGCGACCATGCCGCCACCCCCAAAGGCCTTCATGTTTATGATTCCCAAGCCCTCATCGTAAGCCAGCTTGATGAGATCAGTAGAGCCGCCCTCGCCTAGCGAGATGTTGTATATATTGTATGGAAGCTCACAGACCTGGTAGTATCCGCTTTCGATGGCTTTTTGTATGACTACGCTATCGCCATAATGGCTGGAGAACCCTAGAAAGTGGTAAAGGCCTTCCTCTCTCATCTTGTTTGCATGGGTAAACAAACCTGACCTTACCATGCCTTCGTACCTTTGCAAGCCTATGCCGTGGGTCAGATATACAAGAATTATCTCAGTTTTGCCGATGAATAGCTTGCCGTTTTCATTCCTTATTTGGAGCCTCTCCCGGGATTCTGCGAGATGGCTGTCGAACTCCTGGGGTGTATAGCCATGGCCTTTTGTTACGATTACCAATGGCTCGTCAATATCGGTCCTGGCAGAAATTGCCTTTCCCAGCTCTATCTCGCTGCTGATAAATACTCCAGGAGAAATAGCATAGTTGCCGTAGCCTCTGGTATCATACGCGCGCGCTGTGTCGATTAGGTTAATGCCCGTATCTAATATGTCATTGATGAGCTTGTTGGCTGAATCATTGTCGGGCAGCATGCGCAAATTCATTGCGCCAAAAGAAATCTCTGAGACTTTTAGCCCTGTATTGCCAAATGGGCGGCGTTTAACACTCGTTTTCATATTTTTTATCCTTAACATAAATTTTCTTCAGTTGCATTAATTATAACCTAACGAGAGCGATGCTATCAACCAGCTCGGGATAATCGCTAATACAAGAGAAAGACGAAAAAACCTATTGCATCCTATTACACAACAACATCAAAAATAAGCTTGCCTTTTATGTCTATCCATTCTGCAAACGGTTGCTTGTTTTTTCCTTTCCGGAAATCAAATGTGGGCAGATAGCCGGTGTCAGCGTTCTTGCTTTCCAAATATCCAAACAATTGCTCATGGGCTTCTTGCTTGTATTTTTCGCCATTCCATAATTTAAGCTCGATAATAAACTGTTCCCGCCCAAAATCCGCGATGCGCAAATTTGTGAAAGGCGCTCTCTATTTGTAAAATCCATGTCCATTGATCAAAGGCTTCAAATAAGACAGGAACAGAAGACGGCCCTGCCTCTCCCAAAAAGGGCATCATTCTTGTTGAACAGCTCAACGTAGTGTTGCGCAAACTTGCGAATGCACAATCTTCAATTCTTGGCTATGTCATACTGCAAAGTTCCGGTGATCTGCTTGTCCAGATTGTTGCGGGTCTCTTTTGATATGAAATAATTCGCCATTCCCACTTCGAAGATTTTATTGGCTATAGCCTCTTTGCCGCTATTGTTTTTTAGAAAACCAAAGGTAGCGCCGAGTTCAATAAGAGTATTATCGATGATATAATTTCTTTGTTCCCCAAGAATGAGGACAGCATAGACAAGATCATACAAGTCTTTGTATGCCTCCAAGTTCTTGAATATATCGTCGGAGGAGTGTTTTTTCTTCAAACAAAATACCCATGGCATTGTTTACACCATTGCATGTCCAGTCTTTGTCGAGTTTCTCGTCAATATGTTTACATATTCTTGAAACCAGATAAGGGTATCCTCCTGTAAAAATGAGTATCGACTCAGATATCGCAGTTATATCCATACCTGTATCATGGTCTGCTTCGTGCTGTTCAAGCATACAGGCTATTTCAGTTGGACAAAACGACATGTCCACAGCAAAATCTACAGCTCTATTCCAAGGAGAGTTATAGAATTTGTTCTCATCAGGCGAGGGTGATAGAACCGGTCATCCACCATTTTCAGTTTGACGTTTTCAATGTCATAGGCCCCTGCCAATATCACAATAATTTTCACCAATCTTTCGTGGTCTGCAATAGCAAGAGCTCGTGATATTTTTCTTAGGAACATGGGACAAAACTTTTCTTGCGAAGAAAAGCCATCACCACCAATTCCTTCAAAGATTATTAAAATATCAATATACTCATCCTTTGATTTGGCCTATTTATTGCTTATGTCCACCATGTAGTCCTCTTCAAGCACACACAGCCCTGTGACATTGAATTTGCACATAGAGGGAACACTCCATTGCCAGTCCTTTCCTGATTTTAGCATATAGCCTGCAAGACTTCATGAGCGGAATTGCCACAAACGCCGACACTCCATACACACCCACAGGCTTTGCCAAGCTTGACAATGAGCTGGATGGCGGGCTTTACGCGGGGCTCTATGTTGTGGGGGTTATAAGCTCCCTTGGAAAAACGACGCTGATATTGCAGATATCAGACCAGATAGCGCAAGGCGGGCGGGATGTGCTTATTTTTTCATTGGAGATGGCGCGAACGGAGCTTATGGCAAAAAGCATAAGCCGACATACTTTTTTAGACGCGTCTGCCAAGGGGGAAACAAAGAGCGCCAAGACAGCGCGGGGCATCACGACAGGCAAGCGCTACGGGGGCTACAGCCCGGCGGAGAGGGAGTGCATAGCAGGCGCGGTAAAAGCTTACGGCGAATATGCGGAGCGGCTCTACATAAGCGAGGGCATGGGCGATATCGGGGCGGGGCAGGTGGGGGAGGCAGTGAAGAGGCATATTCTTCTTACAGGCAATTTGCCTGTTGTGGTGATCGACTATCTCCAGATTTTAGCGCCGCACAACGAGCGGGCGACGGACAAGCAAAACACGGATAAGGCAGTGCTGGAATTGAAGCGGATTAGCCGCGACTACAATACTCCAGTAATTGGCATAAGCTCTTTCAATAGGGGAACTACAAAGAATCTGTGACAATGGAGGGTTTCAAAGAGTCAGGGGCGATAGAGTATAGCAGCGATGTCTTGATAGGCTTGCAGCTCGAGGGGGCAGGCGTGAAAAGCTTTGACGTGAACGAGGAGAAGAAGAGGAACCCGCGGCGGATAGAGCTTGTAGAACCGCAACGGGCGTACAGGGGAAAAATTGAGATATGACTATTACCCGCTTTTCAACTATTTCAAAGAGAAGTACTAGGAGCCAGAATGCTGAAGCTTGATTTCGCATGGCTTGACGACAAACCGTACGACCCAGGCGCGGACAAGGAGCAAGAGAAGGGCGAGCCGCCTTTGACATTGAGCGGGACAAAGGAGGAGCTAAAGCCGCTTTACAGCTATTTCGAGTCGCTAGCCAATGAGAACGGGGACAAGCTTTACAGGGAGTACCTGCATTTGACGCAGGAAGAGATACTAAAGGGGATCGGCGAGGGAAGAAATGCTTGCAGGATGCTTGTCACAGCGTCGAAGGCTATAGCCATTATCACAGAGGACGCGGAATTCTATGGCAGGATCAAAGAGTACGAAGCAAGCCAAACCCGGACTAGCTAAGATAAGGCGCATAGGAGCCGATTTGAGGGGTGCCTGGCAGCTGCCCAATACTTGTGCTAGGAGCCATAGAAACGCGTTGTATGAGCCTTGTTTTAAGTGTTTTGAAATAAGCCGTGAAGTTTGGGCTTCATGGTCTAATAAATGAAATTTAGGAGCATATCGCATATGTAAGCCATTTGCAGGCTTGCATCCCTTGCGCATAGGGTTATTTTGATCCTGTAAAGTTCTTGAAACCTTCTGCCACATGATGGATAGTCACTATTATTTCATCCATCGCGCCTGTGTTCAGGCAATATGACATATGTATCCGGCATCTTTTTGCTTTCTTCCCAGATTGGGACACAATAAACCCGTCAATTATGCGCATTTTTCTGGTGTACGCAGTGTTTTTTTCTGTGCTCTTGCCCGATTGTATTTTTGGCAATGCCGACACAAGCAACAAGCCTTGCTTATGCCTAGGTAGTCCATGACATCATCGCGGGAAACGCTGGCAGGCGCCACTCGCTGATTCTGCTCGAAAAGCGGAACACTCTGGAGCAAAGCCTAAGGGCGTATAACAAATGAAAAATGCCAAGGGGGCATGCAACGCTATGCTCATATAGTACCATGCGCCGCTATTTGGTAGCCAAAGCAGCGGCGATGCAAATTGGCGTTCCCTAGAATCCGACTTGGCTTGTCGCCAAGCCATTTCCTTGTGTGTTGGGATATTCCGTTAAGCTAATCTTTCACATAATACCAGTTTCTGGCAGCTGACTTTTGCGAAGGGCAGACGCAGCCGTGCAGGTAAAACCCGGCTAGGGGTGCTGCCTTGCAAACATTTCCAAAGGCCACTAATATATTTGCGGATGGCGCGCCTTTCAAAAGCAGGCAAATCAAAGAACCAGGCAGACAATGCCAGCTTGTTTTCTGGGGGAAAAACAGCGCGCATTGCAGAAAAAACTACAAGATAACTGGTTTATTGACAGAGGAGTCAATTTAATGCCATTATCAATGTATGCAGATACACAGGATGCTTGGGGATGTCCTGCAAAACTGTATAAAGCGAAAGGGAAATCCCATGAAAAGAAGCATTTTCCATAAACTTTTTCTGGCTGCCTGAGCAGTATTCCCAGCGCAAAAAAAAAGCATCAAATTGGCTAGCAGCCCGCACCGGGAAAAAGCCCGATCAAGGATGGTGCGGCGTATGATTAAAAAGGAGACATTTCAATGAAAAAAATCAAGCTTGTCGCAATCTTGCTGTGTGTATCCATGGCGATTTCAGGGATAGCCACACAAACGGCAACCGCCAAAGACAGCCTTAGTCCAGATAGTTTATCCCAATCCCAGGCGGAAAAATACCTGACCCAGGAACAGGTATTAGAAGCCATTGCCTTCACTTATGGGGACCGGGTTTTGGCTGAAGCCATAGACTCTCAAAAAACAAAAGCCCCCGATGGCTTTGTCATCGACGGGTTCCATGTAGAAGACTACAGCGCATACACCAACGGCGACTATGCAGGCATGTACCTTGATAGCAGAGGTCAGCTGGTTATTTGCTACCGCCGCGGCTCCAAATCGGCAGAGGGCATGCGGGCAAGCAACGAGAAAGCCTCATCAAGGCTGTTGGACCGCAGCGGGAAAGCCCTTGTGGATTCTGTCGCGATATCCGAGGTGGAGCACAGCTACACAGAATTGCTGGCTGCCTATGGATACCTCAACAAGACAGCGGCCGGATAACGAAAACATAAAAGAGTTTTGGGTAGACGAGGAAAACAACAGGGTTGTCGTCGGGATTGTTGAAGACGACAAGGCAGGGCAGACGAAAAAGGAGCTGCTGTCGGCGTTGGGCGAAGGCATGGTTTCGTTTGTCAAAAGCGACCCCCAGGACGAAATAAAACTATCCGCCACAATACATGGCACATCGAAAATCTACAAAAGAATCGACAGCCAGTACATATCATCCTCCACTCCAGCTGGGAAAATGTATAGCGCGAGCAAAAACATGACTGGAGTTATTGCCTGCGGGCATGGCTATTCACGCAGTGACATAATCTACACCGGCAATGAGACAAGGATTGGCATAATTCTGGATCACAAACTTATCACTACATATGGCAGTTGGAATGACAGCTCATTTATAGGGATGGAATATGGGCATAGTTATACTGGAACGAAAAATGACATGATTACCACACAAACACCCGTCGTGAACTCAAATATCACATTGCGGGGGCACTACTTAGTAACTAAATCGGCAAAAGTCACCTCGACAAATGCGACATGCACAACACTAATTCCTCTGATAAGTATGGGCAATCTAATCAAAGCAGACAAACCAATATCTTTAGGCGACAGTGGAGGCGGGGCTATTGGAGGCACGGCTGATGGCGGCCAGACGAACCTTATCATCGGGATAAACCACGCAGCTAACAGTTGGGATACTTGGCTGGTCAAGGGCGGCACAGTTTATAACGGCTTCAAATAAGGCTAGAAAACAGCCCTGATGCAAAGCAATATAGGTGCCAGCCAGCCTGCAAAGGGGCTGCTGGGCAAGCAGCTTGCTGTGCTATACTGAGCTGAGCGCAGCCAATATCGCCAAAAGGGGATTGGCTGCGCGAAACAACGAATTTGATTGGGCGAATGAACCCGCCCAACCAATACGAGGTGAGTGAGTGTCAAAGAGAAAAACTGCCATACTAAGCATCGCCAGTTTGCTGTTTCTCATAACGTCAACAGTTTCAAATTGCCGTGACAGCGGGATTGCCCCAAACAATACATGGACAGTGGCAGAAGGCATTACCCTCCGGTTTTTGCAGGACAGCTATCCCCCAAACACGAAGGCGATGACATTGGTCTTGGAAAACCGTACGGATTCAGTAATGTCCTATGGAAGGGGGTGGTATTTCGAGAAATTCAAGCACGGAAAATGGCGCAGGCTCAGATTCCTGCAGCAAAATGCGTTCACCATGGAGGGCTATCTGCTTTATGACCATGACAGGAAAACGTTTAA
>WRIE01000047.1 GCA_009782875.1 Eubacteriaceae bacterium | reverse complement strand
AATTGCCGGAGGCTGTGGAAGGTTTGCGAAAGGCATTTGAGCACATTTTGTCAAATGTTTGTATTGTCATTTATTTCTGTTCTTTTGAGGAGATACTAAACATCCTCTTATACAAAGCAATAGACGCTAGACAATCAACTATTTGTTGTTGCTGACACTGTTGTGCTTCCCTAAGTGTTATATTTGATCCCTCCCAGTTGTTTTTAATTGCCGCTCCAATTCACATATTTACTTGTCTCAATGCAGAATATGCGATGTAATGTGCAGTATCTGCTAATTTTTATTGTTTTTACCATGAAAAATGTGTATAAATAAGAACAGGCAATCGATCGATTTTGCATTGTCCCTTAAAAAATGGGAAGCAAAAAACAAGAGGATGGCACACAAAACCAACTTGCTATAAATGATAAGCCATCCCGTTTAAAAAAGCACATGCTAGGCAACTATCAACCAAAGGAGCTTAGCCAGAGTTTTGGCAATAAACAAAAATCAATGGATTTGGGAAAGAAACTTGCCGATGTGCGGCAAACAGCAAAATTGTCACGATCAGAATTGGCGAGCCTCCTCGGCAGCCATGGATTTGAGGTAAAGACTTATACTATAGGCAAGTGGGAAACAGGGGTGTCAAAACCAACAGTAGAGGCGTTTCTGGCAATCTGCGACATATGTTCGGTGCCGGATATACGCCAAGCGTTTTCCGGCAAAAGGCTGCTTCGCTTGTATGAAATGCCTGTGTCAGCCGGGTTTGGCAACTATTTAGACAACGGCTCATACCAGATGATAGAAATTGACAACACTGTCCCAAAGGGCGCGGACTATGCGTTAAAGGTGGCAGGGGACAGCATGGCGCCGCGGTTTGTAAACGGGCAGATAATTTTTGTTAAAGAGAACTTGGAGCTCGATAAAGGGGAGATTGGCATATTTGGGCTCAACAACGAAGCATACTTGAAAAAATTGGGTGACGGCTGCCTGGTTTCGCTAAACGCAAGCTACAATCCAATACCCATTTTGCCCTCAGATGATTTTGTAGTTTTTGGGAAGGTTGTTGGTTAAACCGATGGACAACATAGAGTCTTATGAAAGCTACAAACCATCAAAAATACCTCCCCGCGACAGTTTCCAAAGGACAGGCCCCCCAAAGGAAATACAGCCTGCCAACGGTCCGTCCGCAGATTATTTTGAGATTGAATACTCCCCCGGCATCATCCCAGGCATAACAGGTTTGGGCAAATTCGTGGCAAAGGCCCAACCGTTGGCGGATCCGCTGTCAGATCCTGTGCGGCTGAAATTTTCACAAATGAGGCTTATCGCAAGGGAGGGCTTTGCCTTGTCAAAACCTATTAACGCCAATGCCCACAACTCCCGTATTTTTTATAGGCAAGCGCTGTTTATGGCAGACTTTGAGGATGATTACGAAGAGGACGAGGCTTTCTCCCAGTATTACCCTTCATACCAAGCTATGAGCCACGAGCAGCTTCGCACCTACTTCACTTGGCGGGCAAAGTGCAGAAAAGGGATAATCGAAGAAACATCAGTGTCCTACGCGTTCCTGTATATATATGAGCTGTTATCGCATATCGGCGCTGAAGGGCCAGTTGACGCCCTATCCAAGCTGGTTGCCTTTTGGCTGGAATATAGGGAGTATGACGCCTTGCTTGACAATTACTTGCCCAAGTGGATCAAGCACTACTGGATCTACTATGGCATTGAAGGCGATTTCACAGCTTTTGTGAAAAACAACTGCATCGATAGCCACTATCCCGGGCTTGAGGATGAAGACAACAGCTTCCTTGGATTATTCTACTCCATATCCAAGTACGATATTGGCAAGTCCCCCTTTATAACAGAGGAAAACAAACAGCTAGCCAGCGACTGCGTAGAGTTCACACTAAACCGCATAAAGACAATTTATAGCTTGTTTTGCGGCTCGAATTTTGATGAGGCGCTTTTCTCCCCAGGCAGGAATCCCAATGGATGGGCTCCGATGGGTGACGCTTTGTTTTGGCAGTGGTTTGACCAGCCTGACAGGCAAGTTGTCGCCTCAAAGGAAGAGATCTATAAATGCGTGGGCAACAGGTGGGTTTTTAGCGCAACAATAGCAACCGAGAACTCAAAACGCCTGGCTGGCTATATTCTAAAACAAATAGAGGTTGCCCTGCGTAAAACTGTGGGGTTCAAAAGGAAGCTTACAGCGAGCCTGGACACTTTTTTCCACCCTGCAGTTGAAATGCTGGGCCAGGCAGGTTTTCCCCTGGAAGATTTGATAAACAAAACTGTGGCAGAGTTTTACCACGAAGCCACAAAAACTGTAGTGACAGTAGATGAGGTCCAGCTGTCAATAATCAGGAAGGACGCTAAAGCCACTCAAGAAAAGCTGACTGTGGAAGAGGAAGCAGACATTAATGATGATAATGCCCCGCCCAAGCCCCTAACCACAGCCCGTGATGGCTGGGAAGGGCTGGAAACGGCTTTGTCGGCCGTAGAAAAATCTGCTTTGGCAGCCGCTTTGCAAGGGGCTAGCTCTCTAGAGGGTTTTGCTTTGGCAAGCGGGATAATGGCAGAAGTCCTCGTTGACGGCATAAACGAAAAAGCGATGGACAATATTGGCGACAGCCTCATTGATGGCGAGTTTTTAATATATGACGATTATATGCAACAAGTAAAGGATATTCTCCTATGAGTGTTTCAAGCCAAGTGCCAACAAGGGTTGGCAATATCTTGATTAATGCGTTGAAAGGCGGAGTTGTGCCCAGGGTAGGCCTTGAGTATATCACCGTGGGCAGGGTTGCGGAGATTGACGCAATTCTGCACGACATACAAATGGTCGAGGATGGCGGGGCGACTCTGCGCTTTATTGTCGGCAAGTACGGCGCAGGAAAGAGCTTCTTGCTCCAAACAGTGCGCAATTACGCCACAGCTAAAGGATTTGCAGTGGTTGATGCCGATTTGTCCCCTGAAAGACGTTTTGCAGGCACTAAAGGCCAGGGGTTAGCTACATACAAAGAGCTGGTCAAAAACCTTTCCACAAAATCAAAGCCTGATGGAGGGGCTCTCCCCCTTGTTTTGGAGAAATGGATTTCAGGCATCCAAGTGTCTGTGAAAACCCAGACAAACACTAGCGAAGAAGAGTTCGACGAATTAGTCGAGCGGGAGATTTACGCTGTGGCAAGCTCCTTGGAAGGAATGGTCAATGGTTTTGAGTTCGCCAAAGCTGTTGCAGCCTATTGGAGGGCTTACAGGGATGATGATGGCGCAATGAAGTCAAATGTGCTCAAATGGTTTCGCGGGGAGTACCCTTCGAAGAAAGAAGCCAAATCGGATTTAGGGATAAATTTCATTGTCACAGACGAGACGTGGTATGATTTTTTAAAAATCTTGGCAGTGTTTTTGGTTGGCGCAGGATACAAAGGCTTGATAGTTATGATCGACGAGTTGGTGAATATCTATAAAATACCCAATTCGATCACAAGGGCGAACAACTACGAGAAAATCCTGACTATCTACAATGATGTGCTCCAAGGGAAAGCAAGCCATATCGGTTTTCTCATGGGGGCGACCCCACAATGTATCGAGGACAGGTACAAGGGGCTGTATAGCTATGAAGCCCTCCGGTCCAGGCTATCCCAAGGGCACTTTGCCGGCACTGGCCTGCGCGACTTGTCAGCCCCGATAATAAGCTTGGAAATGTTGACCCAAGAGGAGATGTATATCCTTGTGGAGAAACTGCAAAATATCCATTGCCATCTTTACAGTTATGACCACCCCCTTGGGCATGAGGATTTGCTGTACTTTCTCAACGTGGAATATAACCGCGTCGGCGCCGAAACCCATATCACCCCAAGGGAGATAATCAGGGATTTTATTGAGCTATTAAATATCCTCCACCAAAACCCCGGAATGGATATCCCGTCTATCCTTGGCTCCAACAGCTTTGAGCTGGCAAAGGGAGGTTTGGCTGACGAGGAGATCCATGCAGAGTTCCAGGAATTTGAGGTGTAGACGCTTATGTCCCAAGACGTGTTTTTCAGGCTTGCCCCCTTCATACAGGACTTCATATGGCAAAACAACTGGGAAGAGCTTAGGGGCATCCAAGTGGCAGCTTGCCAAGTTATTTTTGATACAGACGACAACTTGCTCCTTTCCACCGGCACAGCTTCTGGGAAGACAGAAGCGGCTTTCCTGCCGATCTTGACGGACCTGTACAACAATCCTTCCCGGTCAGTGGGGGTTATGTATATTTCCCCGCTAAAGGCGTTGATCAATGACCAGTTTGTGCGGTTGGAGCAGCTGCTCATAGATTCCGGCATTGCCGTCACAAAATGGCATGGGGATGCTTCCCAAAGCAAAAAGGACAAGCTTGTCAAAAATCCCCAAGGGCTGCTTCAAATAACCCCGGAATCATTGGAAAGCCTTGTGTCCAACAAGCGTGGGGCATGTTTGTCGTTGTTTTCAGACCTGCGATATGTAATCATCGACGAGGTGCACCATTTTATGAGGGATGTCAGGGGGTTGCAGCTGCTTTGTGTGTTAGAGCGGCTAAAAAACCTGGCAAGCCACAACCCGAGGCGGGTGGGGCTGTCAGCAACCTTGGGCGATATCTCATTGGCGCAAAACTGGCTCAACACAGGCACGGGCAGAAAATGCGCCGCGCCCATTGTGCCAGAGGGCAAAAAAAGAGTCCGCCTCCATGTGGAGCGTTTTGTGAACTATGCAGAGAAGCGGGACTTGGTCCAAATGGATTCAAGCGGCAATATGGTCGGCGCTGCCTCTGGGGATATGGGCAATAGGGAGCACTATGAGTATCTGTTTAAACAGACTTTGGATAAAAAGACGATAATTTTTGCCAACAGCCGTGAAGAGATCGAGCTGGTTATGGCGAATTTGCGGGAGATCGCGATTGCCAACAAGTCTGCGGATGTCTACCGGGTGCACCATGGCAATGTCTCGGCATTGCTTAGGGAAAGCACTGAAGCGGAGATGAAAGACGCAGATGAAAAAATTGTGACAGGCGCTACTGTGACATTGGAACTAGGCATAGACATCGGCTCCCTCGACCAGGCAGTCCAAGTTGGGGCGCCGCTGACTGTGTCCAGTTTCGCCCAGAGGCTGGGCAGGTGCGGCAGGCGGGGGCAAGTGCCCCAGCTGCTATTCACTTTTGTGGAAAGCATCCGGATAAATTCAGCCGACATTCTCGGCCCGATCAATTGGGAGTTTGTGCGGACTATCGCCATTATTGAGCTGTATTTAAAAGAACAGTGGATGGAGCCCATTCCTCCCCAGAATTTCGCATACAACCTCCTGTACCACCAAACAATGAGCACTTTGAAAAGCAATGGCGAGATGTCAGCGGCTGCGCTGGCCACTGCTGTCATGGGTTTGGGGCCATTCAAGAAAATCCCCCAAGAAGATTACAGGAAGCTGTTGTTGCATTTGATAGAAATACTCCATTTGCAGCGGACGGAAAACGGCGGGCTTATAATCGGAAGGGAAGGGGAAAAGATAGTCAACAGCCATAAATTCCTGACAGTGTTTCTCGCGCCGGAATACCTCTTGGTGAAAGACGAGAACCGGACTATTGGCACAATCGACAAGATATATCCAGTAGGCACCCGATTCGCCTTGGCTGGCATGGCATGGGAGACAGTTGATGTAAACGAGAAAGCAAAGGTGATTTTTGTAAAGAAAGTGCCGGGCATATCCTTGGTCGATTGGGATGTGGATTTTATGGTGGAGCTGCATACCATACTCGTCCGCAAAATCCGCTCTGTCTTGTTGGCAAACGATGAATATGGCTATTTAAGCGACCGTTGCAAGGAGCGCTTGGCGGAAATCAAATATATCGCACGCAATTCAGGCATTTTAAACAACTTGGTTACACCATTGTCTGAAAAGAAGTACGCCATTTTCCCTTGGGTAGGCACCAGGCAGCTTATGACCTTGAATTACGCCTTGCGGCAAAAGAATGTAAAGAGCTCTTTGCCTTGGATAACATGTGTGTACTTGGAAGTTTTATTTGACGGCTCGAAGGAAGAGCTTGAAGAGCTCATTATCGATATTCTTGAAAACAATCCGGACCTATATAGCCTGCCTTTGTCTGACACGGTCCAAGTAGAAGGCAAATATAACGAGTTTGTGCCTAAAGAGCTGTTAAAAAAGCAGTTTGTAGAAGATTATTTGGATTGGGAAGGTTTGGTCGATGGCGTGGCAAGCCTTTTGATGGAGTGGATTGAGTTGCCAGATAATGGTATAAATAATTAAGTTGGATAAAAATCAATAGCAAAGGATTTAACAATGGACAAAGAAGAAAGAGCAGTGTCAATGTTTGCCAGTGGATACAACTGCGCACAATCAGTGTTGGCGGCATTTTGCGAGGACTACAACCTGGATACTAATACAGCGCTTATGATGGCAAATCCACTTGGGGGCGGCGCCAGGTGCGGAGAGTTGTGCGGCGCATTGGCTGGGGGGCTCTTAGTCGTCGGGTTGGAATGCGGGTTTTTCGCTAAAGGAGACCTTGACCAAAAAAGAATTTGCAATGAGAAAAGCTATGAATACCTTCACGAGTTCCAAAAAGAGAACGGCGCCGTTGTATGCAGGGAGCTGCTTGGTATTGATATACGCTCAAATGAAGACCATATGGCTGCTGATGTGCTCCCTACGATCAAAGAAAAGTGCCCCAATTTTGTGGCGTGCGCAGTCAGGCTGCTAGAAGACTTGGGGTATTAAGCCGGATTAGTGTTGTCCAAAGCAATTTCGCACAACGAAGGTTGTAGCAGCATTAAAGAAGAATATCAAATTGCACTTATTAATATGTAAAAAAGAAGGTGGCGGCATAGCGGTTGGCTGTGCTGCCACTAGGTTTTTATATAATCCCAAACCTTAATAAATTATTAAGGAATAATTTACAGAAAGCAAATAACTGGCCTTGGCCTTTCGTATAAGCTGTTTTTCGGAAAGGAGCAATTAGTTATGCCATACAAAATACTGGTTTTAGACGACGAAGAAGAAATTGCCGATTTGGTTGAGGTATATCTAAAAAATGAGAATTATACAGTGCACAAGTTCTATACTGCCAAAGATGCTCTTGATTGCATTGACACAACACAGCTGGATCTGGCTATCTTGGATTTAATGTTGCCGGGCGCTAGCGGATTGTCAATCTGCCAGCATATCCGCCAGGACCATACTTATCCCATAATCATGCTTACAGCCAAAGATGCGGAGACAGACAAGATTACAGGATTGACCTTGGGCGCAGACGATTATATCACAAAGCCCTTCCGCCCTTTGGAATTGATGGCAAGGGTCAAAGCGCAACTGCGACGCTATACACGATACAACCCGGTCCAAGCCGAGGAAGCAAATAGCATTATCGCTTATAAGGGGCTGGTAATTGACATAAACTCCCGGGAAGCGCTGCTGGATGGTTCACCGCTGCCCCTCACCCCAACCGAGTTTTCAATTTTAAGGATACTATGCGAGAACAAGGGCAATGTAGTCAGCTCCGAACGGCTCTTCCACGAAATATGGGGCGATGAGTACTACTCAAAAAACAACAACACAATAACTGTGCATATCCGGCACTTGCGTGAAAAGCTTGGCGACACGATAGACAACCAAAAATACATCAAGACAGTTTGGGGTGTTGGATATAAGACTGAAAAGTAATAAAAAGCCTGACTATAAATCCTTGGAGCGCATTGTTTTTGCAAGGATCGTGTTGATTGCCTCTATCGCCCTTGGAGCGGTTTTTATTATCTTGCTCCTTGCCAGGGGCAATGTTGGCGATTTTATAGCCAATTTAATCCAAGTTATATGGCGCATCCCAAGGGAAATGGCTTTAAGCAAATACAATTACTATGTGAGAAACAACTTGGATTATATCCTCATTGGCACAGTCGCTTTGTTTTTTGTCATCCTTACCCGTTTTCTGATGTCCCAGTTTGAAAAATACTTCAGCGAAATTAGCAATAGCTTGGATGCCCTTGTCGAGGACAACGGCAGGCAGATTGAAATGTCCTCAGAAATGTCAGCGATGGAAAGCAAGCTCAAGGCGATAAAATACGCCCTGGATGAACGCGAGCGTGAAGCGCAGTTGGCGGAGCAGCGCAAGAATGACTTGGTGATGTATCTGGCCCATGACATAAAAACGCCTCTCACCTCAGTGATTGGGTATTTGAGCCTTTTAGAAGAAGCCCAAGATATCCCTGACAGGCAAAAGGCTAAATACATCGCCATCACCTTGGACAAAGCTATCCGGTTGGAAAAGCTGGTCGACGAGTTCTTTGAAATAACCCGCTATAGCTTTCAAACGATTCCAATGCAAAAAGAGGCAATCGACCTTTATTACATGCTTGCCCAAATGGCTGACGAGTTTTATCCTTTGCTTGTTTCAAAAGGCCAAGAAGCCATTCTCGATGTGCCGCAAGACATGGTTGTGTACGGGGATCCTGACAAGCTAGCCCGGGTGTTCAACAACATTCTAAAAAACGCTGCGGCATACAGCCCTGAAACCAGCAATATTGATATAAAAGCTGGTATATCAGACGCAACAGCTGTCATTTCTTTTACAAATGAAGGAGGGATCCCGAAAGACCAGCTCTCCTCGATTTTCGACAAGTTTTACCGCCTAGACTCATCCCGCTCCACAACCACAGGAGGCGCAGGGCTTGGCTTGTCAATTGCCAAAGAAATCGTTGCATTGCATGGCGGAAATATTTACGCCGACAGCGACGGAAAACAAACCACACTTACAGTTGAGCTTCCATGCGCGCCTTAGCAAAACATCAAAGCTATCTTCACTTTTCCTTAAGAATTTGGCAAGCGAATATTAAAAATTGGCCCGTTCCCTTTCGGTACACTATAACCATAGGAACGGGTTGTTTAATTGTTTGCTTGAATCGAGATATCAGCGCAACAGGATAATAAAGAAGCATCATGAAATGTCTTGTGGCAATCAGAGCAACAAAAAATGCTTATAGCAATGGGCAATAGCCAGCGACAGTGGCAAGCGATGCTTATCTCGATTGGGAGAGGTTTAGTAGCAGGCTGGCTAACTCAAAGAGTTGCGATTCGAACAGTTGTTGAGATTTGTGAAAAGGGGCGCAGATAGATGGCTATGAAGAATACTAAACAAAAAAGGGCAAAGCAGTCAAGGCCGATTGCTGTTATTATGTTGCTAGTTTGTGCGCTAGCTTGCCTGCTTGCCTCCAGCAACACATTTTTGGGGATAAAGCAAAAAAACTATGAACCAAGCTCCGGAGGCTATTGCAACAGCGGCTCCGAGTGGCAATTGGTGCTGGTTAACAAATGGAACCCGGCGCCTGCCAACTATCAAGTTGAGTTTGTAGAACTGTCAAATGGGCAGTTGGTGGACAAGCGTATTTATCCCGCCTTGCAAGATATGTTTGATTCCGCTAGGCAAAACGGAACCTACCCAATAGTGGTATCGGGCTATCGTACCAAGGCAGACCAAAAGGCCTTGTTAGACAAAAAGATTTCGCAATACATGGCAAGCGGCTATACGAAAAAAGACGCTGAGGCAGCTGCGAAAGAATGGGTGGCTAAACCTGGTGAAAGCGAGCACCAACTGGGGATCGCAGTGGATATCAATTCAGACGGCAACCGCAGCACAGGGGAAGAAGTCTATCAATGGCTTGAAGAAAATGCCTGGAAGTTTGGCTTTATCCGCCGCTACCCTCCAGGAAAATCAAGCCTGACAGGAGTGAATAGCGAACGTTGGCATTATCGTTATGTGGGAGAGGAGGCTGCGTTGGCAATCTACGGCAACCAGCTTTGTTTGGAAGAATACTTGGATGCCCGTTGATTTGCAGCCAATATATATCGTTGGACCAAACCAGGCTTATGGGCTCTTAGCCATAAAGCCTGGTTGTTAGCAGGGTGGCACAGTTGAACTTTGTTAAAATTAAAAGCAAATAACATTAAAAAGATTTTTGTGTTTGAAGTGGACAATCTTTAGCCATAAATACGCAACCTGCCCGGCTGTTACAATGACAAATGAAAGGCATTAAGCGGAGTGTTACTGGCTTGCCAATTCTTTGAGACATAGTAGCAAGCGATGTTTAACCTTGTTGCATTTGGATGTTGCGCGCGGAAAACGCGGGGCCTTTTATTTAGCCTGTTTAGTGCTTAGAAACTATCTCCCATGCCATGCCAATGCTGATTAAGGCGAACATCGTTATTGTCCAAGCATTTGTCAGCGGCGCTATCCCGTAATGCTCAAGGAGCATTGCTAAGGCGAGCCCAACGCTGTAGCCAAGAACAGTAAGGTTCATAATTTTTTTTCCATCGCAGGTTTCGGCTATTTACAATAACTAGTGAGCCAAAAGCTAGCAAGTGCACAGGAAGGTCGCTCATCATGTGCCAGCCTCCCATGATGCCATGCCTGCTCAACAGGTAACATATAAAAAGAGCCGATAGCATTTCGCTGCCCAAACAGCCTTTGATGTAGCCCGGCTGCATCTTGTCACAATGTTAAAGTGGCTTTGGTGTTTAGAAATATCTACTTGAGCCATAAAAGCTATCGCTCCTTTAATAATAAATAGTGACAAAATTGTAGCACAGAATATGAGATTCACAAACATTGTTTGGCTATTGCGAACACTGACCATCATTTGCATATTGCGTTTCTAAATCGGAAATTACATAGTACACTCGAATTTGACATTTGAATATTCCCAAAAGTCTAGCTTTTCTTGCTTGGTAGAATAATATCGACTAACCAACTAGTAAAAAATCCTAAAGTTGATAAAGGTTGAAATCGATTTCTAATTGGAAAAATGTAATTGTTTTGATAGTATTGAATATCAATATAATTATTTAGAGGAGAAATTGATGAAGAAGAGATTTATATTCCTGCTATTGGCTATGCTCGTTTTTGCCACAGCTTGCGGCGGCAATGGAAGCAAGGCTGATCCACCGGCAGGCAATGGCTCCGGGAGCGGGGGGGGAGGCCAGGAAGCGCAGACCAATAAAATTCCCGATGGCTTCGTGGAAAAAACCTTGTCAGAAGTGCCCATCGTGATGTCGATTCCAGAAGCATGGTTTTACGTAGACACGAGCACAGCAAACTTGGATGAGCTGTATGAGAATATGGAGAATCTTGGCATTGGCGAGGATTATGTGGAAATTGCAAAGCAAGCTTCAATGGTTTACATGCTCGATATAGCCAACAACACAGATGAGTTCACCCCAAATTTCAACATAACATGCACAGATTCTGGAGGAATTAGACAATCCGACTTGAAAGATGGCATTGAGCCTTTGACAGCAATATATGCGGAGCAGTTCTCTGTCTATCCATTTTCAGGTTTTTCTTGGGTAAATACACTTAGTGGCAAGAATTATGGGGATAATTATTATCTTGTAATGGTGGCTAACTACACAATCAGTGGAATTTCTGTCAGAGGTTGCCAAGCTATTACAATCAACAACGACAAGAACTATACATTTACTTACGTGAGTTTGGAGAAAGATTTCAAAGACGAGATGTTTACAGTGTTTGAGTCTGTCTTAGGCACAATCGAGTTTACTGACTAGCCCCTTAAATCAAACACTAAAGGCCATGCTCCTGTCAGGGTCAAGGGGCTTGGCCCTTTCTTTTTTTGGCTGCCAAACCATACTGGGAGCGGGCTTAGGCAAAGATGCACATATTGGCAGGCAGAGCCTTTGCATCAGCCAATGAAGCAAAGGCTCCGCCCTTTAAGAAATGGCCTTTGGAGCAAGATGCCTAAAACTTTAGTTTTGGGGCTGCTGGTTTTCGATGTTGGCTTTGATCTTGTCGATTACCTTTATAAAACATTGAGCTCTTCATCAGGTATGCCTTTTTGAATGGCAGCTCCAAATAACAGAGATTCTTTTTTTGCTTGTTCGTGGATCTCCAATGCTTTCTGTGTTGGAAGCACTTGCTTGAGGCGAGCCTCATAATCAAACTTTGCCGCACGACAAGCTTTCTGCGCTCCATAGCTTGAATAATTCATGTGGTTGTAGGGCGGCGGATCTCGAAATGCTGCCCAATATCCCGCTGGAAAACTGGTTTTGGAGTGTTTTCAACTAAGAAATCCAAAACTTTGGGATGCAAGAAAGTAAGTTCCGCCTATTTGGCGCAAGGTCTTTTGTTTCAGATACTTTGCGCTGCAACAATAGATACAGGGAACAGATTTCCATTCCGATCTTTATCTGGGTTTCCATAAAAACCTTCATAAGAGGGTTGTATGCTAACATTATTCGAGGAGGCTTTTGCGCAATGCAAGTGCAAATTTGCAAAACAGCCAGTGCTCCTCAAGCAAGAGGGCAAAGGGGGCAAAGGCCAAAAAAGCAAGCACCGCTTGGCGCCAAACCAAGCGGTGCTTGCTCCAATGAAATCCAGGCAGAATGAATGTCTGGGTTATCGCAATGTTAGTGGCGACTATGTGCACTGCTTACATTATATGGGCAATATGCCCAATCGTCAAGGGCAGGTGTATAAATCTTAATAATAAGATAATAAGAACAAGCAAATGCCGCTTTGCTAAAACAAAGCGGCATTTGCCTCAATAAAACTCAGGTAGTAGTATGTAAACCCTCTTTTATTCAATCAAGCCCCAGCCAGCCTTACTGGGTGCTTAATTACAAATTTAAAAGCGAATACTAGAAGAACTTGTTAATTATAGCAATAAAATCACGATAAAGGCTATTAATGACGAAAATGTCATTAATTACTCCAGCACTATTTTAACTGGAATGATTCTTGTAGGCGGTTTTTAGAATAGTGGTTCTATACGATACTATAGAATAGTGAAAGAAAGACGAAGTAGTTGCCATATTCTACTTGCAACTATATACGATTTATTGTATATTTATGGCATAAACTGACACTTCCTGTGAAAATTCGACTCATTTAGAGTCGAAAGCTAGAAATAGCATGCAAAAAATAATATATAAATACTTTAACAATTCAATAGAGATACAATTACAATTCTTTTATTTGATGTCAATTATGTGGATCTTGGTTGGCATTTCCATGTCTGTCTTATTATTGGCGATTGACGATTTCAAGATGCTCTATAAAGAAGTCCAATTGAGCCTATATATTACTAACGTGCTTATTAACTACTTTCTATTGCGCTACGTGGAAAAAACAAAGCGCCACCGTTTTGGAAGCTGGGCAATAGTGGTCACAGTATTTATGATTACCTTCCCAATAATATTTTTTAATTGCGGGGGGTACAAGAGCGGCACTTCTCCTTTCTTTGTTGTGGCAATTGTTATCACTTCACAGCTGCTGGACAACAAGAATGAGCGGTACATAGCAATGGCAATAGAGCTTGCCTTATATATATCTTGTATTATATTGGACTATAAGGGTATGGGCTATTCATTGGTGTCCCACACAGATTTCGATTACTATTTAGGTGTTTTGGTTAATTTCTTGTATTCGTGTATATTCTTGGTTTTGGCGATGCTCATACGCAGCCGGCTTGCAGAGAACCGGCAAGAAGAGAATAAAGCTTTATATTTGGAGCTGTTGAACCGCAACGAAGAGTTGGCGGAATATGTCAAGATGAAAAACGACATCCTGTCAATTGCTGTCCATGAGATCAACAGGCCTTTGGCTGTAATAAAAGCAAGCAGCTCCGATACCCTGTACCTGATTGAGGAATCTCCCATCGACAGGGAAGAGATAATGAGAAACCATGAAATGATCACAAGAAGGGTTAATTCAATAAGCGGCATCTTGCTTGAGCTAATTGATGCTGTAGCCGTGGAAATGGGGAATTATCCCCTAAATAGAAGCCCGTTGCCAATGGCCATTTTCATGCAGTATGTTTGTTCTGAACACTTCGATAGAATTGATACTAACGGCAACATGTTGAAATTCAAGTTGGAGGAAGGCATGCCTGACTTGAATGTTGACAGGGAAAAGATCGAGATGGTTTTAACAAATTTGCTGTCCAACGCTGTTGAGCATACAAAAGGAGGCACCATCACAGTTATGGCAGCCCGAAGCAACGGCAAGCAGTATGTCAGTGTTTCGGACACCGGGGAGGGAATGGGCGAAGAAGCCCTCAGACGGGTGTTCGAGGAGCAATTTACCACTAAAAATGAGCAGTGGCGGCACGGATACGGGCTGTTTACGTGCAGAAGGATTATAGCAGCGCATGGTGGCGATATTTGGGTTGAAAGCGCAATCGGGCAAGGCACAACAGTATTCTTTACGCTAAGCGAGGACGTAGAGCATGGATAAAAAGGTTCCAATAGTATTAATAGTAGAAGATGATGAGGATTTGCTATACCATATAAAAAGGCTGTTTAAACGCAACGGCTTTGTTGCCATTGGAGCCACCACCGTCAAATCGGCACATGAGGAAATGGACATCAATGTATTTGACGCTTTTATCCTGGATATTGAGTTGCCTGACGGGAATGGCTTTGACCTTTGTGAAGAAATAAGGTCAAAGAATGACAACACGCCAATCTTGTTTTTGACTGGAATGCTTGGGATGGCGGCTAAGAGCATGGACAGCAACGCAGATTACTTTATCTCTAAGCCTTTTGACAATGATGAGCTGGTAGCAGCTATACGTAGGCTTGTGCGTAGAACCTTGAACGAAAACAAAAAGCTTGCTGAAGCCCAGAAGATTAGCAAAGGCCCGCTGACGCTAAACATGCAAGAGGGGAAAGCTTACTTGAACGGGAGGGATATCGCATTGTCAGGCAAAGAGTTCAACCTGCTCGCCCTGCTGATGCAAAATGAGGGCAAACAGCTGACTTACGACAAAATATATATGAGCATCTGGAAGAGCTCGATGAACAACGATCCCAATACACTAAGGAAAACTATTTCGAGATTGAGGAAGAAACTTGACGAGGATAGCTCTAGCGAGTTTTCAATAGTGAACCAACACAAGCAAGGATATATGTTTATCATGTCATACCAACACTCCCTTAATTAGTATGGGAGTGTTGGTTTTATGTCTATCTAATTGGCCTGATTAATTACTGGAATTAAAAAAGGAGAAGGTAGCTTGGTGCTCCTTCTCCTTTTTTAGTAGAATGAACTCATATAACTAACTGTAGCTTTAAAGAAAATAGACTGGTTTATTTTACTTTTCTAGCTTTTTTGTTTGTGAGTACAAATCCTGCTGCGCATGATGGCAGAAGTGTAGCCCAGAGAGCGATGTTTGTGAAGTCGGCTGTTTTTGGATTGGTTGTCGGTTTCTTTTCGACTTTTACTGGTTTCTTTCCATGCCAGATGTTCTTGCCATGGTTTTTGCCATATTTCCAACCAGTATTTTTGCGGTTGTTATTTCTTCCAAAATTGTCTCTTCCGAAGTTATCCCTGCCAAAGTTGTCTCTTCCAAAATTATCTCTGCCAAAGTTCTCTCTGCCGCCAAAACCTGCTGCGAATACAGGTGAGATAACGGCTACTGTCAGCACGACTGCTACCAACAGGGCGATCATTGCTTTCTTATTTAGTTTCATGTTTACTTCTCCTTTGTTTCATTGGTTTTTTCAGAGGTTATTAACTGAAATCTAATAGTATTGTAATGTAGAATGGGAAGCTTGTCAACACTAAAACACGACAAATCGCTTTTAAAACGCATTTTCGCTATATTATCTGGCTTAAGTTTTGTGGGGCCACAAAATACATGATATATAGTTATTCTCTATAAATATAAAATAATAGCATTATTATTGACTTAATGTTTGAGATGTATACGGTTACTTTATCATTTTAAGTGCGGGTGTATATTCAATTTCACAAGATTTACACCCTGGTTCTAGGCAAAAAAAAAGGTGAAAAAGTAACGTAATTTATTTGGGGCAAGTATATTTTAGAGTGAAAAAATTAGGAAAATTGCAAAATGATATGAATGAATTTTTAACTAGCGTTTTTTTCCGTTTTTTTCCTATCTCTGTGTCCCCAGATCAAGGCTTGCTGGTTTTAATTTTGCCATTGTAGCTGTAAAATCAAATCAACAGGGCTGCTTTTTCTTGAGAGAAAGCAAGGCTCCGCTTTAGGCAGCCTTAGCGCGCAACAAGGTTTTACAAGAGTGATGTCTATGAGTTGCTTTTCTCCTGGCAACAATTACACAAATAAACCCGCAGCCTCATTGCTTCTCTAAATGAAATTAATGAACTAAAGTGAAACAACCAGGGGGGATGGGGGAGAGCCCTATGCTCTGCCCCCATCCCCCGTTGGCTTTTCCAAGTGAGCTTTGCTGCCACCTGTTCTCATATGCAGCAAAACAAACTATTATACCGTGAAAAATGCTTTTCGCTGCCCCTTCCTATTGCCACTGGTTATGTAGCTAAAGCCCATGCCCAAGCAGGAAAGAGATGAATGTAGATGCCATGCCAACCATAATACAGTGATCGGCGCGGCTTTGGCCTTTAATATCGTAGTAGCGCTTTCTAACATCTATTCGGTAAAGCCAAATGCCTAATGCAAAACCTGGATTTAGTATAGAAACCCATGTCCAGTTCTTCTGATATGTTGTTGCAATAAAACCGGTCAAACCATTTATGCGCCAATCATTTCTGTTGAAATAGTATTTAGTTGCAAAGGTTTAATCCAGCTTTTGCGAAAGCCTGGGCAACAGTAAAATGGCTACTGTTTTGCGGTTGCGGCTGCCCTTTCCTCCAACATTTTTTTGTTGGCTTCCGCATATTCTTTGGCTTTTGACTCAGATATCGAGAAGAGCATCATTGTAACGGCAGAAGCGACATACAAGGCGGCGATCAATCCGTATGAGCCTAAAACGAGCTTTGCATTGTCCACAGTCGCCTGCCCTGCCCCAAGGGACTGGTAGCCGGCGAAGATCAAGACCCAGGATGTAGTGAAGGAAGATATCGTTTGTGCGACCTTCATGACAATCGCGCTAAGCCCCATTATGAATGGGCGCGAGTCTCTGCCGGTTTTGAAAAGCTGGTATTCTGCTGCGTCAAGGTAGTTGTTGATGCCGATTGTGGTTGAAAGCATCGTAGACGCCCTATTCCACATCGTTAAAGCAATAATCAAAATCAGGTTGCCATCGCCAAACAACGCCATGATCACATAGCCAGCGGCGCAGCCGAAGGCGGATATGACTTGGGAATTCTTTTTGCCGATTTTTTTAGCGACCGGCGGTATCAGGAACGCCACTGCAAGGGCAAATATTGACGCTGAGGTGTTTACGCTTGAAAGCGCAGTGATATTGCCGATAGAGTGCCTCATGATGTAGGTGGTCATTGGAGTCAACGTGAATGTCGCAATTGAGCGGAATATGTTAGAGAGCAATAGAATCCAAATCTGCGGGTTCGTGAGGGTGTCTGTGTACATTGCGGTGGTCTTGACGTTGGCGGAGCTCCCCTGGACGTTCTTGAGGTTAGGGTCGTACTGGTCATACGGCGCCAAGGCGCGGTAGATAATAAACTGGATAACTGACTGGATGAGACAGTACACAGTGCCGACCAGGAGGTATCCGCGGCCCCCTCCCATCGAGTTGTTGAAGAACTCGATGATATAGATGGTGATAAACCCGACGATGATGCCAGAGGCGCTCGAGCCTTGGGTGCCTTTGGCTGTCAGCGCGAGGCGGTCGGACATGTTTGTGCCGGCAACCTTGCCTATAAGAGTCGCCTGGGCAGCCAACAGGAAGTTTTGCGGGCAGTTCCTGCACAGGTAGCCGATGACGAAGATGATAAGTTTCAGCCCTTGGCTGACATCAGGGTTAAGGAAAATCAGGAATACGCCGACGGTCATAATCGGCCCGTTTATAAGGATCCACGTCCTGTAAGGCCCAGTTTTCAAGTTCGCTTTTTGGACTAATGCGCCAGCGACGAACGAGAGGGCCGCGTCGATGACCCGCCCAGCGGAAAGCACGCCAGCGAGGACCATGGGATCCATTCGGGCGTATTCAGTCATGAACATGTTCATGAACTGCAAGGTTATCGTGATTCCGAATTGCTGGGAAAAAGTATTGAGGAAAAAAATCCAAGGTGTAAACTTGCTTAGGTTGGATTCAACCGCTGCTGTTTGGTTGTTGCTCACGTATGTATTTCTCCTTTTTTATAAATAATCTAGGATGGGCGTCTGGCGTTAAGCTAGCTGCCCTGTCTTTGGAAAGTGCAAAAGTTCAAGTTTTGCTGTTTTATTAGCAAGGCTGGTTCCAAGGCTATGCATGTGGCTCGGCAATGTTTAGCCATGCCGCTTCCCGCTTGCGCAACAATTAGGGGCAAATAATTTCGAATGCGTTTTTAGCAGCTTTAGCCCAGAAAAATAGTTGCGAAAGCTAAGATGGGCAAACCAAATTGGTTTGTTTTAAAGAAATTTCGCATATAGGCATGATTGTGCACTTTCTTTAGGCGAGGGCTAAGGCTGCGGCAAGCATTGTAATGCTGCTTTTGTTATTTTCGTGCCCTCCTTTGTTAATTATTTTTATAACACACTTCTTTGTTTGTATGTTTGTCAAAACTAAGAAGAGTCACTATAAACTATAATAACCAGTATTGGGATAAATTTCAATCGATTTCAGGTCAATCTAGCATTAATTGAACTGTGTAAAATTTTGGTGGTTTGCAAAGCTTACTTAGGATCCGTGCCGATCGATGCCGGTATGGGCCCAAGCTGTAGTTTGTTTTCCACTATTTGAATTCCACACTATTGGCAAGTTTGCTTTTGCGTTTCTAACAACACCTATTTAGCCATAGCCACAAAGATAACACAAGGTTTATCAGTGCGGTTTTCGCACCAATGCTCTTCCCCTAAAGGAATGATCGAAAAATCCCCCTTTGAGCAAATGCCTTTAAAATCCCCGCTTTCAGTGTAAAGCTCGCCTTCTACAAAATACGAGTACTCGTCTTCTGTATGGCAAGAAAAACCTTCCGCTGGCACACGAGCCCCAGGGGCGATCTCCACACGGATTAATTTCAAGTATTCCAATGGCATGCTTTCTTCAAAGTAAGTCATAATCTCATATTGCGGTTGGATAAAGGGAGCAGCCTCATTATATGTTGTCTTCTTCATTTTTTTTCTCCTTTTTTCGTTTTCTTGTTTCCCGCCAGTCCTCCCGCCTCATCTTTGGGTCAAAGTAGTCCCGGATGCCGTCGCCAACAAAATTAGCCCCAATTGCGACAGAGAAGATAGCTAGCCCAGGGAAGGTGGAAATCCACCAGTAATTGAAGTTCAACACCCCGTCGCTGACCATCGCCCCCCATTCAGGGGTGGGAGGCTGCACGCCAAGGCCCAAGAAAGACAAGCCGGAAAACATAAGTATCGCATTTCCCAAATCCAAAGTGCACATGACCAACATCGGGCCAATTGCCCCCGGTAGTATCTCCTTTACAAGGATCCTGTAATGGGACGCCCCTAAAATCTTGGATGCAGAAACGTAATCGTTTTCCTTGATTGAGATAACAAGGCTCCTTGCCAGCCTCGCATAATTCGGCCACCAGATGATAGCCATTGCAAGCACAGAGTTCGATATATTGGGCCCCAAAGCAGCTGCGATCACCATAGCCAGGATCAAAGGGGGGAATGACTGCACCATTTCAGAAAAGCGCATCATCAAATCGTCAACTATCCCGCCAGCGTACCCGGCTATCCCCCCAATAGCCATGCCCACAAAAAGTGACACTAAGGCTGTGGCTAGGCTAGCTGCAATAGAAAGCCTGCTGCCAAATAGGACCCTGGAGAAAACATCCCTGCCCAAGGAGTCTGTCCCAAACCAATGGGTCTTGTTTGGAGGTGTAAAGCGTCGATTTACATTCTGGTCTTTGATGGGGTCAAATGGCGCGAGAACTCCGGCGAGGAATGCGGCAGCCAGCCACAAAGCGCAAATGGCCGCGCCAATCTTGAACATGAAACTGCTCTGCTGGAATATCTTTTTTAAAATGGCTGCCCAACTCCTTACTGGTAGCGAATGCGGGGGTCGACCACCCCATACATAATGTCGATAAACAGGTTTATTGCCAAATATGTGGAAGCGATAAACAGGGACACCCCGCATATAGCAGGGAAGTCCAAGGTTGTGGCTGACAGGTAAGCGTACTGGCCTATCCCGGGCCAAGAGAAAATCTTTTCAACAAACACCATGCCCCCAAGCAAGTTGCAAAATCCCATCCCGCTTACAGTTATGATAGGGATCAGCGCATTGTTAAGCGCATGCCTTGCCACTACCCGCCGCTCCCCCATCCCCTTGGAGCGGGCAGTGCGAATGTAGTCCATTGACATTGCCTCGAGGAGGTTAGACCTTGTTTGGCGGGCAATCAAGCCCATTGTGAAAAAGCCGAGCACAAGCCCGGGCAACACTAAATGGCGAAACGAATCGGCAAACATCCCCCAGTTGCCCCACATGATGGCATCCAAGGTGTAAATGCCAGTGCCCCCTGTGGGGTTGAAAAGCCTGGGGTTGATTCGGCCTCCGCTGGGAAACCACTTTAATTTGCCGCAAAATACCGACATTATCAGCAGCGAGAACCAAAAGCTAGGCAGCGACACCCCGCTTACCGAAATGGTCCTCAGCGCCAAATCCAGCGGCTGGTCTTTAAACACGGCCGACAAAACCCCGAATAATATACCTAAAATGACAGCCACAACCATTGCAAACACTGACAATTCCAAGGTTGCAGGGAAGTAGTGTAGCAGGTCGTCTAGAACAGGTCTTCCGGTCCTGATTGACGTGCCGAAATCTCCTTTGAGCAAGTTTCGCATGTATAAGAGATACTGTTCATGGACAGGTTTGTCAAGGCCCCATTTGGCTATGTAGGCTGCCACTGTATCGGGGTTGTTCATTGCCGTCTGGCTAAGGTTGGCTGCCACCGGATTGCTGGGCACAAGGTGCGATATCAAGAACACAACCAGTGACACGCCCAGAAGTAGTGCCGCCATTAAAAACAAGCGCCGCACGATGAATCTTGCCAAGGCTAAGCACATCCTTTCATTTTAGAGGTGGATAAACTAGGTGCTAAGATTGCCCAGCAAAGCAAAGCTAGGCAATCTTAGCGCTGTTTCCAAGCTATTTTGCCCTTAATTCAACTAGCTCGATTTTGCATAGGTCATTGTAGATTACATTGGCCAGCCTATCTGAGCGGTAGGCGAATGTTTTCGGGTGCTGCAGCAAGAATGCCAATGGATTGTCCTCGGCATACTTCTGTTGCAATTCGACCGCAAGCTCCGCCCGCCTGGCTTCGTCTGTCTCGACTGCTATTTGGTCGGCGAGCTCCCGAAGAACTGCGTTGTCTTCTGTTATATCCCATGCCGCGCGGTTGCCGTAGGCAGTGGCCCGCTCGCCTTCCCTGCCAGGCAGGAATGCGAACTGGTTGTTGATGTCGTAGTAGTCAGGAGACCAGTACATTACATAGAATGGCATTGCGAAATTGCGCATCTTCTCATAAACCAGAGTTGTCTCAAGAGTCTCTATTGTGACGTTGATGCCGATTTCTGCCAAGTCTGCAGCCGCTTTTTGGGCGACCAACGTCCATTCCATGCCTTCAGAATTGTTGGTGGCGCATGTCAGGGTGATATCAAACCCATCCGGGTACCCTGCCTGGGCCATAAGCTCCTTGGCTTTTTCCAAATCCCTGCCTTGGGCATCCAAATCGCGTTGGAGAGCCCCAGAGAAGCCTCTTTGCACAAAGTTCAAAGGCACTGTGGAACCCTCGCCCCCAAGCACTAAATATCCCTCGTAGTCCAGGGCCAAACGCACAGCTTCCTGTACTAGCGGATTTGACATTTCTGCTGACATCGACTCGTCCCTGCTCATCACCAAGAATGTGATAAGGGCAGTGTCGCCAGACGCGATCTGGACGTTTGCAACGCCGGCGAGCTGTTTTGCCGTCTCTGTGTTCAAGCTCAATGCTATGTCGATCTCGCCGTTTTGCAACGCTGTGATTTGCGCGTCGACGCTAGTCATCTCCCTCAATATAATTTGGTCTATATTTCCAGCTTCCCTCCAGTAGTTGGGGTTTTTCTCTAAGACAAGCTGCTCTTTTGGAGTCCAGCTCTTGATGATGTAAGGACCGGATCCTGCCGATGTCGTGTCAAGCCAAGCTTTGGCTTCATCGCCGCCAGCGTCTGAGCCTCCATGCTCTTTCACTACCTCGCTGTCCAAGATGCAGTACGCATTCGACGTGAGTTTTACCAAGAAAGACGCGTCCCGCTCGTTCAAGGTCACAACCACGCTGTAATCCCCGACAGCCTCGACGTTGGCAACTATCTGCACTGACGAGTAAGTGTTGCTCTCAGGCATGCCCAGTACCCGATTAAAGCTCCAAGCCACATCTGCGGCAGTCAGAGGGTTGCCGCTGGCAAACACGACATCTTCGCGAAGCGCGAAGGTATATACTGTGCCGCTGTCGTCGATCTCGACGCCTTTGGCCACAGATGGCATCGGTGTGCCCATAGTGCCAGGCTCGACTTTGTAGAGCATGTCGTATGCCGCATAAGCGACCATGTTTGCATATGGCTCATACATATGGCCTGGGTCAATTGTGACTAAATCAGATTGCAGCCCAATGACTACAGTGGAGCTTTCTGGGGTAGTGGATCCTGCGTTTCCTCCGCCACCGCCTCTGTTGCATCCGGCAATCAGGGCAAGAACCAGCATAATTGCTAGCAGTCTTCTAAATTTCACTTTAATAAATTTCCTCCTGTTGGATTTAAATAATATATAAAAAAGGAAGTGGATTCCTTCCTATCTCCTCAAATGGCAAGCGACAAAATGGCCGGGGCTTGCCTCTAAAAGGGCAGGGGGCGCCTCCAAGCATACTTGGCTTGCTTCAGGGCAGCGGGTTGCAAAAGGGCAGCCGGCAGCCCGTCGGGTAGGGCTGGGCATTTCTCCTGGGAGGGTTTGCCTTGCGCTTGGGTTTTCCCCGATGACAGGTATAGCCGAGATCAGCGCTTGGGTGTAAGGGTGCAGGCAAGATGAATAGATCCGGGCTGCAGGGGCAAGCTCTACGATTTTGCCCAAGTACATGACTCCAATACGGTTTGCGATGTGCTCAACTACAGCCAAATTGTGGGATATGAACAGGTAAGCCAACCCCAGCTGCTTTTGGATATCCTCTAGCAGGTTGATTACTTGGGCTTGTATGGATACATCAAGGGCCGAAACGGGCTCGTCGCAGACAATGAACTTCGGCTCAAGGGCAAGGGCCCGGGCTATGCCTACCCTTTGCTTTTGCCCTCCGGACATTTCATGGGGGTACCTATCCAAGTATGCCCGGGGGAGGCCCACCATATCGCACAGCTGTGATATCTTTTCGATCCGTTGCTGCTTTGTGTGCAAGTTGTGGATTGTGTAAGGCTCGAGCAAGATTTCTAGCACAGTCCTTCTGGGGTTCAAGCTGGAAGAGGGGTCTTGGAACACCATCTGGGCAGATTGCCTGAACTGTTTTTTTTCTTGCCTGGAAAAGGTCGAGACATCCACGCCATCAAAGCAAATTTTGCCTTCTGTTAATGGGAGGGCATTCAAAAAAAGCCTGCCCAATGTGGACTTACCGCATCCCGACTCGCCAACAATGCCTACAGTCTCTGATTTGCTGATATCCAAGTCGACCCCGTCCACAGCGTACAAGTCGGTTTTTCGACCCCATGGACCTTTGACTTTGAAATGCTTCTTTACCCCTTGGGCTCTGATGAGCTCGCTCATAGCAACCCCCCTCGATGGCATTTGCTCTGCCGCCCATCAACCATGGTGGCAAGGGGAGGCTCGGCTTCCACACATAGATTTGTTTTGTAAGGGCAGCGGGGATGGAAACGGCAACCGCTGGGCATGGAAGCCAAATCAGGCACAATCCCTTCTATCGAGGCAAGCCTGGTTTTAGCGCCGCCAAGAACCGGCAATGCTGCCATAAGCCCTCTGGTGTAGGGATGCAACGGGGATGCAAACAAGTCTTTAGTCGGTCCGCTCTCCACTATCTGCCCTGCATATACGACGATTACACTCTCGCAAAAGCCGTAGACAACCCCCAAATCATGGGTTATCAAAATGATGCCTGTGTCTTTTTGTTGGCGTAAGTCTTTGAATAACTCCAGAATCTGGGCTTGTATTGTCACATCCAAAGCAGTGGTGGGCTCGTCTGCAATTAGCAGGGACGGGTTGCATGCAAGAGCCATTGCAATCATCACCCTTTGGCGCAACCCGCCAGACAATTGGTGGGGGTATTCTGAAAAACGCCGTTTTGGGTCAGGGACGCCGCATTGGCTTAGCAAGTCGATTGCGCGCTCTTTGGCTTGTTTTTTGTCAAAGTCTATATGTAAAAGCAAAGGCTCCATTATCTGCCGCCCGCATGAATGCACTGGGTTTAAGGATGTCATCGGCTCCTGGAATATCATAGATATTTCTTTTCCTCTGACACCTCTCATTTCTGTCTCTGAAAGTGTTAGCAAGTTTCTTCCATTTAAAAGCGCTTGGCCCCCAACTCGGCTGGATCCTTTGGGCAGTAGTCCCATTATTGCAAGGGATGCGACGCTTTTTCCGCTGCCGGATTCCCCGACAATGCCTAGTGCCTCGTTAGATTCTAAATGGAAGGAAAAATCGGAGACTGCCCTATGGGCTGCGCCTTCGATAAAAAAATCAACATCCAAGTGTTTGACTTCCAATAATGGCTCCAAGCAGGTACCCTCCAAATATGCCACATTCTCTTTGGTAAAATTTGTATTGTATAAAAAAACATGCAGGCTAAGAACTATGGGAAATATTGCAAATTATTTTTATGATGAGCTTCCTTATTTAAATATTCTACTACAAAGCAGCCTATTGTGCTATTGGAATAAAATGTAATTTAAATAGGATATTTCACAGAATATTAGATGCTTTTCTACTATCATATAATTATTGAGTTTATGTTGCATCTGATATCGTTTGACTTCTTTTGGATATTTTTGAGTTATTTTGCGAGTTGATATTGACAAATTATGCAAATTAACTGTATAATTCCAGTGTTTTATTCTAGAAACATACTAAAACTGAATATTCAGTTCGCATTTTTTTGTACCTACTCAATGAGCTCTGCATCAGCTAGTTATTCAGAATTGCAAATAAGGAGCATAATGATATATATGTTTGTTATTTTGTTATATGGGTTTGATTTATTAGTGCAATATAATTCTTAAGTTAAATAGAGAGTTTTTTTTATAGATTGATTCCTAATTTCTATCTGTAATTGCAAAACGAGCAAAAGAAATCTGCAAAGCAAAAATTAGCAGATGTCGAAATGCCAAGAACAACGTTGAAAATTGATAAAGAATTATGAAAAAAGAGGCGACACACCGCATTAATGGTAATATGAGTTTGTCAAAACAATACCGAGCGGGGAAGCCTCAAGAAGAATATACCACTAAACGGGCGGGATGCAAAGTTCTGTGAAGGGATAGCCACACTCAAAGCCTTTGGGCTTAAAAAAGCATGCTGGCGGCCAGGATAATGACAGCGGTGATTTTGCCGGCATATTGCGGGAAACTCACCGGGATCGAGCGCCGCACAGGCCCCAGCCGGGAAACTTATGGCTGTTTTATGCGGGACGGCAGCTGGGACGACAGCGCGCTGGGCGATTAAGCAGGTGTTGTCGCGGCAAAAACAGCGTTTGCCGCTGCGGAAGAGGCTGGCAAGCCGGCAATTGTGTCTTTGGGCGACACTGGAAACACAAAAGAGCTGCCACGGGCCGGGGCTGCGAAGCCAACAGAGGGCATGGGCTTCCACCACTCGCACATAGACAAGAAAAAAGTCTATGGCTGCCAGGCTGCGGGAATGCCCATTGGCGCAATGGGCGGCGGGTTTTTGTGCCATGGCTTCAGGATATACGGCAGGGCAAAGTCGAAAATAGGGCCCGCCCTGGAATTGGTTTCATGCCTGCCTGATGCCGAAACTGTTAGTTGCGCGGTTTTCGACTCTTGGTATGCAAGCAAGGACATAACCACGAGTTTTTGGGCGAAAGGCTATGAGGTGGTATGCGCGCTGAAAACCAACAGGGCAACCTGCCCTGCTGGCCACAGGATCCAAATCAAGGAGTTCTCAAAGCTGGTGGAAAAAAACGAGTGTTGCCTCGTCACAGCAAACTCGAAAAAGTACTATGTCTACAAGCTTGAGACACACTTGACGGGCGTTGCAAACTCGGCGGCGCTTATAAGCTGGCCAGTGGGCGAATTTGGAAATGGGAATGCAATGAGGGCTTTCCTTTGCCCGGATGTCTCCTTGAGCGAGCAGGAGATAATTGGCATTTACAACGAAAGGTGGCCCATTGAAGTGTTCTTCAAAGAGTGTAAAAATACATTTGGAGCGAAAAAAATCATGCTTAGGACTATATGCGGCATTAGGAGGCGCTGGCTGGTCACAGCTCTCGCGCACAATTTTTGCGTATCAGAGGGCGGCTCTTTTTTGGAGGGGAGGGCTGCGTTTGTCAAAAATGAATTTGAAAATGGGGGGGAATTGCTCTATAAACTGGCATACAGCCTACCAAAAGAAGAGTTTGCAGAAGTCTATAGTAAAATTGCGTGATATGCAATTCTAGAAGCTCTTTTTGCAATTACAGTTTCTATCTTAATAATCATTTGTAGCAATAATTGGCTGTGTTATACATCAGAAAACCATGAATAGTGTTCGCAAGGGCAAAGCAGCTGTGTATAAACTTGATTTTCTGATGAAGGCAATGTTCTCTACTGCATATTTAAAAAATCCTTACTTGCACAATGGTGCTACGAATCCCTAATTTACGTTATAGAATTCTCGATATCGGAGGGTTTTTCGGTTTTTAAATGCCAAGTCTAGTATTATTTCCACTTTCTCAAGATGAT
>WRIE01000046.1 GCA_009782875.1 Eubacteriaceae bacterium | reverse complement strand
AAATCAGGACATCGTAGAGAACCTGAAACAAGACAATTTCGGCATCGACGAGCTCTAAGGTGCTTTAGGCGGCTTCCAGCCGCAACACCTGAACCCACCGCCTTCCAGGCGGTGGTGGTTCAGGTGAGGTTTCTCTGTTACCCCTGATATTTGGCAAGCTGTCAATGCATAGCTGCGTAGGCGAGGTCAGGTTTATTGTTTTTTATCTTTGACATATTTCCTCTTAACAATAGAATTCGCATATTTACCGCTCATTTTGGTGAAATTCGTTAAAGGCTGTAACCGAGCTATGATTTTACCAAGCCCTAGTTATGTTATAATTATATGGCAACTTAATGCTAAATAATAAGCCCTGCAGCAACCAACCATCTTAGTGCTGCATTTAGAATTGCGAAGCTTTGCCATCATTGCCCTAAAATGGATATAAGAGCCAGTTGCAATACGCTAGCTCTTACTTGGCAGGTTGTTTAGCTTGTTGCTAGATGGATTATTGGATATATTTGCAGTTCTAAATTAGGCGTTAAATCAAATTGATAGAAAGATAGCGGCTCTAGCTAAAGGCAACATTCAATAACGCTATGGTTGGTGTAGGGTATGATAGATTGCATATGGCTGTGTAGGCCAGCTGGATTTGGGATGCCATAGCGCGCCCAATCATTTCTACAAAGCAAAAGTGTCTCCAATAACGTTTTTATTGGCAAATTTGCCAATAATGAAAACAGGTGCAAAAAAAGCAATAAGCAATCCAGTTGCCGCATTGCTGCGCGCATAGGGACAATTGTGGCATAATTGCATCATAGCATCGGCTATTGCCAATTAGCCGGGAAACAATGAAGCCCTGGCTATAGGGCAATTGGCGCAACTTAATTTCATTTCACAAGAGGTGGCAAACCAATGGCAGGACAAGGTTTTGAGTGCAATGCTGATTTAGTGTTATGTATTGACGCTACAGGCAGCATGGAGCCAATAATAGACGAAGTCAAATCATCAGCGACATCTTTCTATGACAGGATTACAGATGCCCTTCAAGAGAAAGAGCGCTATGTGAAAAATTTCAGGATTAAAATAATCGTTTTTAGGGATTATTACTGTGATGGGGATATGGCAATGAACGAGTCGAAGTTTTTCTCTCTGCCCCAAGAGACTGAGGATTTCTATGATTTTGTATCCGAAATAAGCGCAGGGGGAGGGGGCGATGAGCCAGAGAACGCACTGGA
Source organism: Eubacteriaceae bacterium (assembly GCA_009782875.1). GTDB lineage: Bacteria > Bacillota > Clostridia > Eubacteriales > Anaerofustaceae > WRIE01. Next base: position 25,989 of record WRIE01000046.1, on the reverse strand, counting down.
AGCGATAGCGCTGGCGATGGATTCAGACTGGGTTCAAGAAGGCACTCGAAGACGCCATATTATTATGGTTTGGACAGATGCTTCTGCCCATCCTTTAGAGAAATCCTTTGAGGGAAAGCCAGCGATATATCCAGAAGGCATTCCGACATCCTTTATGGGTCTTGGCGATTGGTGGGCTGACAGGCAGTCGGGAAAAATGAACCAGTCTGCCAAACGCTTGATAGTGTTTGCGCCCGACGATTCGCCTTGGAGCGAAATCGCTTTGTGGGAAAACACGGTGCATATCCCATCCAAAGCAGGCGCTGGGATGGATGAAACAGATATGGACATGGTAATTAAAACTTTAGCTGGAAGCGTTTAGCCCAGGTAGCTGCCAATGGATAACATCAGCACAAATTTTTCAATAAATTATGAGTTGAAAAGTGGTTTTGGGGAGGATTCGCCGCCATTGTTGGAGGAGAATATTTTTGGTGTCTTTGATGGCATGGGTGGTGCAGGTGGAATCAGTTATGTGGATAATGACGGAATAAAACGGACAAGCGCTTATCTTGCTTCCAGAGAGGTAAAAATAGCTTTGTCAGAGTTTTTCGCCGGGCGCGCCGAGTCTTTTTTGCCTGTGATGCGTGACAAAATTTCCCAAGCGGAATTTGTGAAAGACCTTGAGTCGGCAATTTACCTGCGGTTGGCCAAGTGCGCTAACGAGCGGGGAATTAAAGAAAACATACGTGTGCGCAGCAGCATGATAAAAATCCTGCCGACCACAATAGCGGCAATTATATACACTGAGGACGATAAGAGTGTTGACGCGTTCTGTTTATGGGTTGGCGACTCGAGATGCTACTGTATAGATGATGGCGGGTTGTACCAGCTGACAAAAGATGATTTGTCTATGGATAATGATGCTATGGAAAACTTGCTGGAAGACTCTCCAATGTCAAATTGCATTCATCTGTCTTTGAACGCTGCAGGCCAGCCCGATTACCATATTAACCATGCCTTTTATACTTTCGAAAAACCTTGCGTGCTCTTTGCAGCTACTGACGGCTGTTTTGGCTTTGTCAAGTCGCCAATGCATTTTGAATGGCTTATGCTAAACAGCATCGCGTTGACAGGAGCGGAAAGAAGCGGATATGAAGAGCTTGGCGAGATGTTGAAAAATGAGATTGTCAATTTGCCAGCAGCAGACGATTGCACAATGGCAGGCAAGGTGTTTGCAATTACAGGCAAGCAAGCGCTGTCAGACGTAAGCTTAGGGCTTTATACCCGGTATAGATACTTGTCAAACACCTATATTCAAATGTTCCCAATCCAATCAAGCATTGGTGATATGGAGGATTACAACCAGCAAATGGAGTCTATTGCAAGGGAGGAGGAATCCCTCGCAATACGCGCCCAAGAAGCCTTAAGATCCTATTTTTACGCAACGATTGACGAGGCGTTGACAGGGCAAGCGGAGCTTCCTCCGCCCTTTTCCAGATACCGGCAATTGAATGACTTGATCGCTAAGAACAAGAATGAGTTTGACATTCCACTCCTTGAAAATGAGTTGGATGCTTTGTGCGAAGAGCAGGAGCAATTAGATTTATTGCTGGCTGAAAGCTTTGAAGGGGATTTTGTCTCGTATATTGCCAGCAATCCCGCATACCGGCCTTCGAAGCCGCGGGATCCAGTGGTGCTTTACTCTAAAAATCTCAATAAACTGGCAGATATCATAAAGACAGCCCGGGAGGATTGTGCCGTATTTATGAAGATGCATATCGACACTTCCGCTAGCATGAACGAGTTGTTTGAAGAGTTTATGTCAAACGGGGATGTCGGGCCAATGGACACCTCCTTTATGGATTCCTACTACCGTATTATTGAAGGAGTCAAAAGATTTAGCGATCCTAATGGAAAGATGGTTAAGGACGCCATTGCCCTCAAGTCAAAGAACGATAAGCTTTACAAAGAGATCTGTGAGAGCCATGGAAGCGAAATTGAAAGGGAGCTCCAAGTGTTTTTAAAATCCGGCAGTTGCTCTTTTCCTGTGTTGACAAGCACAAGGGAATTAGCAGCATGCCTTAAGGATAAAATCGACGAGATAGAAAGACTGGATTCACTTATTGATTCAATAGATTTTTCGACGGTGATCCAAGCTTTCCTCAATGACCACTCAAAAGGAATGGCGGCTTTTGCAATAAAAGCAGCCCGCCCAGTGGATGAAGTATATAATGAGCTCGAGCCTTACATCGCCCAAAAGATTGCAATCGAAGAAAAAGCAAAAAAGTATACGGAAGATTTTTCTAAAGAAAGAGAAAACTACACACTAAAAGCCAAAGAGCTTTGGAATGAATATAAACCAGGATATGAAAGCAGATATAATTCTGTTATCTAGTTATGTGTTGGAGGTGACCTATGCCTTTGCTAAGAGGATATAGCTTGCTTGGTCCCTGGACTGAGTGCAGCAATGGCAAGTACACATTTGCCCGCAAGGATGAAAAAGAGTATTTTATTAAATCGTTCCCCTATCCCAAATACCCGGTGGAGGGAATGTATTCCCCGCGGGTTGCAGACAGGATGAAGGCAGATTGCCGTGAATGGGAAAAAAGCCAAAACCAGCTAATCGGCGAGCTAAAGAAAATCGCCGGCATTGGCGGAAACCTTGTTGTGCCTTTGGAGTTGTTTAGAGACGGCAACTCATATTATAAAATCACATTGAAAATATCAACTGACTCAATGCCTGTGGACATGATCGCAAAGCTCCCAAGCGCAAACAAAAGACTTTTGCTCAAGACCATGAGCCAAAGCCTCCGCACCCTCCACAAAGCGAGGGTTGTCCATGGCGACTTGAAACCGGATAATATTCTTATAGCTAAAAGCGAAGCTGGAAACCTCACGACAAAAATAACCGACTTCGACGACAGTTATTTTGAAGGGGATCCCCCACGTCCTGAGTATACAGTCGGCACTGTCAATTACTACTCTCCAGAGCTTGCCCAATATATTATCGGAGAAGACGAGTCAATCAAAAAATATGTGCAGTGCCGGTCAGATGTTTTTGCTATGGGATTGATTTTCCACCAGTATATATGCGGGCGAATGCCGGAATACGATGGTTATGACTATGCATACGAGGCAGTGCTTGACGGGCGCAGTTTGTTAACTGACCCTTCAATAGCAGAAGGCACAAGAAACCTGATTGATAGCATGCTGCTCGCAAACTTTGACAAAAGGCCATCGATAGCTGAAGTGTTTGAGCGCCTAAAGGAGCTCGAGGCAATCGAAGACGAGATCTACCACCGGGTTGCCGCAAAACCAAGAACCTTTACAATCCCTAAAAGGGCAGGCTCGCTTGCAACGCCAGCAAAAACAGCAGAGCCGGTGAAAAAAACTGAAGATGCGATCTCGACAGTTGAACGCCTTCCAAACAACCAATATAAAATTACTTATAGTAGCGGGAAGCAGCGGATAGTGCCCGAAATATTCATCAAGGCGCAGAATCTAGAAGAATTGCTGGTAAAGTAGCATGGGTTGGATCTGCAAAGTATGTGGCGCAGAAAACCCAATCAATATAGAAATATGCGAGGTTTGCGACGCAAAAGTCGATATCGAGCGTATCCAAGAAGCAAGGCGCCAAGAAGTTGCGGAACAAGGGATTCGCTTGGAGAACGAGAAGGCCAAAAGGCGGCAAGCGGGCCAAGATGCGGCTAGAAGGGTTATAGAAAATTATTTAATCCCTCTGCTTGGATATGGGCGGTATGCTGTCAAGCTTGCTTTTTATGGCTCGATATTTGCTGTGGTTGCAGGGCTTTTTATGACATTCTCATATACCCAAGGCGTCGAATACTCTTTGCTTGCCATTTACGATAATGCAAAATCGATTGTGATTGGAAAAGAACAAGCCTTGCCGCCAATTACAACGCTATTTACAACTGCTTTTGGCAACCTTAAGACTTTTGTTGAGCCATTTGGATGGCTACTAGTCAAATGCATCCATAAATTCGGATTGCTAAGGGAGTGGATTTTTAAATTTTTCTAGATTAGGAGACTCCAATGTTTAAAACATTGATGTGGCTGGCGCGCATATGCAATGTGGCAGCGCTTGCCAGCTGGTTTGCATATTATACAGTAGCAGCTTTTTTCCCGTCCCGCGCCCGCTCTTCAATGGACGCTAAAGAGAGTATTTATACCTACATCAACGATTGCAGGTGGGCAGGCATAATCTTTTTTATATCCAGCTGGCTTTTTGGCGCAGGGGAAGTATACCCCTCAAACTACCTTAATCCTTTGGCGCCTTCACCTTTGTCGGCATTGTCAAAATCCCTTTTGTCTTTTGGATCAGCTTGGGCTGTCGCATTTGTGTATTGTATCGGGTGCGGAGTCGCGCAAAAGCTGTTGAATCCCAGCGCCCGCAGTGTTGAAATTGGGCTTAGACGCCATTCAGCCCTGATAACATCATTTAGCTTTGTGGCTGCTTCATTCTTGTTGAAATAGATGCTGTATATAAAAAAATGGATAGGCCAGGAGATATGGGTATAAAAAAAGAATCTGTTTTTATTATGGCGCACTGCTCAAACACGGGCAAGCCCTTCTATGTCCGCTTTGATTTTGCTGCTGATAATAAATGGGTTATGACATATGGCATTGCCAGCCAAGATAAAAATGAGCATCAAGAAGGGGAGGCTGCAAAAGTCGATTATAAAAACTTCCGGATTGGGCCCCAGTTTAAATGCCCATACTGCAAAAACGGAACCATAGCCCTTTGCAGTTGCAAAGCTTACGCTTGTGTAGGGCTGGACGAGAAGATGATGGTGTGCCCAACTTGCGGCAAGAAAGGCTGGCTAAGCAAGCTGAAAAAAAATATAAGCGGTTCGCAAGGAAAGTCGCAATAACCCTAGCTTGAAAGTGTTCATGTACGATGCTATAATAAGCAAAGCCCTCAAGCTTTATTTTTTGACTTTATAGCAATTGATCCAAAAAAGCTCATTAGGAACCCAAACGATGCCAAATTTTAACGTAGTTTTATTCGAGCCACAGATACCGCAGAACACTGGGAATATTGCACGAACCTGCGCATTGACAGGCTCGCGGCTGCATTTGATCAAACCTTATGGCTTTACAATAACTGAGCGCAACCTAAGAAGGGCAGGGCTTGATTATTGGAAGGATGTTGATATTTTTGAGCACAACAGTTTTGAGGATTTTATGTCTGGTGAAAAGCCGGCAAGAATCATTGCATTTACTTCAAAAGCTTCTGATTGGCACACATCGGTAGAATATTTCAACGGGGAATATCTCTTGTTCGGCAATGAGACAACCGGCTTGCCACCAAGTATCCATCTGATGCCGCTAGTTGTCCGAGTGCGTATTCCGATGGCTGCCAGCCCGAATGCGCGCTGCCTTAATCTTTCAAATTCAGTCGGGATTGGGGTATACGAAGCTTTAAGGCAGACACAATTTGCTGGCATGGTATAGCGCTTGCCTTTAAAGCAGCGAGCGCAAAAAAAATAACGGAGGCGGTTATGCCGGATTCTTATGATGTTGTAATTATTGGAGCTGGCCCTGCTGGATTGGCTGCGGGCATTTACGCTGGCCGGGCAGGTTTGAATAGTATTATGATCGAAAAGGACAAAGGTGGGTTGATAGCCAGCACTTTTGCTGTTGAAAACTATCCAGGGGCAACAGAAAACATATCTGGAGCAATGCTGTCTGAGCGCATGAGACAGCAAGCGCTCTCATCTGGCTGCCAGATTATGCTTGGGGAAGCAACCTTTGTTGAAAAGAAACCAAACGGATTGTTTGAAACTACATTGCTTGAGACAACACTGGCTTCAAACAAAAAAGTGCTGCAAAGCATTTCGGTGATTGCTGCGACAGGAACAACCCCGAGGATGTTGGGGGTTCCGGGCGAGTTGAAGTATAGGGGCAAAGGTGTCTCTTATTGCGCTACCTGCGATGCTTTCTTTTTTAGAGGCAAAGAAGTGGTTGTGATTGGAGGCGGAGACTCGGCATTGCAAGAAGCTAGGTATTTAGCGAAAATCGCGTCGAAAGTGACAATCGTGCATAGGCGGGATGAATTCAGGGCCACCAAGGCAGAAGTTAATGCGACCCGCGCTATAGGCGACAAGATAGGTTTTCTGCTAAATTGCATACCTGTTGAGATATATGGAGCAGGCATCGTCCAAGGAGTCAAAGTCCAGGACACCCAGTCGGGAGGTTTTGTAGATGTTCCATGTGACGGGGTGTTTATATATGCTGGCCTGGTTCCCCAGAACAACATCTTTACAGGGCTTGTAGATTTGGACTCAAACGGATACATTATTGCAGGCGAAAATACCCATACCTCGTTGGAGGGCATGTTCGCAGCAGGCGACACAAGGACAACTCTGCTTCGCCAAGTGGTGACTGCGTGCGCAGACGGCGCTGTAAGCGCATTGCAAGCTGGCGATTATATAAGCAAGTTCGTTAAGTCAAATAGCTAGTAGGCATAACGGGCAAAAGTGTCCTGCACAATCAGCCTTCTTTTTTCTAGAGGGCGCTTGTGCAAAAAAACACCATTGACAGCCCGTTTGTTTGCCCAAGCCTCAAGAAGTTTAGCTTATGTGCTCCATTTTAAAAACTGCAAAACTAGCTGCGAGCGAGATTCATATCCAGCAAAATAAAGCAGGTCGTAGGCCTCAAGGCGCCCCACTTGCTCTGCAGCTGCTTGCTATATGGCACAATTGCCATATGAAACTCATTTTTTTGTTTGTGGTTACAGTCAAACAGACGATTAGCTAGCAGGTTTGATGGCGCAAAGCTCCAAGTAGAAAGAGCAAACACGAAATTATCCGGGATATTGTTTGCTGGGAGGTGGAAGCGCATTCTTCCCGCCACCTTTTAGAGAGATATCTTGGGCAACGATAGATGCAAGGCATAATAAGCGAACCTACAAAAAATGCAGTTGAAAAAACTGCTGGCTGAGAGGAGACGGCGCATTAGTGCTCTCTTGCGCCGAGATTTGATGGATAAGCGAAAACCAGTAATTGCATGCATATTGCTCGTATCGATAATTTGCATGTTTGCTACAGTCGCATGCCGCCCAATAAAAGAGGGCGAGGCGGTAAAAGCGACAATTGCCTATATCAAAGATCCTGATGGTTTGGAGAGCGGTTACTCTTCGCAAGTGTTGATTGCTTTGTCTATGATGAGGCATGACCACGGTTTTGAATATGATGTCCTTGAAGGGGGCAATACTGCCCAAATAAAAGGAAATGTGGAGAGCGCAATCAACAACAGCTCTTACAGGCTTGTTTTTGCTACTAGCTACATAGCCAATGCAGAATTGGCAAAACGCTCCAGAGAGGTTGGCGGCACCAAGAAAATCTCAACTATCGGATTTGAGGCATCAGGCGAAAATATCGCAAGCTTTACTTTCAGGAATGAAGAAATCTCATTCTTGGTTGGAGCTATGTCTGCGACTATCAGCAAAACGGGGCATGTTGCCTATATTGGCGCCTTTGATGACTCCAGCAGCATACCCTTTCGAGTGGGGTTTGCAGCAGGCGCCAAAACAGTGAACCCGAGAGCTGTAGTTTATGAAGAGTTTCTCCAATCATATGTCAATCCGGCTAAAATGAGCGAAACTGTGGCAATTCTCGAAAAAAGCGGTTGCGATGTGGTTTTTGCGAATTGCGGTGCATCAGTCCTTGGAGTGGATAATGAAAAATTAAGCCCTGGTTTGAAAGTGGTTTTGGCTAGCGGATTTGATTTTGAGTCGCCAAAGATCGTAGCCAGGATAAACACTGATGTGCAAAGTGTAGTCAGCGATATGATCGAGATGTTTTTAAATGACGAGTTGGCGGCTGACAATGATTATTCATACGGATATGTAAACGGGATTTTCACGATATCTGTCAGGGAAAACATGGATAATGCCGTAAGAACTTTGGAGAGGTATAAACAAGTTTTTGCTGAGTATGTGCCTGAGATCCCGCGTACCGAAGAAGAACTAGAAGAGTTTGATTTTGAGTATTGGAGCACTGTCACTGTAAGTAGCGACTAACCAAATTATAATTGAGGAGCAATTGGTGTGGAGATCAAAACGATTATCAACGAAAAACCAAAACCAAAACCAGACCAAAACGAGTTGGGATTTGGTATTTATTTCACTGACCATATGTTTGAAATGGACTACGATGAAGGTGAAGGGTGGCACGATGCCCGCATAATCCCTTATGGCCCATTATCGCTTGAGCCTAGCGCGCTTGTATTCCACTATGGGCAAGAAACATTTGAGGGGTTAAAAGCTTACAAAAACTTGGAAGGCCACACAGTCTTGTTTAGGCCAAAAGAGAATTTCATACGCATGAACAATTCCAACCAGAGGATTTGCATGCCCACACTAGATGTGGATTTTGTTATCAGCGCCCTAAAACAACTAGTTGCGACAGATGAAAGCTGGATTCCTACAGCAGATGGGACCTCTCTGTATGTTCGGCCTTTTATGATAGCAACAGAGCCATCAATTGGGGTAAAGGTGTCTAAATCATACAAGTTTGTGATTATTCTCTCTCCAGTAGGCGCATACTACAAAGACGGCTTAAAGCCAACAAAGATCTTAGTCGAAGAGAATTATATCAGGGCAGCCAATGGGGGCACTGGCGAAGCAAAATACGGCGGCAACTACGCTGGCAGCTTATTGCCATATCAAAAGGCTGTCGCTAAAGGGTTCTCGCAGGTTATGTTCCTAGACGGCGCGAATAAAAAATTTGTTGAGGAAGTCGGCACATCTAACGCTTTTTTCATTGTTGATGGCGTTTTATATACATCGCCATTGTCAGGCACAATCCTCCCAGGGGTCACAAGGGACTCAGTCATAAAGATCGCCAGGGATGAAGGATGGGAAGTAGTGGAGAAAGCGCTTGCCATCGATGACATTATCCTTTATGCGAAACAAGGAAAGCTTGACGAAGTCTTTGCTTCGGGAACCGCTGCTGTGGTTTCACCCATAGGGCAGCTCGCTTACAGGGACGAGGTCATTGATATTGGTGACACAATTGGCCCCAAAACCCAATTGCTTTATGACAAGCTTACGGGCATCCAACTGGGAAAAATCGAAGACAAATTTAATTGGGTTGAACGACTATAATAATAATTTACTGGCATAATAAGAGGTTTGCATGAAAGAAAGAAAAGTACTCATTAATATTTCAAACAGGCATTTGCACTTGTCAGCTGAAGATTTAGAAATCCTTTTTGGCGAAGGCGCTGAGCTTACCAACATCAAAGATTTGATCCAGCCTGGGCAATTTGCTTGTGACGAGATTGTCGAGCTCGTTGGCCCCAAAGGCTCAATACCTGGAGTAAGGGTAATAGGCCCAATAAGGAAGCAGACGCAGGTAGAGGTCTTGATAGCAGACACCTACAAACTTGGCATTCCCATTGTTATCAGAGATTCAGGAGACTTGAAAGACTCGCCTGGGATCAAAATCATCGGCTCAAAAGGAGAAGTTGAGCTGAGTGAAGGCACAATAGTCGCTGCAAGGCATTTCCACTTGCACACAACTGAAGGCGCTGAAATGGGATTCAAAGACCAAGACAGGGTTAGCATAAAGGTTGGAGGCGAAAGGGGAGTAGTCTACGAGAATATCCTTGTAAGGGTTGCTGACAATGGGAAACATGAGTTCCATCTTGATGTTGAAGAGGCAAACGCAGGGTTAGTCAAGAATGGCGATTTTGGTGTGATTGTCGAATAACCTTTTATTTCGCCAGTTGCAATTGCAAACTGCCTTATTCAAAGCTATAAGACAAAATGCAAGCCATCCATCCACGCTATACAATCACATGGAATATGCCGGCAAAGCGCAAGGCTAATCTTATTGCGGATTTTATCTTGCGCTTTGCCGGCATTTGTTTTACCCTTTTTCCGGGTTCTTTGCCAGAAAGCAGCTGTCTCCCAACGGGCAACTGGAGCATGAGCTGCATCCTGCCAACTTCTTTCGCTTGCGGATATTGGCTAGCGCCATCACTGCCGCAATTGCGATAACAAAAAGAAGCGCAAAATCTCTATATCCTAGACTGCTCATACAAATATTGATCCTATCTGGTATGCAAGCATTGCTGCAAACCATGCAAACCCGGTTTGAAAGCCCATTGTGAATGCCGCGCCTGTCCAGCTGCCATATTCCCGTTTCACTGTGGCAACTGTAGCAGCACAAGGTGTATACAACAATACAAACACCAGGAAGCTGAAAGCCGACAGAGGCGTGAACATGCCTGCCAAAGCGTTAGGCAGCTCTGCCGCGCTTACACCGCTTAAGACTCCCAGTGTAGACAATATAGTCTCTTTTGCTGTGAATCCTGTGATGAGAGAAGTAGCAATCCTCCAGTCAAATAAGCCAAGAGGCGTAAAAAAATAGGCGAGGTTCTTTCCGATTCCGGCCAATATGCTGTTTGAGCTGTCTACAACATAGTTGAACCGCGAGTCAAAAGACTGTAAAAACCATATGATGATTGTTGCCAAAAATATGACAGTAAACGCCCTATGCAAAAAGTCCTTCGCCTTGTCCCACAAAAGCAGCAATACTGACTTTGGGGAAGGGAAGCGGTAATTTGGCAATTCCATAACAAATGGCCCGGGCATGCCTTTAAAAGCAACTTTTTTCATGGCTGTTCCAGCCAAAACTGCAAGCACGATTCCGATAATATATAGGCAACCCATAGCAAGGCCTTGCATTTTTGAGAAAAAAGCTGCGCAAAATATCGAATAAATCGGGATTTTTGCGCTACAACTCATGAATGGGGTGAGCAAGATAGTCATCTTCCTGTCCTTCTCGCTGGGTATGGTCCGGGCAGACATAATAGCGGGGACTGTGCAGCCAAAGCCAATTAGCATCGGCACAAAGCTGCGACCGGACAATCCGATGCTCTTCAGAGGTTTATCCATTATAAAAGCAACCCTTGCCATATAACCCATGTCCTCCAAGATAGACATAAAGAAAAACAATGTGACTATTATTGGCAAAAAGCTGACCACCGCTCCTACCCCCGACAGTATCCCGTCGACAATTAAAGAGCAAACAACCTGGTTGTATCCATTTAAAACCAAGGCATTGCCAACAATCTCAATGAGCGCATCGACGCCAATCAACATCAGCCTGCTCAGGGCAGCCCCAATGCCCCCAAAGGTCAGTGTGAACATAACAACCATAATCGCTAAAAAAGCTGGAATAGCAAATATTTTATGCGTAAGCACTGAATCTATTTTTGCGCTGAGCAAGTATTCTTTTGATTTATGTGGTTTTACAACGCTAATTTTGCATGCTTCTTCGATGAATTGGTAACGCATATCAGCCATTGCGGACTCCCGGTCTGTATCCATCTCTGTTTCCATCTCGCTGACAATATGGTCAATCATATGGCGCTCATTGTCAGACAAGCCTAGGGCAGCAAGCATTAGCTCGTCGCCTTCAACTAGCTTAGTCGCAGCAAACCTCGCAGGCAAACCGCACAAATCAGCATGGTCCTCAATTGTGTGGGAAATGGCATGGATTGCCCTATGTACAGCGCCAGAGCAGAAGTCGATGCGTTGAGGCGGCGTCTTTTTTGTTGCGGCATTTAATACAGTTTCGGCAAGCTCATCCAATCCTTGCTTTTTTGCAGCAGATATTGGCACGGCAGGTATGCCCAATGAGTTCGATAGGGCAAATGAGTCAATACTCCCATTGTTCGCATACACTTCATCCATCATGTTGAGGGCTAGAACCATTGGAATCTGCAGCTCAATCAACTGCAATGTCAAATATAAACTACGTTCAATATTGGTGGCATCGACAATGTTTAGGATCGCATCTGGCCGTTGTTTAACCAAGTAGTCCCTTGTAACAATCTCTTCACTTGTGTAAGGGGAGAGTGAATAGATCCCTGGCAAATCTACTATTGATACATCGCTATAACTTATCAAGGCTCCTATCTTTTGCTCAACAGTCACGCCTGGGAAATTACCGACATGTTGGTTTGAGCCGGTAAGTTGGTTGAACAATGTGGTTTTGCCGCTATTCTGGTTGCCAGCAAGAGCAATGATCATGTGACCACCTCTTCAACGGCGATCTGTGCCGCGTCTTCCAGGCGCAAAGCCAAAACATAGCTGCGAAGGTAGATGTCAATGGGATCGCCCATTGGGGCTGATTTTCTGACAGTGACAATTGTCCTTGGGGTGATGCCCATTTCTAACAGCCGCCTTCTCAGAGCCTTTTCTCCGCCAACCGACACTACTCTGCCGCTTTTTCCAATGCCTAATTCCTTTAATGTCATATCCTTCTCCATGGAGTTGGTCAATTTAAAAGAGATTTGTCTTATACAACTCTACTGCATCAGGTTAGCATATGCTAACCTGAAATGTCAACGTTTTTAATGTTCGCTAACTGCACTTGAATACAATGAATAGCAATGGTTTTTATCGGTGTTTGCCTGGAGAGCAAATATATGTTTGTACGAGCGTCATTCAAAAGGGCTGGCTGTGCCTTTGACTAGAATAAACTTCAGTATTTTTAAAATTTTTCAATGATGCTTATGCCAATTGAGCCCAAAACGAATGAATTCAAAAGCTAGGGGATGGCCTATTCAATTACTTGTGTGCTCGCCATGCCGCAGAACCTGTTATAAAGCAATAGAGGCTGGCAAAACCAAAACATGCTGGCGGCTATCAGCCTAAAAATAGCTCGAGTTAAGGCATATAAATGTGAATAAGCTGTATTTTGACGAATTTCAGGTTGATTTTGGGTTTAATGCTGTGTTATACTACTTATAAACCAAAAATATAATCAACATTTTATGAATAATGCTATAACTCAAACCCTTGATTCGGATCCATCCCAAGAATATGGCATTTTTGAATTTTTTTTTGCCAAATGGGGCAGTTGACTTGCATTAGCTTGTTGGCTGGACTCTAGCGGATGGCAGATTGCCAAAACCAAGGCTGCAATCTTTTGAAACTATGGGCGCAAAAATTTCTTTCGCCATGGCAATGTGGGGATAGAGCCTTGATTTAATCAATAAGCAACTGTTTATTGTTGCATGCGCCTAATACGTAAATCTAGCAAGAAAAAAAATGTCGGTATTTTTGTCTTAATACCAGAGCTAGTGGCAAATTCATGCCACACTGCGCTTGCTACCATTACAAGTTGTCTATCGAAAGGAGGAAGCGCATATCCCAGCTGCCTCCTTGAATGGTTTTAGGAGAGGGCGCTCAATGCGCAATTGTTATAAAAACTGGAGAATCTGCAGAAAACTATTTGGAAACAATTCTAATTCTAAGCAAAAACAAAGAACAAGTTCGCTCAATTGACATAGTGAATGAGCTTGAATTCAGTAGGCCTAGTGTCAGCGTCGCAATGAAGGGTCTTCGCGGGAATGGTTTAATCGATATTAACAAATATGGGCATATTACCCTGACGGACGAAGGGCGCAAAATAGCCGAATCGATATATGAGAGGCACACTATAATCTCCAGTTGGCTGGTCAGCCTTGGTGTCGATGACATGACCGCCAATGGTGATGCATGCAAAATTGAGCATGTTTTAAGTGAAGCGAGTTTTGCTGCCTTAAAAACCTATATCACTGATGATGGTTCAGAAAACCAAGCCTGAGTTCTTTTAGAAACACCACTCCAGTGGTGTTTCTAAAATCATTGGCTAGCATCTTTCAAGCTTTCAAACCTCTGCACTATTGGGTGTTGCTGTTCAATAACAAGTCAAGCACTATGTCATAGCCGATATTATGGGAACAATTCTCGCATTCATATTTTTTTGCTTTCGATAGTTTCAGGTACCCATCAGAGCATTTTGGGCACAAAATGTTCCCGCTTGCATAATAAAGCGTAATCGCCGCTTGGCAATAGGTCTGTGTTGAAAATGGGTTTAGAGCGTTGCAATCGCTGCAAGTATCGTTTTTCCATCTGCAAGCTGTCTCAAAAGTGCTTTTGCTATTTGTCATTGTTGCTGCTCCTTGCCCATAATAACGGTGCCGACGCTTCTTCCAACCAGCACAGCGCTATATCGGGCCTCTTCAGGTGTAGAGATATTGCATCCCATTTCGAAAAGAATTGAATTGGGCACTACGAACTGGTTGTAATAGTAGTCTTTCTCAATATGGCGTTTGAAAAGCCCAGGGTATAACTTGTTCATCGAGCTTTCAATTGCCTTTGCAAACTTCTTGTTTTCTGGGGTAAATTTGCTCTTGACTCCGAGGACAATCGACACTTTAGCAGCTTTTTGCCCGTCAACCACTGTGGTGAATGATTGCTTATTAGCTGGTGTCTCGTCTACCCCGTCCCTGTGCACATCAAAAACATACTGGATTGATGGATATTGCTCAATTGCTTTCTCAAGCATAGCCAGGGAGCGCTCATATGAGCCGTTGTATACCGGCGAGTCGAAGATCTCGGTTATATGCAAAACTTCAATGCCAAAATCATTGTACAGAGTTTTGGCGATGATATTTCCAGTTGCGACAACGGATATGTCCTTGTTCTTGGACCTCCAACTCCCAGGGCCGGCTTCGATCTGGAAGCTTTCAGTCGTATGGGTGTGGTATATAAGCACTTGGGGAGAGCCGCGGTGAAAACGCTCATTGTAGTTCAGCTTTTCTATGGAGTACCCAAGGCTTGTATCTGCTATGGGCAAGTTGTTCAATGAATTTTCATACAGAACGCTGTCATGCTGGTCCATTAAAAATCTTATCGCCGGTATCTCCTTGGAAATAACCGTTGCTAAGCTGATATTGATATGCTCTTTTGGCTTTTGTTCTGCCAAATTTGAAATTCCTGCACCTGTCAAGATTACTCCGCTTAACAATTCAGGCATTTTGCCATTGTCCGCAATTAGACCTGCGAAACTGAGTGGGATGTTCAGGAAAACCAGGACTGTTAGAGACAAAGCGAATACAGCTTGGTTTTTAATCATAAGCACCTATTCCATCATCATTCGATTGAAAAAGCCGTTTACAACTTTAGCGGACGCTTCACAAACCATTCCCACATAATAGTCGCATTCGGCTGGGGTCACGGCAATGGTATCAAAATCTAGGTGTTGGTTTTTGGCGGAATCAGATTTTAGGGAGCTCAAATTCATTGGAGTGGTTGTCGCGTAACCTATTGACATCATTTTTGCGTTTTCAGGCAAAGAGCCAATCAAGCTTCTTTTCTTTGCGACCCCTTCCCCGAAAGGCAAGGAAGTATTCGATATTTGCAGGCAATTAAGCAGTTTTGCCGGTTGCCTTGTAAGCATGGCATCAACCATTATTATTAGGTCCGCATTGACAAGCTTTGCCAAGGTGGACGCGTACAGTCCGCTGTCAATTCCGGTCATGCCTTCAACACTTGGCGCAATAGAGTATACACAGCCTCCCGGTTTCTCCCCGACATCAATCAACTCTGCGCAATATGAGCCGAACTTGTCGGCTCCAAGGGTTTTGTTGCCAAATCCAATGACCATCACTGAAGAGTGCTTGCCAATGCGCAATTCTTCTATACAGCTTTCCATCGCGCTCTCAAGATTTTCACGGTCGAGAACTGCACGGTCAAATTCCAGGTTGAAATATGTTCCAGCAGGCCTTGCAAGCTCCTTAGCTGCAATTTTGCTTATATCGATCCTGTCGATTGTTATGCCATTTTTTATTTTGGTTGTGAAAGGGTCTTTTCTATCAGGGTACTCGCTTGCAAGGTCAGCAATTAAATCAGGTATTAGCATGTGTTTTCCTCAGTTTAGTTTTTATTATTTTTGCTTGAAACAGTAAAAATATAATGATAAAATAGCTATTGTGCGTGAATTAGATCACAAATCAGCATCGAAAGGAGGGGGAAAAGTTGGCAAATATAAAGTCCGCAAAGAAGAGGGTTTTGACAAGCGAGAAGAGGCGTTTGAGAAACAGGAGCGTTAAAACGAATCTTAAGACGAACCAAAAGTATTTTCTGGCCGCTTTAGCTGAGGGCGACGAACAAAAGGCTTTCGATGCGATGAGGCAAACCGCCAAAAAATTTGACAAGGCTGCTGCAAAAGGGATAATCCATAAAAACACAGCCAATCGCAGAAAATCAAAAAACGCTAAGAAACTCCATGCTGCGTCTCAACAGAATGTAGAGTAGTTTTTTTAAACCTCGCGCATTATGCCGAGGTTTTTTAATTCCATAAAAAGGAGTTGTTGATGCAAGATTTGCCAGCAATGCGCATAATCGGTGTTGGCGTAGACATTGTTGATATTAAACGTATTTCCCAATTGCCAGAAGAAAAAAAGGTAAGAATGGCCAGAAAAATCCTTACCTCTAAAGAACTGGTGTCAATTAGCTTTAAAATATCATCCCAGTTGCTGGCTTCGCGATTTGCCGCAAAGGAAGCGGTTGTAAAAGCTATGGGAACTGGATATCGCTCATTCGGCACATCGAGCATATCAATTGTCCATGACCCGCTGGGTAAACCATGCGTCGAGCTTGAAGGCAACGCCTTGCTAGTGGCAAAGAGCATGGGAATACAAGATTTTTTCTTGTCAATATCCCATGAGAAGGAGACAGCCATTGCTTTCTGTATCGCAGTTGGAGCTTGATGGTTTTATTGTGAAATCTTCTAGATTGCAATATTAACGGTTGACCACATCAAGCACGAAATAGCAATGCCAGCAGTGGCGAACCATGGAATACGTATTGCAATGGGCGTGTTTAAGCGTTGACAGTTAGCATAAAGCCCTGGCTAGTGATTTCTAGCCCCAATATATTGTATAGACAACAATGCATGGCAATGGTTTCTTAGCTTTGAATAGCAATCCTTCCTAAAGGCGGCAGTTTGCTATCTGGGCATTTGCCGTACAACTCAAACGATATAACATCACTGGCACTGGAGAGAGCCTTTTTATTGATGCATTTTTGTGATAGTCCGTCAAGCGCAGATAGCCAGCATTTCCATCACGGCTAACTGCAAATTTACATGGTGCGCAATTACCGAGATAGAGCCAGCAAGGAAATCGACATGATCATTAAGAGTGATGGCCAGCTGCACTTATTTGAAATCAAGAAGACAGCAACTCCCGGAACAGAGCTCGCCAGCGCATATTCAAAGGTTCTGGATGCTGGGAGCGTACCTCGAGGCATTGGCGCGTTCCTGTGCTTGAAAGAGGGTCTTGCCACAGTGGACAAATCAACGTTGATTGTCCGCATCCGGATGATATAAATGCCCAGGATATTAAAAGAGACATAGCAGTGCAAACTGATTCTAGCAAGCCCGGGAAGACTCGAGCAAACTGGTAGCAACAAGCCAAAAGGATGAAAGGGACAGCCACATCACAACATCCGCCTGGCAAGCCTATTTCATGGTTCATAACGGAAACAACAGGATACATGGTCGAAAAACTCCCCGCTTATGGATATGCTTGAAAAATTTGCATGACTGTACGACATAGTTCACACTAATTTCCCAGGAAGAGTCGTTAATGAGGATGAATGGCAAATCGCTGTGTTTCAAGACAATTCGTCCGGACGAATCAACCATTTACCGGTTGACCATCTCCCTTTGTACTCCGAAGTCATACACCAGAGTTTTACGACTGTTAGATGATAAAAAAAAAGCAGGCATGCAAATAGTTATAAACCAATGATGAGAGAAACGGCTATTTGAGATGCTGCCATTTCTCTCATTGAAATGTCCATTTTTTTCGGCTTATGCATAACCTCTAACTGTTTATCGCTTCCTGAAGACCTTTGTCTGCTTGGACAAATCTTCTTCCTCCTCGTACTCGTCATACCCGTCATAATCATCGTAATCATATTCCTCTTCAACAGGCTCAGCCCTGCTCCTTGAAAAAACAGGCTTTTTCAATAGAGGGACAGGCTCGCGCTTCGCCCTTGGGGCGAAGCTGAACAATCCTCTGCTTCTCGCAAATAAGAAACCAAAGATGCCTGCGCTGGCAATAAGAAGGACAACTGCTATTTTGATCACATTTGACATAGCATTGTTTTTCTTAATTTGGTCTGTGGATATTAACGAGCTTGACATAGCAGCTATTTCTACAGAATCTATGTAAGCGCCTTTGACGCTTGCGCTTACCCGGTAGGTGTAAGCGATGCCTTCAGAGCCTGTTATGTCTATGTATTCAGTTGCGGTTGGGCTCAAAGTTGCCATTGTCTCAAAGAATGTGGCAGATGTCGGGTCGTTGTGGTCCCTTCTGCGCTCTACAATGATGAATTCAACATCGTAGCTGCCCTCGCCAGGCACCGTAAGCGGCGCGATTCCTGTCCATTCGAGCTTTGGAGAGGAAGTTTGCCTGTCTAATGAAATGGCAAGCTTTATTGATGGGGTTTGGACCTTGTACATAAATGTGTCTAAACGGGCTTGCAGTATCTTGATGTTGTTTTCATTGTCTGAAAGGTTGATGTTGTTCAAACCTAGGTCTAAGACTCTCAAATAAGGCAGCTCTGTCAATTCTTTAGGGATCTCAGCAATTTGGTTGAAGTTTGCGACCAAAGTTCTAAGCGAAATCAGCCAAGCCAACTCGGTGATGTCTTTTACCTGGTTGGAGGCAATGTTTAGCTCTTGGAGCCGCACTAGTTTACCCATGCCGACAGGCAAGCTTTCCAAGCTGTTGGCTTCAAGATCCAGGTTTTCCAAGTTGACTAGCCCAGAGAAGTTCATTGAGTTATCCAGCTTGTTGAAAGACAAGTCAAGGGACTGGAGGTCTGTCAAGCTCGATATGCCGCTTGGCAATACTTCAAGTTTGTTGTGGGACAAAGACAAGATCCTCAAAGACCTGGCGCGTTCAACATTTGCCAAATTCACCAAGTTGTTCCCGCTCAAATTGAGCTCGACCAAGTTATTTGACCTTGAGCTTGTCGACATGCCTGTGGAAGAGTTGTCTGATCCGTTTGCAATGGACAACTGGGGCATCGAGAATATAAAACTGGGCACCATCGTGACCATGTTGCCAGAGTAGTCCAAGTATTTGAGATTGTAGAGGTTGCCAATCTCGTTTATGTCAGTTAGCGAGTTGTACGATACAGTCAAGCTAACAAGATTAATGGCGTATTTCATTCCTGCCAAAGATGTAATGCCCTTGTTGGACAAATCAAGCTCAGCAGGCAGATCCTCAACCATGTTGCGTACGGTAATCGTACCGGAAATCCCCATAGCGTTTCGCAACTCGCTTGCCAGCTTGGAATCGGGCACCTCTACAGTGGAGGCGTACCAGTTGGACAATAGATAGCTGTCAACGCTTGAAAGATTGAAGTAAGGGTCAATAAGCAGCTGCTCGACCTCATCGAAATTTTCATATTCATAGGGGTTGTAGGAGCCGTATCCATCATTGCCCCAGCGATTTTGCCGTCTTGCAAACACGGGTTGCGAAAGGTGAAGAAAGGCAACAACAACGCATAAGGCTGCCAGTGCGAATTTTTTCATCAGATTTTAGCGCTATATATTGCCAATTAGCAAGTTGGCAAAGAGGAATGCGCTATCTCCTTTTGGTTTAATAACTGTGGTCTAAAATCAAAAACGCCGTACGCTAGCGGTAACTGCTCGCTAATATTTACAGTTGTTGGCTGTCCGCGGGAAAGGAAGCACGTCCCTTATATTTTTCATGCCGCTGATATACATCAATGCCCGCTCAAAGCCAAGGCCAAATCCTGCATGCTTCACTCCGCCATATTTGCGCAGCTGGAGATACCAATCAAGTTGCTCGCGATCAATACCCATTTCATCCATTCGGGCTGTGAGCAAGTCAAGGCGCTCTTCCCTTTGGCTGCCGCCGATAATTTCACCTACCCCAGGCACAAGCAGATCCATAGCCGCGACAGTTTTGCCGTCTTCATTGGCGCGCATATAAAAAGCTTTTATATCCTTGGGGTAATCAGTGACAAACAAAGGTCCTTTAATATATTCCTCTGCCAAGAACCGTTCATGCTCAGTCTGGAGGTCTGTGCCCCAAACGGGGGCATATTCGAACTTGGCGCCTGACTTTTGCAAGACTTCAATGGCTTTTGTGTATGTCATCCTCTCAAAGTTGGAATTAGCTACTGCCTCAAGCCTGTCGAGAAGCGTTTTGTCGATAAAAGAGTTGAAAAACTCCATCTCGTCTGGCAACTCTTTTAGAGCGGCCTTAATCAACCAGACAATAAGCTCTTGGGCTAGAGCCATATCGTCATCCAAGTCTGCAAAAGCTATTTCCGGCTCAACCATCCAAAACTCGGCAGCATGCCTTGCAGTATTAGAATTCTCTGCCCTGAAAGTAGGTCCGAAAGTATAAGTGTTTTTGAAAGCCAATGCGAACGCCTCTGCTTGAAGCTGGCCGCTGACCGTCAAAAACGCCTCTTTGCCAAAGAAATCCTGGGACAGATCATTGTTCCCTGGCTCAGCAGTTGTAACCCTGAAAATATCTCCAGCCCCTTCACTGTCATTGGATGTGATAATTGGCGAATGGACATATACAAACCCTTTTTGCATAAAAAAGGTATGCGTTGCATAGGAGAGGACGGACCTTAGCCTGAATATCGATGAGAAAGAGGATGTCCTTGGCCTAAGATGGGCAATTTCCCTAAGAAACTCAAATGACTGCCTCTTTTTTTGCAGCGGGTAGTCGCTGTCGCAATCTGCCAATAGCTGGATATCAATTGCTTGCAATTCAAAAGGCTGCTTTGAACCTGGGGTCATCATAAACGTTCCTGTTACTGAAATTGCGGAACTGATCGAAAGCTTTGACGCATTCTCAAATCCAGCAATAATGTCTGGTTGTGCCACAATTTGCAGATTTTTAAAGCATGTCCCATCATTGAGCTCAATAAAACCGATGGCGTTTGAGAAACGGGTTGTCCTAACCCATCCCAAAACAGTGATTTGATTGTTTTCGTGCTGGCCGGGATTTTTAAAAAGATCGTTTATCGACGGATTCATTTTGCCTCCAAGGAAAAGCGCCGCCATTAATGGCGGCGCTTGTTTATGGCATTATAAAATTTAACTTGCACACATAGCCATATCAACGTATAAAAGATCAACAATCAATGCGCATGCCAATTATTCAGCTGCTTCTGTTCGTTATTTACTAACATTATACCATCGTAATTGCCATTTAGACATGCTTTTTCCTACGCCATTTCCTCTTGGGCTTCAGTTTCAGCCTGTTTTGATTGCATATACTTTAAACGTGTAGCTTGCCCACCCCTAAGGTGGCGCTCTGCTTTGTTTTTATCAAGGCAAAGCCTGACTTTGTTGTACAAAGTTGGATCAATTTCTGGAAGCCTTTCGGTCATATCCTTATGGACTGTAGATTTCGACACTCCAAGCTTTCGGGCTGTCTCTCTGACTGTTTGGTTTGTTTCTGCTATGTACAGGGCTTCTGTTATTACCCTTTCCCTCAATACATCGACCATGATTACCTCCATAAATACGTTTTATATTTATGAAGGTTGCTTGGCTAATAGAAGTCTAATCAAGCAACTTGTGCTATTTCTTTTCGTCTCCAGCCACAAATGTTTGCTGCAAAGAAAAAACGCCCCCTTGCCAAGTGCATGGGAGCGTAGTGGAATCAAGCTGAATACAATACAAGCAAGCCCTTAAAATGATGCTAGCAGCTCTTTGTCAAACAAGACACATATGCAAAAGACAACCGCGCCCATTGAGATCATTGCGTCAGCTACATTAAAAACTGCGAAATTGATTAACCGGAAATCAAACAAGTCTATGACAAAACCTCGAAAAGCCCTGTCGATCAAATTCCCAACCCCTCCAGCGATAATCAAGGATAGAGATGCTAAAAAAGCGATTTTTGATGGATCTTTCTGGTATTGATCAAACAGTAGGTAAATGAACAATACGGAAATCACTATGCTGGCAATAGCTAGCAAACCAGCTCTTCCTTGTAATATGCCAAATGACGCGCCTGTGTTTTCCACATAAGTAAGGTGGAAAATGTTTTTGAGAAGGGGGATTGTGTCCACCTTCGACAATGATTTTACAGCAAGCAATTTGACCGCTTGGTCAACTGCCACGAGCAAGGCAATACATAACAAATAAAATAGCATTTAAAGCTCCAATTACCAAGCACCACAAACCGTTAGTTTCTAATGGCGGATGCTTTATTTTCCATAAAAAGGTCGTAAACAGCTTCACACGCTAAAATCCACTTCATTACAGATAGAGGGTTGTCAATAATAAAACGGTTTGCTGCAGAATTGTCGCCGATCTCAAAATGCCTTCCGAGCTTGTTGGCTACCAAACCCAGCTTGGTTGGGGAGTAATGTTTCGTCTCATGGCCTCCGGCAGATTCAAAAGTCAAACCGTCTTTCGTCAATGCTAGCAAGCCAGGGACCGGCTCCTCCCTGTCGATCTCGTTTTTTACCCTTATCTCAAGGCTGCCCTTTCCAGCAATTACCACCCCATTTTTCTGGGCTTCTTCCCTTGCCTCCTGCCGCTGCCATTCAACCCAGTCATAGGGATTGTCGAAGATGAAATCATCTGACTTGATAAAACCAGTTGCCAACATTGTTCCAGCCGCAGTACACTCGCTGCAGGATATTATGTCGCCTGTCGCGGATATGGAGTACTCTGTTTTGCATTTCGGGCATTTATATAAGATTTTTTCAATTCCTTCAGCGAGCTTCTTGCCTCTGAACTCTCTTTGCTTTTCTCGGTTCCACTCATAGTCATTGAACATAAGACGCATTTTTACGAGCTCTTCAATGGATTCAGAGTCCATGTCAGCAATTTCTTCTTTTGTCAGAATCCGGGAAAAATCGACATCAATCAACCCTCTGCGAATGTATTTGGCCCACTTGGGATTTGTGAAACTCCCCCCATCAGTCTTTACTGCCACAACATCACATTTTAAAAGCTTGAGCAGCTTTCCCAATCCTGGTGGCATTTCTGCAGCTGAGCCGTGGTAAGGCCTTTGGCCATAGGGATACATTGCGAGCACTCCGCCTATTCTAATTACCTCAACCATCTTTCTTATTGCGCCTAAATCCGGCTGGAATTGGTATTTGGAAATTGTGCGCAATACTTTGAAAAATGCTCCAGCAATCCTCGATGAATTAGAGAACCTTGATGCAATCACATAATTCGCCCGAATCGGGTAAATTGAAGAAGCTAATACCATAAAGTCAAAATTGCATGTGTGGTTTGCCAATACAACAAAAGGAGGCTCCAATCCTTCAATGGGCTTCGGCCTCTTGAATTTGAATAGAATGCGAATAACGGCATACGAAAGCCAAGCACAAATGTTGTAAAGAATTGGACCTGGTTTTTTTATGCCACTGTCTTTTTTTTTCTCCATAGAATTCCTTGTCAGTTTAAATTAATGATGTATCTTCCAATAGCAATCTTGATTATAGCATATTTTTTAATGTTTTTACCAACCAAAGCGTTGACCAAGGCTATATTCGCTTCAAAGATTCAAATTGCAGTGTTGCACCAATATGCTTTCTGGGTTTTGGATCCAAGTTTCAAACCAACATGTTAAGTGCTGTATCCAAACATTATCCAATCTGCCAATTAGTTTATGCGATAAGCCGAAAGCAAATACAATAATACAAGAAAAACATTGGAAATCCAAAACCATAGAAGACACAAGAAAAACGGCGCTGTGAGTGCGCCGTTTTTTGCCTGGCAATTTTAAAAACTGATTTTGATATCATCTTTCTCTAACTCAGACACCTCGAAAAAATCCTCTTTATCAAACTTGAATATTCCTGCAACAATGTTTGAGGGAAACATTTCAATCTTGTTGTTGAGCTTATAGACCGAGTCGTTGAAAAACTGCCGGGAATAGACAATTTTTTGTTCAGTATTTGCAAGCTCATTTTGCAAGCCCAAGAAATTTGTGTTAGCTTTAAGCTCTGGATAGCTTTCTGACAAGGCAAACAGCCGTGTTAAAGCCCCAGTCAACGCATTGTCGGCTTGCAATGCATCTGTAGTGTTGTCCCCTGCTGACATAAAACTGTTCCTGGCGTTGATGACATCTTCTAATGCCGTTTTTTCATGTTGCGTATATCCTTTGACTGTTTCGACCAAATTGGGGATTAAATCGAATCTTCTCTTTAGTTCAATATCAATTTGGCTTTTTTGGTTTCGAAACTTGTTCCGCAGGGTTACCAAGTTGTTATAGGTTATGAAAATGTATACTGATATAGCAACAGGAATTAAGCCAATTATTACGTATTGCATATATATCTCCTCCCATATATGGATTATTGGGTGGACAACCCGCTTCTAATACTTAGCTTAGGATCGGGGGCTTCGCAACAGAAGATTAACGGTCTAAGCAATCTTTATTCTGGCAGGCGAGTCCACTTCGCCTATACTGTATTGGGCTGCAAGGAGAGGATTTCCAGATTATGATAATCCTCTTTAGCCAAGTTTATTTAGTTATTGCTTGACAGTCAAATACAACATCTTGACTTCCTTTGGTATAATTGTATTATGTTTTAATGTACTAGTCAACACTTAGCGAAAACACTGAGGCCTTGCAAATGCATCCAATCGCCGACAGATTTGGTGGTTTTCTTGGCAAAGCATAAGATAAACAGCGCAAATGCAAATAGTAGGCACAACGGGAGTTCATCGAACCAGATAGAGTACAAATGTTTCTTGTAATAATCCCACCAGTAGTATATTTTTTAATCATGAGGGCAGCTGGCAGTGAAGTTAGTGAGAATACCAGAAAACAGATATGATAATTATAGGCTTGATGTAATTTTTAAAGGATATAAGTGGGATCCCCAGTTTTCGGACTGCAACACGATCGCCAACCATGTTTTAGTCATATCAGAAGACGAGCATAGGTGGTTGGAAGAACTCACATTAAAGCTTGATGAAGAGACAATCCACGCAGAAGAAATATTAAGCGCAAACCTAAAGCTAGCAAAGCCGTTAAGACTGCCAAAAAAAATCCTAGAACCGCTAAAAACAATTGGCGCCTACAATCCGGAGTTGCATATACGTTTGATGAGATATGACTTCCACCCCACTGTCGAAGGCAATTGGGCAGTTAGCGAGGTGAACAGCGATGTGCCTGGAGGTTTTGCTGAAGCTTCAATAATGCCTAAACTAGCTTGCGAAGCGCTTGGCGGTGAATGTTACCGCTTCATTGATTTTAGCAAAGTTATTGCCGGGGCATTCACTAGAAAAGTGAAAGCCGGCGGCAGAATTATGTTAGCGCATTGCACTTCATACAGCGATGACAGGCAAGTAATGCAGTTTCTGGGAGACAAGCTTGAAGAATCAGGTTTTATTCCTGTATATTGCGCCGCCGACCACTTGGTATTCCAAAACAGGAATGCCGCCAGCATTTTAAACGGATACCAAGGCAAAGTTGACGGGATATTCAGGTTTACTCCCCTCGAGTGGCTCATCGGCATTAAGCCTGAGCGTTGGATTGGGTATTTCGATACAATTACGCCATCATGCAACCATCCAATCTCAATCTTTGCACAGACAAAACGCTTTCCACTTGTCTGGGACGCCTTGGAAGAGCATGGCGCAGTATTTGCTTCTTGGCGCAGTTTGCTTCCGCAAACCATTGAGGTAAAAGACGCAAAGGACAAAGACGGCTTTATATTCAAGCCGGCTTTCGGAAGGGTAGGGGAGGGGATATCAATTGCTGAGGCTTGCTCAGAAGACGAGTACGAAAAAATAATCAAGGATGTGCGCAAGAACCCCGGGAAGTATCTAGCCCAGAAAAAATTTGACAGCATGCCGTTGGTTGGCGAAAATGGGGCGAGTTTTCATGTATGCCTCGGCTCATATACTGTTGATGGACAAGCAGCCGGCTATTATGCAAGGATCAACCGGACACCGCGCATCGATTCAAATGCGGCAGACATTCCGGTTTTGATTGAGAAGAAAAAATAAGCAATCCCGCATCTTGATGTGTTGGTTGTTAGAGGCTGTTTAATATGTCCATAAATGTCGATAAATGGTATAATAACGCTAAAAAGGCTGTTTACCATTATATGAGAAATAAATATCCAAGCGACATAACTAGAGACCAATTCGAGATTAT
>WRIE01000045.1 GCA_009782875.1 Eubacteriaceae bacterium | reverse complement strand
TTTGAATCTATTTGCATTTGTTATGAATCCACCAGCAAATCATCTTGAGAAAGTGGAAATAATACTAGACTTGGCATTTAAAAACCGAAAAACCCTCCGATATCGAAAATTCTATAACGTAAATTAGGGATTCGCAGCACCATTGTGCAAGTAAGGATTTTTTCTTATTGGAAAAAAAGCAAAAAAATTAGTGGCTTTCTAAGAAATCCACTAATTACCCAGTATGATTATGCTGCTAAAGGCCGGATAAAGGAAGCTTGCTGCCGATTTTTTGCCCTCTTTTCACGAAATACTCGCTACCGCCAAAAACAACATTGCCGTCTAAAACAACAGCGCCTTTTTTTAACATCAATGCGACACTTGACCCCCCAAACTCGAAGTATCCTTTTTCGTCTCCCCGCTCAAAACTGCAACATGCCTTGTGGTTTGTGATTCTTCCCACAAACATCGCGCCTATTTCAACTTGGATGGCTTTTCCGAAGTTTTCTGTGTCCAAGATAGAGAATTCCCGCACATTTTCTCTGTACACCGGCAGTAAAGAAGTGGACGCTGGATGCACACTGTGGTACCTTTTGCCTATGCGAGCCTGCATGAGCTGCTTTCCTTTGTCGAAATAGATGAATCTATGGTAGTCGCAGGGGCGCAGCCTGAATAATAAAAAAGTTCCGCCCAAGAACTCTCCATCAAACTCGCTGGTTCCCAAAAGATCAGAAATTGAGTAGCTTATCCCTTTAATCTGAAACACTCTATCCATGCCGATACTGCATACAGACAACATAGCGTCGCAAGGGGAGACAAGGGAGTTTGGATCCATATCAACAGGCCGCAGGCCAGCTTTCGGCTCACGGGTGAAAAAATCATTAAATGAGCAGAACTCAGAATTCTCAGCGCTATCGATGCTTAAATCTTCAACAGCGCAAAATGGCTTGATAATTGCTTTTGAAAAGCACGAATCCATAAAAGCCCCCACAGCCAAACTTGGCAGTGGGGAAGACAGGGCCGTCTCAAGGGGCAACGCATAATTGCAAATTAAAGAAAGAGCTTTTTCGATGAAACTCATACGATCAACTCCCCCCATTTGTAAACTATGAAGAACACAATCATGCCTATAAAGCACATGACCCAGATGCTAATCCCTTTTGGCTTTTTAACCTTGAAATCAAGCAGAAAAAAGAATGCCAACATTAATAACAGTATTGGATAGTAAACCATCAAAGTGAACTGGGTAATGACGGCGTTGCCCATTACAAAAAAAGGGATGATCATAGCTACACTAGTCACGGGCAGGCCCCTATAATAAGCGCGGCTCTGGTCTGGGGTCTCTCTTTGGCGGATATCCTCGTCAACGTTGAAAAAAGCCAGCCTAATCACGGCAGCCAAGATAAATGCAGCCATGCATGATATAGACCAAAAGTCCCGCAAACCTATTGCGTAGCCGATAATCGCTGGAAACATGCCAAAATTCAGCACATCGCACAGAGAATCAATTTGCACCCCAAATTTTTTCTCATTCTCTGTCCGGTCAACTTTGGCGGCTATAGTGCCATCAAACATATCACATAGCCCGCATACCATCAAACATAGCAGGGCAAAACTGATCTGGTTGTTCAAAGCGAATAAAGTCCCATAAACAGATACAACAACACTGAAATAAGTCAGAATAACCGAAACATTATAATAACCAATCATTTTTAATCCCTGTGGCACTTTTTTTTAGTGCATTTGTATATTTTATTCTTGACGTAATTCTAACATGCATAACGGTTCTAGAGCAAGTTTTGCTAAATTATCACAGAGGTTGTGATTTGCTCACGATCTGCGTTATCTAGTGGTATAATAAACACAATGCGCCTGTAGCTCAGTGGATAGAGCGTTAGCCTCCGGAGCTAAAGGCCAAGGGTTCGAATCCCTTCAGGCGCTTTATAAAACAAGGCAGAACCCCGCTATTATGTATGCGGGGTTTTCAACAATAAGAGTTGCCCATTCGCAAGTTGCTTTGGCGCGTTTTCGCGCTGGATTTGTAAATAACCTGTTGCTTGCCTGCCAAGCCCAAGATATTTATGGACAAGGCCTTCGCCTTAGCACAGGGCTAGTTGTGTTTGCCTAGGCATACATACGGCCTTTTTTGCCCATTTCCCAGTGTTTTCCTAAACCTTGTTTTTCATAGACAAGCATTAGTCCATTAGTCCATAGCCTGGCAGCATTAACTAATTTCCAGAATCTTCGTAGTACTCATTTCCCCAAAGATCGTAGAGCCATCTGCTGGGAATCGCTTCAAAAACGCCTTCATTCTGCTGCAGCAAGCTTAAGTCAGCGCCCTCCGGCCCATACCATACTGTAGCCAGCATTGTGCCACTTCCAGTTTGGGCTATCATTGCAACCTCAAAGAGGCATATATTGTCTCCTTCTGCGTCAGCACGCCAAACCGCTTCGCCACCCCATAACCCCGTCTCATACTCTGAAACAACCACTTTGTCGCCATTAATATATGCTAAAACAAACATGCCATTGTCTTTGTTTTCGAATTGGTATAGCGAGACATTGCCTCCAGATGAGTCGGTAGCCAAGAGCTCTGTGCTCCGTACCATTCTATCAGGATACATAGATTGGATAGTAGCGGTATTTGCGGCATCTGCCCCAGGATGGCCGTGGTTGTCATCAAAACCCCATTCATTGTTGTTTTCTTCCGAACTGGGCTCAAAACCAATAAGAGCGTCCTTGAATGGCGCTGGAACAATAATGTAGTAGTTAGACCCAGTAGGCAATGACTCGTTTATCGCGAGGCTCCAAAATGGGCCAGTCATATTCTCAAAGATAGGATAGTAGTAGAAGTCGTCTCCACTCGAGTTTCCCTCCTTCTGTCCCTGGAACTCTACATTGGCTAAGGTGTTTGGACCTACAGCGATTGCCAGTTCCCCAAGAGTGTCAGGGGACATGTACTCTATCGCCGCAAGTTTTCTGCCAGCAGTCTCGTAATTCCCGTCAGTCAATGCCCATGCCCAGTTGTCGAGCTGGATGTTGTTGCCTGGTGTTTCCCCGCCCCCGTTATTTCCGGTTAGGGTTCTTGTTTTGCATCCAGAAACAAGACAGAATGCGAAAATGATTGCTATGGCCACGGCAGTTTTCTTCTTCAATTTTTCCTCTCCTTATGATTTAATCATGCTAAATCCAAGCTAATAATATCTTTTTTTTTGCTACAAGACAAGGGCTTGGCAACCAGCAAAATATAATGGACCCGTAAATTAAGACAAAAAACGGTTAATTTTTTGATATACCTCAATCCATAATCGAACAGGAGGCATGAATGAAAAAGAGCTATACGGCAGAGCATAAAGCAAAGGCAGTAAAGGAAGCTTTGAAAGGGGACAGGACAATAGCGCAAGTTGCAAGCGAGATGGAAGCAAGCCCAAACCTCTTGGCGAGATGGAAATCACCAGCCTTGGCAAACTTGGCTGAAGTGCTGGGGGATGGCGACATGTAGGCTAGGAAGGTGGCGAAAGAAAAGGACGAGTTGATCGAGTCGCTATACAGGGATCTTGGGAAAGCTGCTTCAGGGATTGAATGGCTGAAAAAAAATCTGGCATCAAGCAAGCCGAGCTGCGGTCAGTCAGCAGGGCGTCACTTTGCTACGAGCCGCATCCGGATGAGTATGGGTTGCAGGTGAAGCTAGCAATTGACAAGATCTACACAGCGGAGCCGTGGCTAGGGAACAGAAGGCTTTCAAAATGGCTTTTCGAGTACAATGGGTGGTTGCAAACAGAAAGGCGGCGCAGCGGCGCATGCGGGATATGGGGATCCAAGCCCTATATCCAAAGCCGTCCGCAAGCATGCCGCAGCCCGGCTCAAAAATCTGCCCTTGCTTGTTGGGAGGTTTGCACATTTGCGAGCCAGACCAAGTTTGGGGCATAGACATCACATATGTGCCTATAAAGAAAGGCTGGCTATATCTTGTCGCCATACTTTACTGGCATAGCAGATACGTTGTCCCATGGGAAATTGATGACACACTAGAGATCGGGTTTGTCCTTGACGCATACCAAAAAGCTTTGGGGAAATCGGCTCAATGCATTATAAATTCCAACCAAGGCAGCCAATTCACTAGCCCAAAATATATATCGCTATTCTAGGAGAAAAGCAGGGTCAGCATGGATCATAGAGGCAGGGCTTGACAATATTTTCACTTGAGCGGCTTTGGAGGACATTGAAATTCGAGAATGTATATATTAGCGATTATCAAGCCCCAAGAGACGCTAGGGTTGGGATCTCGCAACACATGTCATTTCAATGAGAGGCGGCTGGACCAAAGCCTTGGATACAGGGCTCCAATTGCAGTTTACAACGACCGGTGGCAGGCTGGGATGACCGGCTGCCTATGCCAGCCGGTCATCCCAGCCCATTGCATTGCATTAGTATTCCACTTTCTTAGCATTACAATCGAACAAGGCTATATCTAAAAACATATGCAAAAATTGTCTTGACATTGGGATCCACTTTAAAAAAAATGCGGTGCGCAAGCTTATTTTCCCATACATAATAGTGTATACTAAAAAAAATAGGACAATTGGTGGCAAAAATGCATTATGCAGACTATAAAACTATCTTGTCAGCAGAAAACGGGATCAATGTCTATAGAGGGTAACAACAGTTACAATCAATCTTCTTCATGCTTTTTCAAAAGTATGAAGAATTTAAACAAACTAAAAGCCCTCCATGCTTAGCAATGAGCATGAAGCTATTGGTGGAGGCCCAATAGGAAACTGGTTTAATTGCTGGCAATCCCTAAAGCTGCACACGCTACAACGCAAGGATGAAACAAGCCTATACGTGAAGGCGGCGAAAGCGGAAAAAAGTGCGCAGATGGCATATGGCGCAAGCCTAAGTGCTAAAAACAATGGGTCTTCAGCAGCGAAGTTGCGAACAGCAAAACGTTCAACGACTATCCCGCAAGGGAGTAGGGCGAAGCCGCCCGAAAAGGCCAGCCCCTTTCTTAAAAAAGGGTGAAGATATAGTCTGCGCTGCATGGAAACATGCAGGAGTTCATGGGCAAAAAGCTTGTGAACCGCATAGGAATTAGCAAGCCTGTGTGAACAACGTCTAAAGCATATCCAAACTTGGCATGAAGCGCTATAACGTTTATAGCACGATAAATATAGCTTTCGTTGGACGCAAATAAAATCCTGTCGAGTTTTATTGTGCATATAGGCGCAGTGAACTAGGTATAAACGCGTGCCAAGCTTGCTTATGTTTTTTTCATCGGTGTTCCCATGGCTGCATCTACTGTGACAGCCGAAGCGACTGTTATGGGATCAAACATGATTTCGAGGATATCGAGGTAAAAAGGGGCACATTGCGGATCTTAAACACACAGATGGCAAAACGTCGCAAACCAGGCATGGTGTTTACAGGGTCAATGTGTGATCCATATATGCACATTGAAGAAGAGCTGAAGTTGACCCGGGGGTGTTTGGAGGCAGTTTTATCCCATGGGTTTGGGGCTTGTGTCTTGACTAAGTCAACTCTTGTCTTGAGGGATCTTGATATTCTCAAATCGATAAATGCAAGGACAAAAAGTGTGGTTTGTGTGACATTGACAACTTATGATGAAGATTTATGCAAAATCCTCGAGCCGAAGGCGCCGACTACAAGCGAGCGTTTTTCAGTGCTTGAGGCAATGCGCGACGAGAACATCCCAACTGTTGTATGGCTTTGCCCGACTCTGCCTTTTATCAACGACAGCTTGGAAAACTTGGAGGGATTGCTGGACTATTGCGCTAGGGCAAAAGTTTATGGCATCTTATGTTTTGGATTTGGGCTAACGCTGAGAGATGGCTCAAGAGAGTTTTTCTACAGCAAGCTCGATGAGTTTTTTCCGGGGGCCAAAGATGTCTACAAGCGCGCTTTTGATAACAGCTATGAATGCTTGAGCCCAAACAATGCCATTTTGATGGATTTTTTTAATAGTGAGTGCAGCAAGCTTGGCATCATTAACAACACCAGGCAATTATTCGCATTTATGCGCACATTCGATGATCCTTCAATTGAGCAGATGTCATTGTTTGGAGAGGGAAGCTGAATGTGCAATTGGCAGCTGCCTCTTGGAAGGTCGCCAATTGCCGCTAGGCAAAGCAGTGGTATGCAAGCATTAAAATACAGCTGCAGCCAAAATGCTCGCATACCCTCTACTTCTGCAGCCAAAAGGATCGGCAATGCAAGTAATCCCCTAAAAATTGTAGTCCATTTGCTTCGTGTGCATTTTACTGCTTCGCGCTGGCTCGCCTGCGCATTTATCTATAGCCTTCAGCAACACAGCCTAGAACATCCGACCAAAACCTATTCTTATTGTTGCAGCCCCAGTCTAATAATGGCAATTATTAGACACTGACGGGCTCCGTTGGCAATCTTTTTCACAGTTTCCCCTGTTTTTTAGCGGATAGCTTCAATACATTGCCCCATGGGGCTGTTGCCAACAGCAATGCTCCCAGCCATAAAGCCAACCCGAAACTATTCGATGGGCTATCTTCTAGCGACATTTGAAAAAAAGAGCTGAATTTATCAATATATTTACCTCCTTTGATCGAGCCTGCAATGAATCTTCCATTTTCAACCGGAATAACTATATATAAACAGGCAATTTTCTGGCATAAGGCAAAATGCGGTATGTTCGTTTTGTTGTGCCGGCTTTGCATATATAAACATCGATTTTTGGAGGCGATTTGTTTGGATATTGAATATGGCAAGGATTCCGAAATTTCCAATGAAAGCGACGATAACGGCATCGAAACTTCCATTGTCGACAATGAAAACGGGATAAACGCCAGCAATGACACCATTTCATGTAAATATGCTGTAACCGGGCCCATGGGCCCAATCGGTCCCCAGGGATACCAAGGTCCGATGGGACCCCAGGGTCCACAAGGGGATTACGGGTACCCAGGCGAACCTGGCAATAAAGGCCCAAAAGGTTCCAGAGGGTTAAAAGGCATAAGAGGCGACCCTGGAGAACGGGGGCCGGATGGCGAGGCAGGCATTGCAGGACCCATGGGACCAAGAGGCCAGCAGGGTCCATTGGGCGGGCGAGGCCCAACTGGGGAGAGAGGCGACTGTGGGCCCCAGGGCGACAGCGGATATCCTGGTTTGCAGGGAATTGATGGAGACACTGGTCCAAATGGGCCAGCAGGCCCCCCAGGGCCGCCCGGTCCCAATGGCGATATGGGTCCAAGAGGAATACAAGGCGATGTAGGACCTGACGGCCCGGTTGGTGAAATGGGCATGAAAGGGGAAAAAGGCGACGAGGGTCCACAGGGCCTTGCAGGAGCTAGGGGGCCTGATGGCCCTGGGGGCCCTGCAGGGCGCAATGGCCCGACAGGCATGGCAGGAGCTGCTGGCATAACTGGCCCGGTTGGGAATGCAGGAACCTTGGCGATGGCTTCGGTTTGCGGCTCGTACTTCAAACGGATCCCGGAAAATGCTTCAAATGCGGCAAAAATTTCTGTGCCGAGCGTTCTATTCGCAAACGGAACACGCCGCAATGGCATTAGCGGGGATGTGCTGATTAGCGAGGAAGGCACGTTTATGGTGTACTTTTGTGTAATTGTCGAAGCGCCGGCGCCTATTATGGTCAACCTGGTTGTGGATGGCGTGCCATTTGACGGTTGCAGCATCCCGGTTTGCGGTTATGGCGCCGGCCAATTCAGCGTCAAAGCTGCTAAAGGGTCTATATTAGGATTGGATTTTGTGGCAGATTGTGAAGCTATTGTTGTTAAAAATGCAAACTTGACTCTTGTCAAGGTGGCGTAAGCCACTTTTCGAATAGAAGGAGGAATATAAATGGGCATTTCTTCATTTGAAGATGGTTTTTGCCCCTTGGAGTCAAGCCAAGGCTGCGTTTCTCCAACGGGTCCAACAGGTTTGGCGGGTCCTGTTGGAGAAGCTGGCCCTGTGGGCCAGAAAGGGCCAGATGGCCATGGGGGGCCTGTAGGACCGCCAGGGCTATCTGGAGATATTGGCATGCTTGGTCCCCAAGGAGACGAAGGTGCGCAAGGTCCACAAGGGCACCAAGGCCCGCCAGGGGTTGATGGCCCTGCAGGCCCAGCGGGGCCAATGGGCCCCAGGGGACCCCAAGGTCCTAGAGGGCCGGATGGACCTGCAGGGGAGCCTGGTTTTCAAGGGCCGCAAGGGCCAAAAGGCAATCCCGGACCTCAAGGGCAGCAAGGGCCCGCCGGCTTTAGAGGACCAAAAGGCGACCCCGGAAAAGCTGGGCCAGAAGGTCCGAGAGGTGAAAGAGGGCGGCCAGGAATTGCTGGTCCCCAAGGCATGAAAGGGGACAGCGGAGATTTAGGCCCTGTAGGAGCTACTGGTCCGCAAGGGGCGATAGGAGCCCACGGAAAGACTGGCCCAAGAGGAGCTGACGGGCCGATAGGGCCAACAGGCGCGACAGGCGCTACTGGGGCGCCTGCAGAGCCTGGATGCAAAGCATACGGGAGCTTCTTTTTATTCAATGCGCCGATGGAAGAAAAGACATCAGAAGGTGATATTGCCCTTAGCCCAGGTCCAGAGGCGATATTGAATCTTGGCGTGGATGAGGCTGGAAGAGTCAACTTGGTGCTTGATGGAGATTATTGTGTGTTTTATGGGGCGAGCGCAAAAAATGCCGGCGACAAGCCTATAGCAGCGCTTTCGCTGAATGGGGAGGCCGTCCAGGGCACCCAGCTTGTGCTGGATGCTCCCCAAGTTTTTGTGTCATCAAAAGCGATAATACGCCTTTCTGGCGAGGATGTCCTCTCAATAAGTTGCGAGACTCCCCTTGAGCATTGCGAGCTTCTTTCAGCAGTGCTCACGGTCTACAAAATCGGATAAGGAGGTATTAGTCTTGAGCGCGTCAAATACAGGAAATTTTGCCTATTGTGGCAATCCAGAGATTCATGGCTGCATCGGCCCGGCAGGGCCTGCAGGCGCAAGAGGCCCCCAAGGTCCGGTTGGCCCAGATGGCCCCAAAGGAGATATTGGCCCAACTGGGCAAAAAGGCGCTGACGGCATGGCAGGGACACTAGGTCCAAGAGGGTTAAAAGGGCCGTTGGGTCCGCCAGGGGAAAAGGGCGAGCCCGGCAGGCAAGGCAGCCCCGGGCCTATGGGCATCCAGGGGCCACAAGGGCCTATGGGACCACAAGGCATCAGGGGGGATGTTGGACCAAAAGGGGATATTGGATATGATGGCGCCAAAGGCCAAAAGGGAAACCCGGGGCCAGCTGGCCCAGCAGGCCCTAGAGGAATAATCGGCCCCAAAGGTGATCTCGGACCTATGGGTATTTGCGGTGAAGCTGGCATTGAGGGCGAGCCCGGTCCCAGAGGCATTGATGGCCCCAAAGGTGACTTGGGCCCCACGGGCCCTGTTGGCCCTATTGGCCCGGCAGGGCCTACCGGGACGGCTGGGATTCCTGGAGAGCAGGGCATGCCTGGCCCACAAGGGCCTCCAGGGCCAAAGGGTCCGACAGGGGAGTCCCCGGGCATTGAAGTTTTTGGCGTGTGTTCTTGGCATGGAGGGGAAGATGCGCATGTCGCGAACAACTTTGTTAAGCTGGATGAGCAAATTGGCGTGTCCGCTGGCAATTTTGCTATAGAAAACGATTATAACGAGGATTGCAGCTACGTAAAAATAAATGTCTCAGGCGTCTATCTTGTTGGATACTCTGCCGCAAAGAAGGGGGGCAACTATTCCAGCATGTCCCTTTACCGCAATGGAGTGCGCATCGAAAACTCTGATGTGGCCCTCATTGGCGGCAATGCGGTTTTCAATGAGCTTATAGTTGGTTTGAGCGCGGGAGACACTCTTGGGTTGTTTATTAATGGGAGCACTGGGCTTGAAGCTAAAAGCAGCGCAGTTATCAGTTGGATGAAGATCGCTTGATTATGCGGCCATTGGCAACCTATTGAATTTTAACCAGGAGGTGTGGATTGAAAGGGCTGCTGCGCAAAGAGCATCAAGCAGCGCGATCAATTACAGAAAATGAGCTTTCCTTATAATTTTTATAATTCATCAATTCCTTATCCTTTATTTCCGGACAACGGGATGGGAGCTCAATCTGCCGACAGCAATCCGCAGTTTCCTTGCGGGATGTCAATGTTCAGCACAAGCCAAGGAAACTGCGATAATTGCGGCTACAGATCCGGATGTCCCAGGGGCCAGGCATTGGATAGTGTCCCACAAGACAATAATAACGGTTTTTTAGCTTATGTGCAGGCCCCCATGCTGTCTGCCCCTATGCCAGCTGCCCAAGGTGTTGCCGGCCCTGTAGGTCCAATGGGACCTCCAGGGTACCAGGGCGTTCCCGGGGCGGCTGGCCCTACGGGTCCGGCAGGACCGCAAGGACCAGAAGGCAAACCCGGGCATTCGACTCCGGGGCCGGCAGGACCAACAGGTTCGACAGGTCCGCAAGGTCCTGTTGGTCCAACTGGTCCCCAAGGCCCCCCCGGGCCGGCATGCCCTGGACCCGAAGGCCCTCCTGGTCCGATGGGACCGCAAGGATCCCAAGGCCCCCCCGGTCCGGCATATCCCGGTCCAATGGGTCCAACTGGTCCAACTGGCGCTGAGGGTCCGCAAGGGGCGACAGGGCCGCCTTGTCCCGGTCCTATGGGTCCAACCGGTCCAACCGGCGTTGAGGGTCCGCAGGGGGCGACAGGACCGCCTTGCCCAGGTCCGCAAGGTCCAACTGGCCAAACAGGGGATACCGGTCCAATGGGGCCTGCTGGGCTCCAAGGAGAGACAGGCCCTGCCGGGCCAGAAGGTTTGCCGGGGCCAACAGGCCCAGCTGGCGAAACCGGTCCAACAGGTCCTGCGGGGCTCCAGGGGGAGGCCGGTCCAACCGGGCCAGAAGGTTTGCCAGGTCCAACAGGTCCGGCTGGCGAAACAGGGCCAATGGGCTACCAAGGCGTTCCAGGCGCCACAGGCCCTGGGGGTCTCCAAGGCGAGCCTGGTCCAATGGGTTCTGAAGGGCTTCGTGGCGAGACTGGCCCGACTGGCCCTGAAGGTCCTGCTGGTCCAATAGGGCCAACAGGCGAAACTGGGCCAATGGGCTACCAAGGAGTCTCAGGGGCGACAGGCCCTGAAGGTCCTGCTGGCCCAATAGGGCCAACAGGCGAAACTGGGCCAATGGGTTACCAAGGAGCGCCCGGAGCTCCAGGTCCCGCTGGTCCGACCGGCTCGATTGGCCCGACTGGTTTCCAAGGTTTACAAGGATTGCCTGGCGATGTTGGCCCTCCCGGGCCAACAGGGCTAGCTGGCGCTACTGGTCCTCAAGGTGTCCGGGGCGTGCCCGGAGCGACCGGAGCCACTGGCGCCCAAGGCATTATGGGTCTACCGGGTCCCACTGGGCGGGAAGGTCCGCCAGGGCCAACTGGTCCGCCAGGCCAAGTTGGACCTCCAGGGTTTCCAGGTCCCCCGGGCATGCCAGGCATAAGAGGTCCAGAAGGGCCTCAAGGCGCTGTTGGACCTACCGGTCCTGCCGGTCCCCAAGGGGAGGCCGGGCCAACTGGCCCCCCAGGACCTCCAGGTATTCCAGGCCCGCCTGGGCCGATTGGCCTCACCGGAATCCAGGGAATACGCGGCGAAACCGGACCGAAAGGCAACACAGGCATTGAAGGTCCACAAGGGATCAGGGGCAATCCTGGTCCTGCTGGTCCAATGGGCACGAGAGGGCCAACAGGACCAAGGGGAGATATTGGCCAGCCTGGCCCTGCAGGCGCAGTGGGCCCTGAAGGACCCAGAGGAGAGCAAGGCCCGCAAGGGCACAATGGCGATATTGGCCCGGAAGGGCTAGCAGGACCAATGGGGCCAATGGGACCTGCAGGACCAAGAGGCTCTGTAGGCCCACAAGGTCCCCAGGGCGATGTTGGTCCAACCGGCAGGGAAGGGCTCCAAGGTCCATATGGCCCTACTGGTGTGACTGGACCAACTGGGCCTGCCGGCCTTAGAGGGTTTGCAGGCCCCAAAGGAGACCAGGGCTGTAGCATGATCACCTTTGCATTCAACTGTGTGGAATCTCCAAGTTTTGAGCCTGAGCTAGAAGAAGATTGGCTTGATCCTGCCTCATATATGACTTCCGCCAGGCTAGATGGCGGGCGCCTCCATTATCTCGGCACAGTGCCTTTCAATTGTGTGCTTGAAGGAGTCTTTGTCAACTTTGGCTATGCATCTAGCGGGAATTATGAAAATATCAGTGTAATTCCCTCAATCGAGTTATATATGATTGCGCCAGGTATTGCTGATTTGGCGCCAGTGGCCAACACTTTGGTTATTGGATCCACAATTCATTGGTCAAAGAACAAGTCCTATGAGGTCGCATTAAAAGCTGATTTATCAGTGCCAATGGCACAAGGGACAGCAGTTTACTTGGTTGGCAGTTTGCGTGGGATGGGCATTGATGGAGCCATTTCGCTTCCAGAGTACTATTTCAACTTTTCAGGCAATGTTTGTTTCAAAGAAGATTGTTCTTGATGTCAAAAAGGAAAGCCTGGCTTCAACGCCAGGCTTTCAAAATATTATATCGGGCAGGTGCGGCATCACTT
Source organism: Eubacteriaceae bacterium (assembly GCA_009782875.1). GTDB lineage: Bacteria > Bacillota > Clostridia > Eubacteriales > Anaerofustaceae > WRIE01. The sequence goes on along the minus strand of WRIE01000045.1, from coordinate 15,542 downwards.
TAGTGGCTCAAAACGATGAATGAGCTGTAATTTCTGGTCGAAAATTCTATCCACTTTAAGATGCAGCTATATAGCAATGAAACAAGCTAATAATAGTAATTTTAACTTTTCAGCATTTATTAGTTGTAGTAAGTGCGATATAAGAACACTTTATGGAACGTAAAATAGTTAGCCAGCTCTTAAGCTGGAAAAACAATCCTAATCGAAAACCACTTCTATTGCAAGGCGCTCGGCAGGTTGGCAAGACCTGCCCACTGCTTGCCTTCGGCAAAGAATTATTAAACTGTAGCATACTTCAGTATTGAGGAATATGGAGAAATTCCCTCCCTTTTTGAGCGCGACTTGAATCCCGAACGCATCGTTCGTGAGCTTTCCGCTCTGTCTGGTATTAGTATACTGCCAGAGGACACCCTAATTGGATGAAATTCAGGAAAGCGAGAAGGCGTTGGCTTCTCTAAAATATTTTGCCGAAAATGCGCCACAGTACCTCATCTGCGCCGCCGGGAGTTTGCTCGATGTGCCAACGAAGCGCGAGAAATATTCATTCCCCGTAGGCAAAGTGGGTATGCTCAACCTCTTTCCAATGGATTTTGAGGAGTTCCTCTGGGCAATCGGCAAGAGAGATGTGTGTGCTGATCAGCGAAATCTGCAGAAAATGTGCGGTCGAAGAGCCTGAGGAATTTCCGGGATATCTATAATCCCAAATTCGTCTATCGAGTCACAGCGCGGAACTTTGGGTGAGAATGGTATAAAGAGCGTTCCGAATTTATGCGGTGTTTTGCGTGGCGGCCTGAGGAGTGTTGTGCTGGGCATAAAAAAAGGATTGAATCTGCTGGGTAGCGGAGATTGTTTTTTAAATAAGGCACAAATGGGTACAAAGCCAATCAGCGCGGCCGGCAATTTACGTTGGTTCTAATATTAAGCACAGTTGAACCGTATAAAAATGTATACAAGCAGTACGCAACCAGGAAGATTTTTTAACGGTAAAGAGGAAAGCCTGGCTTCAAAGCCAGGCTTTCAAAATATTATTCCTCTTTTGCTGACAAGCCCATCTGCAAGTATGAAGAAATAAAGCCGGATAATTCGCCGTCCATGACAGCTTGGACATTGCCGGTTTCGTAGTTTGTGCGGTGGTCCTTTACAAGGGAGTAGGGATGGAACACATAGGAGCGGATTTGGTTTCCCCATGCGATTTGCCCATAATCCCCTTTTAAGTCATTAATTTTTTCTTTGTGCTCTTCTGCCAGCAATTCAGCGAGCTTGCTTCTAAGGATTTTCATTGCAAGCTCCTTGTTTTGGTGTTGGCTACGCTCATTTTGGCATGCCACCACAATCCCTGTGGGCAAGTGTGTGATGCGGATTGCTGACTCAGTCTTGTTCACATGCTGGCCTCCAGCGCCAGAGGCCCGGTAGGTGTCAATGCGCAAGTCTGACGGGTCAATATCTATTGTGGTGTTCTCTTCTATTTCTGGTATTACGTCAATAGACGCGAAAGAAGTGTGGCGCCTGCTGGCAGAGTCGAAGGGAGAGATCCGCACTAGCCTGTGGACCCCTATCTCTGCCTTCAGGTATCCATAAGCATTCTTTCCGGAAAACATGATGGATGCGCTTTTTATTCCTGCGACATCGCCATCAAGCTTGTATAGGAGCTCCACTTTGTACTTGTTGCGCTCCCCATACCTGATGAACATCCGCAGCAGCATGTCAGCCCAATCTTGGGACTCTGTGCCCCCGGCTCCCGGATGGATAGTCATTATGGCGTTATTGTCGTCATATTCGCCGTTGAGCAGCATAGCTAGAAGAAAGCCGTTAATATCGCTCTGCAACTCCAAAAATGAGCTTGCGACCTCTTTCTCATTTTCAGTTGTTGGATCCTCTTCCGCCATTTCCAACAACACTTCAAAATCCTCCACCAATTGCAGGGTCTTCTCGAGGCTGTCAACCTTTTCCTTTACCGTTTGCGATTCTTTGATTATTTTTTGGGCGTTTTGTTGGTCTTGCCAAAAACCTTCTTCGTTTATCAAGCTCTCCAGCCGGCTTGACTCTGATTTTAGTGAACCAAGGTCAAAGAGAGTTGCCGACTTCGATTACTTGCCTTCGCAGCTTGGAGTATTCTGCTTTAATTTCGTCGAAATATCCCATCTTTATTTATTCTCCTTGTTATTGCTTGTTGCCAATAATTAAGCGATGTCTTTTCCACAGCAACGTTTATATTTCTTGCCGCTACCACAAGGGCACAACGCGTTTTTTGCCACCTGCCCAGGTTTTATCACAGGCTTGCCGCCTTCCGCTTCAAAGTTTGTGAGAAATACTACTGTCTGCTCGGCAGCTTTTTGCTCTCCTGCTCTGCTGATTTCAACACGGAAGAGGTAGCGTACAGTTTCCTCTGCGATTGACTCGTTCATAGCGTCAAACATTTCAAGGCTTTCTCTTGTGAATGCTTGTATCGGGTCTGCCTGGGCATAGGCTTGGAGGCTGATTCCCTGCCGCAATTGGTCCATGTCGTCAATGTGCTCCCTCCACTTCATATCGACTACCCGCAGGAGCACATTGCGCTCGACTACCCTCACGACCTCAGGGGAATGCTCCTTCTCAAGAGAATGGATATGGTCCATCGCAGCTTCTTTCATAGCTGTTGCCATCTGCGCCTGGGAGAGCCCTTCCAAGCTGGCAGACAAGCCAAATTCGCTCAAAAACTCTGCCTCGATCCCAGATGCCCCAGTCCGTGTCCCATCCTCAAGCAAAGAAAAGTGCATATTTGCAAGGTTTTCAGCCATGTCCTCGATAAATCCCGCCACCAGCCCGGAAACATCTTCGCCCTCAAGGACTTTGCGCCTTTGCCCATAAATGACTTCGCGCTGTTTATTCATAACATCATCATAACGCAGCACACTGCGCCTGGACGAGAAGTTTCTACCCTCTACTGTTTTTTGCGCGTTTTCGATGCCTTTTGTCAAAATTCCAGCTTCAAGAGGGGTGTCTTCGTCAAGGTTTTTAGATATGAAGCCTTCTAGCCTTTCAGATCCGAACAGCCGCATCAAGTCGTCCTCCATTGACAGGAAAAATTGTGATGATCCAGGGTCTCCTTGCCGTCCGGCGCGCCCCCGCAATTGGTTGTCGATGCGCCTGCTTTCATGGCGCTCCGTGCCAATAATATGAAGGCCCCCTAAGGAGACCACACCTTCCCCAAGGATGATATCCGTGCCCCTTCCTGCCATGTTGGTTGAAATTGTGACGGATCCCCTTTGGCCTGCTTGTGCTATGATTTCAGCTTCTTGGGCGTGGTGTTTTGCGTTGAGCACTGTATGGCTAATGCCCCTGCGCTTTAGCAAGACGCTCAAATGCTCGCTTTTTTCAATGGATATCGTGCCTACCAACACTGGCTGGCCAGTATTGTTTCGTTGTACTATCTCTTCTATTACAGCATTGAATTTTCCATTCTCAGTGCTGTATATCAAATCATTGTAGTCAGACCTGATCATTGGCTTGTTTGTTGGAACGCATATGACATCCATGCTGTACAATGACTTGAACTCGCTCTCCTCTGTCTTTGCAGTCCCTGTCATTCCTGACACTTTGTCATACAGCCGAAAAAAATTCTGGAAAGTGATTGTTGCCATTGTAATGGATTCCCGTGCCACCCTGACCCGCTCTTTGGCCTCTATTGCTTGGTGCAGCCCTTCAGAGTAGCGCCTTCCAGGCATCAAGCGCCCAGTGAACTCGTCGACAATTATGATTTCGCCGTTGTCGTTGATATAATCAACATCCCTTTTCATCAAGTAATTCGCTTTCAGCGCTTGGTTGATGTGGTGCTGCAGCTCCATGTTGTCCAAATCCGACAAGTTGTCGATTCTAAAGTGGCGCTCAGTGCGGATAATGCCTTCCTCAGTAAGCGTGGCAGTCCTTTCCTTCTCATCAACAACATAATCCCTCTCGTCCCTGAGCGTTTGGACAAAGCTATTGGCTGTCGTGTACATTTGGGTGGACTCAGACCCGCTCCCCGAAATTATAAGGGGGGTCCTCGCCTCATCGATCAGTATTGAGTCGACCTCGTCAACAATTGCAAATGAGAGGTCTCTTTGCACAAGCTCCTCCCTTGAGCCAGCCATATTGTCCCTTAGATAGTCGAATCCCAGCTCATTGTTTGTGCCAAAAGTGATATCGCAGGCATACGCCGCTTTTTTTGAGTCGTTATCCATGTCATGGAGTATAAGCCCCACGTCAAGGCCCAAGAATGTATAGATTTGCCCCATCCACTCAGCATCCCTTGCGGCAAGATACTCGTTGACGGTGACAATGTGCACGCTTTTTCCTGACAGCGCATTCAAGTAAGCAGGGAGTGTCGCGACCAAGGTCTTGCCTTCGCCGGTTTTCATTTCTGCAATATTGCCCTCATGGAGTATCATGCCCCCTATAAGCTGGACACGGTAGTGGGTCATTGAAACGGTTCGTTTCGCAGCTTCCCTGACTGTCGCGAACGCTTCCACGAGGATGTCATCCAATGTTTCCCCGGATTCCAGCCTTTGCTTGAAATCGCCCGTTTTTGCGAGCAGCTCTTCATCAGAAAACGCTGTGTACTCTTCTTCAAGGGCTATTATCTTGTCAGCTGTCTTTTCATATTTCTTCAAAGCCCTGCCTTCGAGCTTTTGGGTTATTGTTGCAAGCAGTCCCATTTGTATACCACCAATACATATATTTATTTGCCATTGCGCATAACTGTAAAATAGCGCTTGCGCTTTATAATTAGCTATGGCTATGAGCGCCACTGTGCTTGTAGAATCATTCTATCACAGCAGCGGCCAGTTTCAAGCGCGCATGTTTTAGCTGGAATTAGCAGCAGGCATGGCGCACAATAAACATTAATTCGATGCCTGTGCGTCTTTGGGCAAAACCCCGGGGGGCTGCAAGGAAAACATGGATAAAAAACTTCAACAAAGAATAATAGATGGCTTAAACAAGCACAATCTCATACACAAGGGGGAGAAAGTGCTCGCCATGGTCTCCGGCGGCCCGGACTCAGTGTTTTTGCTTTATGCCCTTTTGGCTGCACAAGGACAAATTGGGTATAGCGTCGAGGTTTTCCACATGAACCACATGCTTAGACCGGCTGCGAAGGAAGAAGAAAAGCTCGTGCAGGAGCTTTGCGGCAATTTGGGGGTGGTTTGCCATGTGGCTAGGGAGGATGTGGCAGGTTATGCCAAAGCAAACTCTATTAGCCTGGAAGAAGCAGGCAGATTGTTGCGCTACAGCCATGCCGCAGGTATTGCAAAGAACCGGGGCATCGCCAAAATTGCGACAGGGCACCATATGGATGATCTTGCTGAGACGGTTTTGATGAGGATTATTCGCGGGGCGTCAGTGCGGGGCATTATAGGCATCGCCCCAAAACGCGCTGACGGGGTCATACGCCCCCTTCTAGGTTTTGAAAAAGAAGAGATCACAGGCTATTTAAATGCTAGCAAAATCCCATACTCTATCGACGAGACGAACTCCCAAAACGATTATTTCCGCAACCGCGTACGCAATACGATAATCCCTTTGCTCAAAGCGGAAAACCCGTCTTTTGCCAAGGCGGCTCTCGGGCTTTCAGAAAGCGCTTTGAGGGATGAGGAATTTATATCGCTTGCAGCAAGCCAAGTGCCGCTGTTGGTTGAAGAAAAAGCAGCGAAAGCCAATATTGATGATCTGGCAGGTTTGCACCATGCAGTCCTCTCCAGGGTGGTTACCAGGATGCTTGAAAGCGTAGGCGCAGCGCTGGACCAATCCCAGTTTAATATAACAAAAGTTATAGACATGCTGGCTTCAAGCCGGACCATATGGCAAATCGATGTGGCGGGGGCAGTATTTCGCCGCAGTTATGGCGCTTTGGAGGCGACAAGGAGGCAAGCGGGGGAACAAAGTTCAAGCCAAACTATGGATACGGATGATTTTTACTGTCCTTTGCTGCCTGGACAGACTTATTTCTTGCCTAATTTCGAATATTCAATAGCTGTTGATATTGCTAAAAAAACAAAAAAGAATCAACCTAATAGATTCATATGGCAATTTGATTATGATAAAATAAGGGGCAAACTAGTTATAAGGTACAAAAGAGCAGGCGATTTCTTTTTTCCCCTTGGTTTAGGCGGTAAAAAAACTCTCAAAAAGTTTTTTATCGACAAGAAAATTCCAATTAAAGACAGGGCATATGTGCCTATCATCACAGACAGCCAAAACATAATCCTTGTCGGGAATTTCTCGCTTGACGACCGCTATAAGATCGAGGAGGGGACACAACGTGTTGTGCAAATAACATTCCAGGACAAGAACGATTCTAAAATCTCTATGATGTAGGAGTTTGCAAAATTGAAGACACTGATAAGCGAATTCGCGATTAAGGAAAAAGTAGAAGAGCTTGCCCAGCAGTTGTCGATAGATTACAAACAGAAAAACCCCGTACTTATCGGGGTTTTAAAAGGCTCATTTATATTCCTCTCAGATTTGGCAAGGGCAATGGACTTTCCGCTCCAACTTGATTTTATGTCTGTTTCAAGCTATGGCGACGACACAAAGTCGAGTGGCATAGTGCGTATCATCAAAGATCTTGACGACACAATCACAGACCGGCATGTGGTTATTGTCGAGGACATCCTTGACACAGGCTTGACCTTGGGATATTTAGTCGAGATGCTTGGCGCTAGAAAGCCTGCCAGCATAAGGATATGCACTCTGCTAAGCAAAAACCATAACAGAAAAACCGTCCATATATCTGCTGACTATGTCGGTTTTGAAATTGAAGACAAGTTTGTTGTGGGCTATGGGCTGGATTATAGGGGATATTTCAGGAACCTGCCAAATATTGCAGAGCTCGAAGAAGAGGATTTGGCCTTGGGCTTCTTGGCGGATTGACATCAAAACCAGTTTTTTGCAAGGCTGCAATGTAGCCAGGCCATCTTTTAAGCATGGTTTGGATTGCATTGCGCTAATATGGCAAACGCTCCAGAACTAAAGGGGAACAAATTTTGAAGAATAACAGTAGCTTAGCGCGAACAATAATCTCTTATGCGATAATGTTTTTTTTGTTCGCGCTGGTATGGCGGGCCATCACTGGTGGCAGCTTGTTTAACAGGGCTAATACGAAAGAGGTTGACTATACAGAGCTCGTGTCTTATATCGAGGATGGCAAGATCGAGTCAGTAAAAATCCAAATGGCGCGCAACAACACCGCATTTGTACAGGCGGATATCAAAAAGACATATGTGGATCCTAGAGGCAATGTTGAAGTAATTACTTCCTATGTTTTCACACAAGAATTTTTTGAGGTTGTAAGGGTTTACAAGGAACAGGGCAAAACACTGAAAGTCAACGTGTCATTGATGAATGAAGACAGTTTCATGAATGGGCTTCTAATAGCGCTGACCCTGGTCATGATCGGTGTTATCCTCTTTTTCTTCTTAAACCAACAAGGCGCAGGCAGCGGGAAAGTTATGAACTTTGGCAAAAGCAAAGCGCGGATGTACATGCGCTCTGACAAAGATGTCAACTTTTCAGCCGTGGCAGGCGCTGACGAGGAGAAAAACGAGCTCCAGGAAGTTGTCGATTTTTTGAAACATCCCGACAAGTATTCCAGCCTTGGAGCCAGGATACCCAAAGGCGTGCTTTTGGTAGGCCCGCCCGGGACAGGAAAGACACTGCTTGCCAGGGCTACAGCAGGGGAGGCAGGCGTGCCTTTCTTCACAATCAGCGGATCCGAGTTTGTCGAGATGTTTGTTGGCGTAGGCGCAAGCCGTGTCCGCGACCTGTTTGAGACTGCAAAGAAAAATGCCCCTTGCATAATTTTTATTGACGAGATCGATGCTGTGGGCAGGCACAGGGGAGCAGGATTGGGCGGAGGCAATGACGAGAGGGAGCAGACACTCAACCAGTTGCTGGTTGAGATGGATGGTTTTTCGAACCACCAAGGCATAATCATTATAGCTGCCACAAACCGGGCAGACATCCTTGACCCTGCGTTGCTTAGGCCGGGAAGGTTTGATAGGCAGATCACAGTGACTTTGCCGGATGTGAAAGGCAGGGAAGAGATACTAAGAGTCCATGCCAGGGGGAAGCCAATCAGCGACCAAGTCAATTTCCGGACAATAGCCAAATCCACTGCTGGCTTCACCGGCGCAGATTTGGAGAACGTGATGAACGAGGCTGCGCTGCTGGCGGCTAGGGGAAAACAGAAATCAATTGACCAGTCCAATATCCAAGAAGCTATTAAACGGGTAATTGCAGGCCCGGAGAAGAAGAGCCGGATAGTCACTGACTATGACAAAAAAATAACTGCATACCATGAGGTTGGCCACGCGCTTCTTTTCCACTTGTTGCCGAATTGTGATGATGTGCATGAGATATCAATAATTCCCCGCGGCGGCGCTGCCGGATATGTGATACCTATTTCCGAAAACGACAATAACCATATATCAAAGGATAGGATTCTGGAAACAATCACTGCGACACTTGGGGGAAGGGCGAGCGAGGAAGTTATGCTTGATGTGATTTGCACTGGCGCTGTAAGGGACATTGAAGTTGCCACAAAAGACGCCAGGAGAATGATCACAGAATATGGCATGAGCGAAGAGCTGGGCCCCATCGCTTTCGGCTCCAGCCGGGAAGAAGTGTTTGTTGGCAGGGATTTGATGCGCTCAAAAGACATCAGCGAAGAGATCGCCAGCATCATCGACAAAGAGACAAAGCGCATAATTGATGATTGCTACAAAAAAGCGAAAGCAATCATAAACGAGAACAAGGATGTTGTAGAAAGGGTTGTATCTGTGCTTTACGAGCGCGAATACCTGAGTGGAAAGGATTTCGCTGTTATCGTTAATGGCGACGATCTATAAGCAACATCATTTGTATAGACTTTTTTTAAGATTCATTATGATATAATGGTTTAAAAGTGAAATTCTGCTAACAATACAAAATATAGGGAGGTTATATTTATGAAAAAAGGAAGGTTTTTACTTGGATTTGCGTTTGGGGCTGCCGCAGGCGCAGCAGCAAAACTACTATACGAGAATAGAGAAGAAGTGTACATCCTTGTTACGGATACAGCGAAAATCGCCAAGGACGAGATAAACGATTTTGTCGGTTATGCTTCTGAGCGTTTTTCCGATGTCGGCGAGGATGTCGCTAAGAAAGCCAGCAAATATATTGACATCGCTAAAGAGCAGATCCACGATTTGAAGGAGAACATTATAGCTGATTTGGAAGACGAGATTGAAGCGGTCGAAGAAACTGGTGAACCGGCTGGCGAGGAAGCGACAGAAAACAACGCGGAGTAGATAATGATGGATCAAGCCTTTTACCTCGTATTGGGGATTGTAATTGGCGCAGTAGCAATTTTCTTGATTTTACTCCTTCGCCGCTTGACTGAGACAGTAACCAAGCTCAACGAAATCGTTGCCCAAAACACTGCCCAAATCAATTCGATTGTTGTTGATGTTGGACAAATCACAAGCGACACAAAAAATATAGTCGGCAAAGTAAATGGGACTGTGAACTCGGTAAACGATATTGTTGGAGCAGTGCACGCCGGCACGAAAGCTACCAATGTGCTCAACATAAAAAAGATGGCAGAGTACGCTTCAATAACTTGGAGCGGCATTGGATTCATCCGGCGGGTCTTTTCTTCAAATAGGAAAACACGGAAAGAAAAAAGTGAATCTAGATAATCCGGTTGTGTCAATAGACAAATTATTTGGCAGGCGCGACAAGCCTGCCTTTATTTTTGTAGTTATGCATCCAAGAAACCAATCGGCAAAAATGCAAGCTTGCCAATAGCGCATTTACGGGATATAATATAGCTTAGCCAAAAGTTTTCTGCATGCATTTTCTTGAAGCGCTTTTGCACTATGCACCAATGCCTCTGTAATTGTGCTTATGCTTCACTGATATTCATGGAGGAATAATCCAATCCAGTCTGGAGAAAATGGGTTGGACTATAAACCACCATACGAAGCCAGCCTATATAAGCAACGAAGAGAGTCCCATGGCAGACAACAATAACGATTTTGCCTTTATGTATGCCCCGCGTATGCGGGGTTGAACCCCCACTGCTATTTTAGAGGCGGGGCTTGCATGGGATTTAGGCATGCTCTTGTTGATTAGCGAAAGCGCTCAATGAAGAATATATAGGCGCCCGAAACGGCCTGCTGGTTCCAAACTCTGCTAAAAACCAAGTGAACAGCGCTTGCCGGCAGGAGTCGCGCTGTATGCGCATTAAGCCATTGGATAACGTTGGCATAATGGATCTACACTAGTGGGCGGCGGCTAGGGCATGGGTATGCGAGAATTCAAGCCCACACTTAACTGAAGAGGAGGAGGCGCACAAGACCCACTGCTTTAACAGCGGGGGTATCCTGCGCTAAAAGTCGATGAAGTTTTATGAAAGCAAGGACATTAGAAACGTAGCCTTATTGGGCCATGGTGGAAGCGGAAAAACAACACTCGTGGAAGCTATGGCGTTCAATTCGAAATTAATTGACCGGATGGGCCGCGTAGAAGACAAATCAACAATTTCAGATTTTGATGCGGAAGAGCAAACGAGGCAGATTTCGATTTCTACTTCATTGATCCCTCTTGAAGTTGGAAATGTGAAAATCAACCTGCTTGACACCCCGGGCTATTTTGACTTTGCTGGCGAGCAGATCTCTGCCCTGCGGGTTGCCGATGCGGCAATAATAGTCATAGACGCCGTTAGTGGAGTTGAAGTGGGAACAGAGAAAGCATGGGAAATGGTCCAGGATAGGGGAATACCGGCGTTATTTGTTATAAACAGGCTCGATCGTGAAAATGCTGAATATGACAAAGCATTTTCTTCAATCCAAGAATTGCTTGGGACTAAAGCTGCCAGCTACAATGTCCCAGCAGATGAAGGGCTTGGTTTTTCGAAAGTCATAGACATTATTGGCCACAAGTGCCATGAGTACGATTCGAAAGGCGCCCCTAGCCAAGTGGATGTGCCCGCTGACATCGCCTCAAAATTCAGCTCCCAAACAGAAGAGATGATAGAGACGATCGCCTCCGCGGATGAAGAGCTTATGGAGAAGTATCTTGAGGAAGGCGAGCTGAGCGATAATGATATCAAGAAAGGTTTGGGGGCGGCAGTGCTTTCAGGGGATTTGGTTCCTGTGCTGTGCGTTTCTGCGACTAAGCTTGTTGGCATCGACTTTTTAACAGACGCGATTGTAAGTTTGTTGCCTTCTGCAGACCAGCCAGAGGAAGTGGAGCCTTCCAAGCCTGTTGGCGTGTTTATTTTCAAGACTATCGCAGACCCCTATGTCGGGAAAATCTCCTTGTTCAAGGTACTCAAAGGCAAAGCGACATCCACTATGGACCTGCTTAACCTTGAAAAAGACCGCCGCGAAAAAATATCCCACATTTATACAATGCAAGGCAAAAAACAGATTGAAGTCGATACATTGGCAACTGGGGACATCGGCGCGTTTGCAAAACTTGCAGAATCTGTGACAAACAACATCCTTTGCGACCCCAAAGAGAAATATGAGATTGAGAAAATTGATTTCCCCAAATCGAACATTTTCTTGTCTATATCACCCAAGTCAAAGGGGGACGAAGATAAATTAGGAAGCGGCCTTGGGCGGATCAGGGAAGAAGACCCAACAATCATTATCGAGCGCAATTCCGAGACAAGCCAGACATTGATCTATGGCGTTGGAGAGATGCAAATTGATATTATCGCCAGCAAGCTCAAATCAAAGTTCGGCGTTGATGTCGAAGTTGAAGTGCCGATTATCCCTTACAGGGAAACAATAAAGAAGAAAGCTGTTGCCGAAGGCAAACACAAGAAACAATCGGGCGGTTCCGGGCAGTTTGGCGTTGTCAACATCGAGTTTGAGCCCACCTTCGATTTAGAAGTCGAATTGGATTTTGTGGACAAAGTTGTGGGCGGCACTGTGCCAAGGCAATTTATCCCTGCAGTTGAAAAGGGGCTGCTCAATGCAATCAAAAGGGGAGTTTTAGCCGGATATCCAGTCGTCGGGCTAAGGGCGACCCTCTTTGACGGAAAATTCCACCCAGTAGACTCTGACGAGATTTCATTCGTCACAGCTGCAAGCTTGGCATACAGGGAGGGCATCCCAAATGCAGGTCCAGTCCTCCTCGAGCCGATTTACAGGATGCAAATTACTGTTCCTGACCGCTATATGGGCGACATCATGGGAGATTTAAACAAGAAGCGCGGTAGAATTATGGGCATGGAGCAAATCCGTGGCGGAAAGCAACAGATTAGCGCAGAAGTCCCATTAGCTGAAGTATTCAAATATGCTACGGACCTCCGCTCGATGACACAAGCAAGAGGCGCCTTTGAAATGGCGTTTGAGAGGTACGAAGAAGTCCCAGCGGCTTTTAGCGACAAGATCATTGCTGAAGCGAAAGCTAGAAGAGAGAACGCAAAATAAAAGTAAAAAAGCGTGGTTTTCCACGCTTTTTTTGCATTGAGGAGATATAATGGACAACGGAAAATCAGTAAGCATTGGCAAGTCTGCGCAGCTAATAGACGCTTTCAAGAAAAACAAAACCAATATGGCCTTAAGGACTGCGGTATCACAGAGCATGCTGGCAGAAAGCTCCTTTGACATATCGCTCGCTGGCAATTCAACATATAATTTTGATATCGACATCCCAACATCGTCACCAAGAAACCAAAAACAAACCGGCAGATGCTGGTTGTTTGCCTCGCTGAATATGATGCGCCAAAAGATAGAGAGCAAGCTCAATGTGTCAAAAATCGAGCTCTCAGAAAGTTATTTGGCATTTTGGGATAAATTTGAGAGGGTCAACTACACTCTTGAGTCGATAATGGACACAGCGGGCTTGCCCCTTACAGACAGGATTGTCGCTTTCCTGTTGAAAGGGGGCATTTCTGACGGCGGCCAGTGGGACATGATGGCTGCTTTGGTAGAGAAATACGGCATAGTGCCTGCAAGCGCAATGCCAGAAACTACCATAGCCGGCAATACCCGATTGCTCAACCGGCTAATCAACTCAAAGATCAGGGAATATGCAATCGAGCTAAGGGAATTGGCTTCGGCAGGGAAAGTGGAAGAAGCCAATTCCCGCAAGGAAGAAATGCTTGGTGAAGTGTTTAACGCGTTGTGCATATGCTACGGCGTGCCGCCTGTTTCTTTTGATTTTGCATATACAGACAAGAAGAAAAAATACTATGTTGACAGAGGCGTCACGCCCCAAGGGTTCTTTGAAAAGTATGTTGGGATTAATATGCAGGACTACGCCAGCATTATCAATTCGCCAACGCCGGACAAACCCTATTACAAGCGTTTCACTGTCAGATATATAGGAAATGTGGTTGGAACCCAGATCAGCTACATTAATGTTCCAATGGACGCGTTTAAGGAAATGGTCTTAGCCCAGCTCCAAGACAATGACCCTGTCTGGTTTGGATGCGACTCAAACCACTATTCAGACGATAAAACCGGCATCTACTCGATAGAGGCATTTAAGTTCGGCGATATCCTCGGCGGTATCAAGTTTGGCATGTCAAAAGGCGAGCGCTTGGATTTGTTGGACAGCGCAATGAACCATGCAATGCTTTTGACTGGAGTGGCTTTCAGCAGCGATGGTTCTGTGGAGAAGTGGAAAATCGAGAACAGCTGGGGCACCGATTCCGGATCCAAGGGATTCTACTTGGCGACGGGCGAATGGTTTGACAACTTCACTTACCAAGCGGTTGTCCACAAAAAATACCTGAACCAGCAAGCTTTGGAAGCTTTAGGGGAGGATGCTTTCCCGCTTGAGCCATGGGATCCCATGGGCACCCTTGCCCTGGCAAAGTAATCATCGCGCTGTCAATAAATGGTAGGCTGGATCCGATAGGCCCCAGCCTGCCAGTGCGCTTATAAGTGTCGCCAATAGATGCTGTTCGCGAATCTTTATCAAAACAATACCTGCCATAAAAAATGGCAGGTATTTCTAAACAATGTTTTCAGCACTATTCTATAGCACCGTAGAAACAGTGAAGATGTATCCTTCATCCTCATCAATAGTGAATGTGAAGACGATAGAACCTACATTAAACGATTCTCTGGCTTCTTCAATAATTGCCTTTCCAACAGGTTGGATATAGTCAAACCCAGCGAATTTGTCAACTAGCGCGCAAATGATGCCTAGATAATCCCCAATTGCCTTTGGATTGTTTTTCATATCATATGGCAGGTTCAAAACAAGCTTTTCGGATCCGGATTTCTCTTTGCACGCTGCCAAAGTTATCGAATCCAACTTGGCTACATCAAAAGTCGAGTAAATGTCTTTATCTGCGTTATCCTCTGGTTTGAACTCCGGAAGTTTGGTATATTGTTGCTTTTCTAGGAACTTGTTCAAATCCTTGGCCAAATCTGATGTTGTCCCGAAACCCAGCTGTTTAAAATTGCCAGAGGCGCATGCCCCAAGGCTGAAAAGCAAGGTTGTGGCGCACACAACGCAAATAACCCTTTTAAAGACCTCTCTTTTCATCAAAATCTCGCGCAGGTTAGACCCCTACTGCTACTCGGGGATTAATAATATGCGCTTCCTCCTAGTTATTTTTTTTTAATTGCATATATAGCTTGGCAAAGCATATATATGCAAACAGATGGACATGCCGCAATAAGGCGCTTTGTATGAGTTCTCTAAATAGGGGTGTTGCTAATAATGATGAATCCCGGCTCAAATCCAGCAATCGAGAAATTGCCTGTGCCATCAACTGAAAGCTCGTATTCCGGTTGTTTTTGTGAATATCCCGGAGGGGCAAGTATTTGCTTTATCACATACTTGCCGGGATATAATGGGGAATAGTACACAATGCCATCCTCATCGGAAGAAGAGAAAGCCAATTGTGTCTCGCCTTGGGACAAGATAAAAACAGCTCCATATAACGGCTCTTTCGTAGTGTCGTCTACAACCTTGAAAATGAAAGGTTTCTCGATGTACGCCCCGCCAACCTCAGGAGAGTTTTGAATTGGTTTGTCAGAGGATTCATTTTTGCTAATATCCATTATTTTTGTATCCAAGCTAGTCTATTTGTTGCTGCATGCAGAGCATGCGCATTACATTCTATTCAACCATCATCTAATATATGATCTGGCAGTGGCAAAAACTTAATCATTTGCTAATAATCCGATTGGTAAGTTATCAAATTAAAAAAGTCCTTAACAGCCATTAACGTTCTAAAGGCATGCAAAAATCGCAAACCAAACAAGCCCTCTCAAATAGAAGTGTTTCTAGCAAAAAATACGGCCTAAGCTATGCAGAAGTCTATTGTGGGCTGGCGTTTAAGTCTGGGCGAGGGCACACCTCTAACCACCATAGTGTACTCTATATCCTGGTGGCGGCGAACGATCTTGTCTAAATCATCATTGACAGACCAAAGGGCAGCGCACATCCGCGCTATCCGAGTTTTATCTATCCATTAGATCTTGGGTATCTAAGAGGCTGTTTAATATGTCCATAAATGTCGATAAATGGTATAATAACGCTAAAAAGGCTGTTTACCATTATATGAG